>JAIRYI010000076.1 GCA_031267815.1 Desulfarculales bacterium | reverse complement strand
CCCCGGGTTTCAACCCGGTTTTCCCGGGGTGTTTTGTATAAAATAAAAACCCCTTTAACGGGGGGGTGGGGGGGCAAAATCATGGTTTTTATTTTTAAGCCGCGCAATCAGGCGATGGTCCCGCCGCCGATTACAATGTCGTCATCATAAAGCACCACTGCCTGCCCTTTGGTGACAGCTCTCTGGGGTTGTTCAAATTCAATCCGCAGACTGTTTTCATCAAGCTGCCAGACTTGGGCCGGCTGTTCCCTGTGCCGGTAGCGGAGTCTGGCTTTCACCGTGAGGGGGCGGTCGATTTTTTCCCATGCTATCAGGTTTATATCTTTGGCAATAACAGTTTGGGAATAGAGCGCGGAAGCATCGTCTACGACTACAGTATTCTCGCGGGCGTTGATGGCGCATACATAGACCGGTTTGCCCAGAGCCAGATTTAACCCCCGTCTCTGACCGATGGTATAATGAATGATGCCGCGGTGTTCACCCAGGATATGGCCCTGGCGGTCCGTAAAATAGCCTTTGGCAGAGGCTTGGCGGCGATAGTCTTCAATAAAGCGGGCGTAGTCGCCGTCAGGCACAAAGCATATGTCTTGACTGTCATGTTTGGCGGCATTGGCAAAATTCTGTTGGAGAGCAATAGCCCGTATTTGCCGCTTGGTCATCTCTCCCAGGGGAAATATTATTTTGGCCAGTTGCGCCTGGGTCAGACTGTAAAGTACATAGCTTTGATCTTTGGCCTGATCCAGGCCTTTTTTGAGCAGATAGCGACCCTTGCGGGCGTCAAATTCAATCCGGGCGTAATGGCCGGTAGCCAGATAGTCGTGACCTAAAACAAGGGCGCGTTGCAGGAGACGGTCAAATTTTATATAGCGGTTACAGTCAATGCAGGGGTTGGGGGTTATGGCCTGGCTGTAGGCGTCGACAAAGCGATCCATAACCTGTTCTTTAAATATATTTGTGAAATTAAGCACATAAAACGGAATACCCACCTGCTGGGCCACCCGGCGGGCGTCTTCCGCATCGCGCAGGGAACAGCAGGTTTTCTCGCGGCTTATGCCAATATCCTGGTTGGCGAAAAGTTTTAAAGTCACTCCCAGGCAAGTGCAACCCCGCTCCGCCAGCAACCAGGCGGCTACGGAACTGTCAACCCCGCCGCTCATGGCCACCATTACTTTGCCTGCAATCATAAGGGGAAACCTGTAAACAGACCCCGGCGGACGGAGAAGCCGAATCTTGCCATGACCTCAGCCGGGGAGGGATGTAAGCGTATTTTTATACTCATGATCTTTTAGCATATACTACCAGGGCGGGAAAAGATGTCAAGATTAGCCGGCGCTTCCCTTTCTACTATGTAACATTTAAAACTTATATTTTATGATGTTAAGAACCGCAAAGCGAAATTGGATGATTCATTCCCTGCCTTTTATGCGGCTTAAAAATAAATACCATGATTTCCCGCCCTACCCTCCCTTTAAAGGTATTTTATTTTTAAGCCAAGCAGCCGGAACTGTAGTTTGCACCCGGCGGCAATGCTGCCAAAGGGTACATTTTTAAGTGCTGCATCGTACGAGGAGTACAGCGATGGCAGTCATCTTTTTCACCGAAAATTTTTTTGATCAGGGGGGAAAAATCCGGAAAATATGATATTTTTCTTGGGCGTCTCTATTTTTTCTAAAAGGGTGGTATGAGTTAAAAATGACAGCCTTCCATACCTCAAAATATCCGCCGGATTCCGCCGCCGCTCTGCTTGCGGGCAGGCTCGATCGCCCCAGAGGCATTCAGGCTGATTCCTTAGCCGGCGGCACTACCCCCCCCCCATTTAAACTGGCGTTTCGGCCGTGTTGCCGGCCCGGAGGCGGTTGGGTTGGGCAACGGCGTTATCTTCTATCCTCACCGGAATGCCTCGGTTATCCGGCCCATTCAAGCAATAATGCCAGGCGGAAAGTAGTCAGGCAGTGCTGAAAAATATACAGCCTTATACAATCGGCCTGACGGTCGTGGCCTTGCTGTTGTGTATTCCTTTTTTCTACTGCATGTTTTCCCTTTTCCCTTTGGCGGATGATTTCGGGCGGGCCCGCACCGCCAGATATCTGTTTGATTTCTATGAAGCGCAAAGAGAAATAATTTCGGCCTGGAAGTCATGGAGCGGGCGTTTTACCCATCATTTTGTGGTTGTTTTTTGGGGGGACGCTGTTTTGCACCGGTTTTCATACGGCTTGCTGTGCAGCGCGGTTGTGGCGCTCTATGGGGTCAGCGTTTTCGGAATCCTGAACCGCGTCTGCCAAGGGGTACAGAAAGTATCTTGCCTGTTTTTGGCCGTCAGTTCCGTACTGTTAATTTTTTGCGCTTATCAGGCTCTGGATGTGGTTTATTATCTGCAGACCGATACTTTGGGATTGGGGCTGGCTAGCGCCTTGCTGTTGACTTATGTATGGTCATTATGCAATATCTGGCATAAAGAAACGGTAAAATTCAAAGACCGATGGTTTGCCTATATTAGCGGAGCCGCCGCCGTTGGCTGTTATGAACATGCCGCTATTGCGGCCGCGGTCGCAACCGCTTTCGCTTGGGGGGGCGCCAGGATATACGGCCACCGGCACAGGGAAATTTTCAAACGGGTTGCCTGGGTGGTTGCCATAGCGCTATTGACGGCTTTTCTTGCGCCGGGCAATTTCAACAGGGCCATTGACCGCCATGTCGGCTTTGAACAGATAATTTCGCAACTGAAAGATATTTTCCCTCTGTGGTTCAGCAGTGTTCCGGAAATTTTTATCTCCCCTTTCATGCTGGGAGTGCTGGCTGTTTTTCTGTTGCCTCCAGCCGGTTTGTCCGTCTGGCATAGAATTTCGTGCCTTAAGATGTCCCTGGCTTTAGGCGCGGGTTTTTTAATACTGACTTTGGGCATAATAACCCTGCATGCCTTCAGCGACGTCCCCTTTGACGGCACGCCCAAACTAAAAGCCAATATGCTTCTGCTGGAAGCTTTCTATCTGGCTTTTGCGGCGTTGCTTTGCCGTCCCGCCCGGCTGGGGCGCATTGCCCCGTTCTGGGGAAAACTTGTGGGAATGGCCATGCTGATAATATGCTTTTTCACCCCTAACCTGCAAAATGTATTGGCCAGTATTAATAACGGATCCATAGCCTCCTATGTCGGCGCCATGGAAGAACGTATGCGCATTCTTGAACAGGGGGCAGGTCAGGATATACGGCTTGCCCCGGTGCTGGCTACACCTTTTCCGGTATGGCGCTGGAGTAATATCCCGTCCCGGCCTGATGAATGGCCTGCCGGCGATATAGAAGAACTTTATGGCCTGAACAGTGTAAGCCTGCAACAGCCTGATTTGACAGTTGTCGAAAAACGGTTGGCTGAACCGGTTCCCTGGAAATCGGCCTCCGCTTCCGGCCGACAGTACGCGCTGGTAAAAGATATTATGGCCGGGCCTAACGCCGGTTATCATTATATTTGGCTTTTGCTCAACAGTCCGGCTGACGAAAAGCATCTGTCCCTGTTGCTGGTTGCGGAAGCCGGATTTCCCCGCTGGCTGCAGAAGCCGCTTCAGGAAAAAATGTTTGCCGGCAAAGAAATAACCCTGCCTTCTCATTATCAGTATTTCGCCTCTCTTAAGCATGCGGATCTGGCCGGCTCTCAATTGAATATCCGGGAAATGCCGGGAACAACCTATGCCATACCGCTGTACTATTACAAAGATTCATCTCCTTGCGCGTTGTACTTAAGCTTTGACGGCCAGCGCTTTTTACGGCTGGAATTATGATCGGCAGGAGCTATGGATAAAGCAAAATTAATTTCACTGATAATTCCTTTTTACAATGAAGGCGCGGCGATCAATATTTTATATGAACGCCTCAGCGCTGCCCTGGCCGCTATACCTGACTGTCTTTTTGAAATAATATGCGTTGATGACGGCAGCAGGGACAACACTCTGGCTGTGCTGAACAATATCGCGGAAAAAGATCCGCGTCTGCTGATAATTGAGTTTTCCCGCAACTTTGGCAAGGAAGCGGCCATGAGCGCGGGGCTGGATTACGCCGGCGGTCAGGCGGTTATTATTTTGGACGCCGATTTGCAGGATCCGCCGGAACTCATTGCCCCCATGCTGGAACTTTGGCAAGGTGGGGCGGAAGTGGTCAATGCCAGACGTACTAACCGCCAGGCCGAATCTTTTTTAAAGCGCCGGAGCGCCGGCCTGTTCTATTGGGTGCATAACAAAGTATCATATCCTCCCATTCCCGCCAATGTGGGCGACTTCCGGCTGCTTGATCGCAAGGCGGTAAATGCCCTGAAACAAATGCCGGAGCGGCAGCGTTTTATGAAAGGCCTGTTTTCCTGGGTAGGGTTTAAAAGCGCGGAAATTGCATATCGCCGGGAAACGCGCAGCGCCGGTAAAAGCAAGTTTTCCGGCTTCAAATTGTGGAATTTCGCCCTGGAGGGAATTACCAGTTTCAGCACTTTGCCTTTGCGGGTGTGGACCTATATCGGGGTTGCGGTAGCCTTGCCGGCTCTGGGCTGGGGCGCTTTTACCCTGGTGAAAACTCTTGTCTTCGGCATTGATGTGCCGGGCTACGCCTCAACTATTATAGCGGTTCTTTTTCTGGGCGGCCTGCAACTCATAAGCGTCGGCGTCCTGGGTGAATATATCGGCCGGATTTATGCGGAAAGCAAAAACCGGCCTCTGTATATCATACGCCGGATCCATGGCCGCCAGACCAGGCAGCCAGATCGGACAAACGGCTGTTCCCCCTGACCCGCACCGGCAGGACAACATTCTCCATACAAAGAAAAACGGCGTCAAATATGTCTACTCAGTCGAAGGTTACTGGTTGATTTTATGTGTCGTTTACATATATACTTGTCCATTTAAGTGGTGTATTTTTTATTGTAAAAAGGTCTGCGGATAGCCTATTTTCTCAAACTCATTCAGGAGGAGGAGCCGGATAGAGTACGCCGGATAGTATCGTGGATGTTTGAAGAGTAACCGGAACAAACAACTAAAAGAGGTATTAGATGAAAGATTGGAGAACAATTCGCCCGGAGGGCCAGGACGGCCCATATATTCCGCTGGGTCCCTTCCAACTGCGTTTTCCCGGAATCCACTACAAATTCGAGCCGTACGATTATATCCAAGGCTTGCTCATGTGTGCCGTGTGCCTGTCTATCATCCCCATTCTTCAGGAAAACCTGGGGATGCCTTTTGAAGTCGCTTTGGCCATTGTTGTGCTGAACGGCTTCCTGTATTGCTGGCATACGGCCCTGGGCGACCCGGTTGTCCCTGGCTGGATTACCCCCGCCATTCCGCTTATTGTAGCCTATGTGGGCACCTTTGATCCCGGCGTGCCCCGCATGCATGCGCTTATTTCCTTCCAGATTACCTTCGCCCTCTGGTGCCTGTTACTCGGCATCACGGGGCTCGGCAGAAGGGTAATCGATATCATTCCTCCGGGAATCAAATGCGGTATCATTATGGGCGCGGGCGTCGCGGCTATATTTATGGTCTTCAAGACGCCCGGCGGCCGCCTGATGACCATGCCCATCACCATCTCCATCTGCGCCTTGTTCACCGTGTACCTGATGTACAACTATGGCTTCCGCAAGCTCGCCCAAAACAACGCCGCGCTGCGCCTCGTGGCCAATTTGGGGCTGCTGCCGGCCATCCTGCTTGCGATCATCGTCGCGCCCATCGTCGGCGAAGCCACCTTTAACATCGAATGGGGTATTTCCCGGCCAGACTTCGCCACCCTGTGGACCGACTGGGTACCGTGGGGTAAACTCGGCTGGCCCAGCCCGATGGAATTCATTAGATCCATTCCCCTGGTGCTTGCCACCTATATCGTGGTCTTCGGCGACGTCATTCAGGTACAGGCCATTCTCGCCGACGGGCGCAAAGTCCGTCCGGACGACCCCGGCACCTACAACGTAAACCGCACGCACCTCATCTGCGGCATCCGTAACGGCATCATGGGATTCTTCGGACCCGACATCTCCATGTGCGGCCCGCTTTGGGCGGCCATGCACGTGGTCATCGTGGAACGCTGGAAGAAGGGCCGCGCCTCTATGGACTCTCTTTTGGGCGGCGCCGCGTCGTTCCGTCTCGGCACCCTTACCGGGTACTTTCTCCTGCCCGTCGTGACCGTGACCAGAGCCATACTCCCGGCGGCCTTGTGCCTAACCCTGCTCATCCAGGGTTTCGTGTCGGTGTACGTGGGCGCGCGTGAAGCGAAGAACCTGAAAGACCTCGGGATCGGCGGCATGGTCGCCGGCGCGCTTCTCGCCCGCGGTTCAGCCTGGGGTTTCGCCGTCGGCATCATCGCTTGCGTGCTGGTTTACGGCACCGACTTGCTGCCCGGCCGCAAGATCGAAGAACCCGCCATCTGGAAGGGCCAGGAAAAGTAATTCCGGTCTCTTCGGCCCTCGGACTTTCGGAATGAAACCGGCCCGCGTCCTGATGAGGTGGCCCCCTTTTTTCGACAGGCAACTGACCTGCCCCCTAAAACGAGTCCACCCTCAATGAGAGTGTTGTGTGCCTTTGACCTCTCCCCGTTTTTCATACCAGTCTAAATGTGAGCCTCTGGCCTTGTTTTTGACATAACCATTGAATATTCCTGAGGAGTCATATACCCCAAGGACATGTGAGGACGACTCTCATTGTATTCCTTTCTCCAGGTTTCAATTTTGGCCTTGGCGTCCTCTAAGGTCAAGAACCAATGCGTGGATAGGCATTCCTCCCGGAAGCGACCATTGAACGACTCAATAAAGGCGTTATCCGTGGGTTTTCCAGGTCGGGAGTATTCAAGTTCCACTCCGGTCTCCAAAGCCCATCTATCCAAA
>JAIRYI010000080.1 GCA_031267815.1 Desulfarculales bacterium | reverse complement strand
CTGCGGAATTTCGTAAAGGGCTCAGGATAGAAATTGACGGCAAAGCTTACACTATTGTGGAGAGCCAGCATGTAAAACCTGGTAAGGGGGGGGCTTTCGTCCGCACCAAACTGAAGAATCTGGAAACAGGACAGGTGCTGGAGCAGACTTTCCGCTCCGGGGCCAAAGTGGACAAGCCGGATTTGGAAGAGAAGAATATGCAATATCTCTATCAGGACGGCGACCAGTTTGTGTTCATGGACAACTCCACCTATGAGCAAATATACATTGCTCAGGAGTTCCTGGGAGAGGCAAAATATTATTTACACCCCAACATAGAAGTTGATGTGCTTTATTTCAATGGCCGCCCCATTGGAGTGGAACTGCCGGTGGCGGTAGTGCTGACCATAACGCGCTGCGAACCAGGGGTCAGGGGCGATACCGCTACCGGCGCGACCAAACCGGCTACCATGGAAACCGGCCTGGTGGTGCAGGTGCCCTTATTTATCAACGAAGGCGAATCTCTTAAAATCGACACCCGCACCGGCGCATATATGGAACGGGCATAAAGGTCATACCATGGCTCCTGATTATAATTTTGTGGCTACGGCTATCGGCTCCCTCCCCCATAGCGATGTTGGAGCGGCTTTGGATCTGATCACTCAGGCTTTGCCCGAGGCGCCGTTCTGGCCGCAATTAGTAAACCGTTCCAGCCGGGAAGACATGCTGTTGATGTATAGCCGGGCGCTGGCCCCTCTGATCAGCGCCAATCCGGATACCCGCAGTGTGGAGCCGCTTAGTCCCGGCGTCAGCCGGGAAGAGGCTCTGGCTCTCTTTTATCAGAATTTATGGGAGGGCAATGAAGACAATTTTATTTTAAACGAAACAGAGGCCAGCGGTTTTCAGGCGTTTACCCAAAATTTTCTGCCCTCGTCGGGCATGGTCAAAGGGCAGGTTACCGGCCCTATAACTTTGGCCTCGGCGGTCATCGGTTCCAATGGCAAAGCCTTGCTGTATGATGAAGAGATAGCTGAGGCCATGGCCAGAGGCCTGGGAGCGGCGGCGGCGGTTCAAGCCAGGATTTTGGGAGCCAAGGGCGCCCGGCCCATAATATTTTTTGATGAACCGTCCCTGACCGGGTTTGGCTCCGCCTTTTCCCCTTTGACCAGGGAACAGGCCCTGCGCCTCTTGCGCGCCGCTTTTGAAGAAGCGCGCGTCCGTCAGGAAAAATTTCTGCTCGGGTTGCATTGCTGCGGTAATACCGACTGGTCGCTTATCATGGAGGCGGGGCCGGATATCATAAGTCTGGACTCAGCCGGTTACGGCAGTTATTTATTATTATACTTCAGCCAATTGCAGAGTTATCTGGCCCAGGGGGGCGGGGTGGCCTGGGGAGCGGTTCCCACCGACCCCCGGCAAGCCGGCAATCTGGATGATTTATGGCTTAACTTGAAAGAACTTTTGGATAATCTGGTAAAGTCAGGCATAAACAAGAGCGATTTAGCGAAGGCGTCCCTTATTACCCCGGCCTGCGGCCTGGGTTCGCTGAATGAAAAAGATGCCGGACGTCTCCTCAATATGCTTACTCCTTTGAGTCGGATGGCCCGAGCCTGGTAGAAAGAGTACATTTTCCGCAATCGGTTCTATCCCCTCCCGCAGGCATTGCATATTTGTTGGAATAACCAAAGTGAAATATTAAAAACGCATGACCCTCAATACATTTGCCCGCGAATTGAGGCGTATCTTGCACACTGTTTGAGTCGTTGATGTTAAATTTTTGAAAACAGGACTGGCCTGCGGACAGAGCGGATTTACGCTCCGGCTGCCAATTCATGTAAACCCGGCAGCTAACCTGCGGCAAGTCTTGAGAAAGGATAATTAAGAATATGACAAGCAACAACCATGCTTCACAGGCGTGGAGCAGGCATGATTTTCTGTGGGTATTAAGCCTGTTTGGCACCGCGATTGGGGCAGGGATATTATTTCTGCCTATCAACGCCGGTGTGGGAGGCCTATGGCCGCTTTTGATTATAGCTGTGATCTGCGGCCCCATGACTTATTATGCCCATCGCGGTTTAAGCCGTTTCATTTTGAGTTCATCCCGTCCCGGCAGCAGCATAACCGAGGTGGTGGACGAACGTTTCGGCAAGGCCGCCGGTATGCTTATAACTGTTTTGTACTTTTTTTCCATTTACCCTATTGTGCTGATTTACGCGGTAGGTATAACTAACACAGTACAGTCGTTCATTGTCAATCAGATGGGTCTGGCCTCTCCTCCCCGTGCCCTGCTCTCGGCCGTTTTAATCGCCGCCTTTATGCTGTGCATACTGTCCGGCGAAAAAATAATGCTCAAAGTCACTGAATGGATAGTCTATCCCCTGCTCCTGTCTCTGCTGTTTATCTCCATTTATTTGATCCCCCAATGGAACCTGTCCATATTTCGGGAAGCTCATTTTATTTTTACCGACGTATCGCTAACTTTATGGATGATCCTGCCGGTGGTTGTTTTCGCTTTTAACCACGGCCCCATTATTTCCTATTTCAGCATGGCCCAGCAACGCCATTATGGAGACAAGGCGGAAAAAAAAGCTTCTCAGATACTGCGCGGCAACGCCGCCTGCATGTGGGTTTTTGTGATGTTTTTTGTTTTCAGCTGTGTATTAAGCCTCACTCCCGAGGACATGGCCCAGGCCAAGGCGCAGAATATTTCCATTTTATCTTATCTGGCCAATATGGGCGACAGCGCTTTTATTATTTATTTTGCGCCTTTGATAGCTTTTACCGCCATAACCAGTTCCTTTTTCGGCCATTACCTGGGCGCGGTTGAGGGATTGAAGGGGATTGTGGATAAAAGTCTGGCTGCCCGGGGAAAAAGTATAAGTTCCAAGAAAATTAATATTATAATGTCAGCCTTCATGTTTCTGACCTGCTGGCTGGCGGCTATAAAAAATCCCAGCATTCTGGGACTTATTGAAACTATAAGCGGGCCTATTATCGCTCTTATTCTTTTCGTCATGCCCATGTGCGCTGTATACATAATAGCGGATTTACGCCGCTATCGGGGGCAATGGAGTAATATTTTCGTGCTTGTTATTGGCACTGCAACTGTTTTATCCGCGTTTTATGCCATTTTTTCATAGAAAGGCAGGTGCGGCATGCTAGGGGCGCTTTCCATGTTCACAATAGGAATAGGTCCTTCCAGTTCTCACACCCTGGGACCGATGAGAGCGGGAGGACTGTTCCTCCATGATCTGGAACCATATCTGAGTCAGACAGAACATATAAATATAGATTTATACGGTTCGCTTGCCCTGACCGGCAAAGGCCACCAGACAGATCAGGCTGTTTTACTGGGTTTGGCCGGCTTTGCGCCGGCCACCGTGGTTGTAGAGGATATTCCCGGATTTATGGCCGGAGTGCGGGAAAATAAACTCCTGCCTCTGGCCGGCGGGGAAAAAAATATACCTTTCCAAATAGATGATGACATTATTTTTCATCAGAGTTCCATGCCCCTGCACGAAAATGGGATGAGCATTACCGCGACCGGCGCGGGCAAAACCGTTTTACGGAAAACCTATTATTCCATCGGCGGAGGGACGGTGGTGGAAGAGGAAAATTTCGGCCGCGCGGAAGCCGCGGAGGAGAAGTCTCTCCCTTACCCCTTTGCTTCGGCTGATGATTTGCTGCATCAGTGCCGGGAACATGGCTTAAGTATTTCGGCTGTAGCCATGGAAAATGAACTGGCCTTACATGACCGCGATTATGTGGCCGCTTACTGCCTATGTATCTGGAAAATTATGGAGGAATGCATAAAGCGGGGCACGAATTCCGAAGGCGTGCTGCCTGGCCCCATGCGGGTACAGAGAAGAGCCCCTGCTCTGTACCGCAAATTGCTCAGCCAGACCATGAGCAGCGACCCCCTGCTGGTAATGGACTGGGTCAGTATGTTCGCTTTGGCGGTGGGGGAAGAAAATGCCGCCGGCAGCCGGGTGGTAACCGCTCCCACTAACGGGGCATGCGGAATAATTCCGGCGGTGCTGGCCTATTACAACAGATTTATCAACCCTCTGGACAATGACGTCCTGCAGCGTTTTTTCCTCACCGCAGGCGCTGTGGGCCTGCTTTATCGTATGAACGCCTCTATTGCCGGGGCGGAAGTAGGCTGCCAGGGTGAAGTGGGGGTGGCTTGCTCCATGGCCGCGGCGGGTCTGACTGAACTCATGGGAGGTTCGCCTTTGCAGGTTTGCGCCGCCGCGGAAATCGGCATGGAGCATAACCTGGGGCTTACCTGCGACCCTGTGGGCGGGCAGGTGCAGATACCCTGTATTGAGCGCAATGCCATTAATGCCATCAAGGCTATCACTTCTTCGCGTATGGCTTTGGAACGGATAAGCCGTCCGGCGGTGAGCCTGGACAATGTCATAGAAGCCATGCTGCGCACCGGCAAAGATATGAATGCCAAATACAGAGAAACTTCCCAGGGCGGTCTGGCCGCCCTGCCCCGCTTTACCTGCTGAGGGTACACAAAAAAGCGGGGAAACCCGCAAGGTTTCCCCGCAGAGGAAATGAACGCCTCATTTTACAGTGTCATCGACTCCGGGTAAAAAAGCGAAGCTGTTTTCCTGCAGCCGCTTAACATCCACGTCTTCCGCCAGTACGCCTATCTGTTTTAATTCCTGGGCGGTAATGGCAAACGCATCGTAAGCTCCCTTTACCGAGGGAATATAGTTGAAGGTTTTGAGTACGGCGGCGTTAAAAACCGGATCTCCGGGCACATAATTTTTTTCCACCTGGATGGCGGCGGTTTCATCCTGATTATGCTGAATCCAGGCGCTGGCTTTTTGCATGGCCCTGGTAAATTTGGCGGCAGTATCAGGATCATTGGCAAACAGATCATCGCTGACATAGGCGGAGCAGCAATATTGATTTTCATAGGGTTTGTCCAAGGCTGAATCCAGCAAAACGGTCAATTTAAATTCATGGGCCGCGCGCGAGGCCACCGGGTCATTGGCGGCAATAGCGTCCACCGCGCCTTTTTGCAGGGCCAGAGCTAATTCGGCATTGCTGAAGACGATAAATTCAACTTCCAGATTTTTATCGCTCACACCCACTCCGGCAGCGGCCAAAGCGCGTTTGGCGAACATTATGGGGCTGCTGGCCAGACTGGGCACACCGATACGCTTTCCTTTAAGATCACTTAAAGTCTTGATGCCTGAATCGGCGGGCACCAGTAATTTGTCACAGCCGGTATGCAGGCCAGTGGTTATTTTGATGGGCAGGCCATTGGACAAGGGCTGGATAAGCGTGGCCAGAAGCCCAAAACTGGCGTCGATTTTACCGGCGCTTATAGCTTCAAAATTGGTTCCCGGAGCAAGCTTTATCGCTTCCACATCCAGGCCTTCTCCGGCGAAGAACCCTTTTTCAATGGCAATATGCAGGGGCCCTTCACACAGACTGCCGCCATAGCCCACTTTGAGGGGTTTCAGATCCGCGGCCTTAAGTTGGGTTCCGGCCGTCAGGCATAGGGCAAAAACCGCAAGTAAAATGATGAGGATGGAATGATTTTTTTTCATAATGAAGATTCTCCTTATTTTTCAAATGTGATGATGGACAAGATCGTTCCTCTGACTATGGTCTGTGATGTTTTTGCAAAAAATTAACTGTAAATCCCGAAATATATGCGCCGGGCGGAAGCCGCCTGCTTTTCGGCGTCCGCCCCAGGAGACGCCTTTCCGGATAAGCCAATTCATATCTGATAAGTTGGCTCAACAATTTGCCCTCCGTAATTGAGAATTTTGAGAATGGAACTGCGCAGGAGCAAAAAATCAGGATTGCTCCGCGCGCGCGGCCGTGAAAAAGGCACATCCAGAACAGTGTCAATCTTGGCCGGCCCCGGACTCATTACCACAACCCGGTCTGACAGATAAATAGCTTCATCCACATCATGGGTGACCATGATCATGGTAATTTTTCTTTCCCGCCAGATACGCAGGATTTCGTCCTGCATGTTCATACGGGTAAAGGCGTCCAGGGCGCCCAGAGGTTCATCCAGCAAAAGCACTCTGGGCCGGTTGATAAGCGCCCTGGCCAGAGAGGCTCGCTGGGCCATGCCCCCGGAAAGCTGATGAGGATAGGCCCTGCCGAATTTTTCCAGGCCCACCAATTTTAGAAATTTTTCAACTTCGTTTTTGTTTTCACGGTAAATTTTCCTGGCGCGCAGGCCAAAGGCCACATTGGAATGAATATTGAGCCAGGGGAAAAGCAAAGGGTTTTGAAAGACCAGCCCCCTTTGATATTCCGGTTGGGTTATCTTTTCCCCGTCCAAATAGAGGCTGCCGGAATCAGCCCGGTTCAAACCGGCGATCAGGCGCAGCAAAGTTGATTTACCGCACCCGGAAGGACCGATGAGAGAAACAAATTCCCCGCCGCCCACTTCAAGACTGACGCCTGACAAAGCCACCACCCGGCCGCCGTCGTTCTGAATAAACGACTTGACCACCCTGTCAACTGAAATCGAGCCTGATAATTTTCCCTTTTTTTCATCATTATCATCGGCCAAGGAAAGGTTGAATAAGTTTTTAAATACAGCTACCATTTGATTACACCTTTTTGCCATACCAGGATATGATCGCGTAATTTAAAAAACATGGTTATGAAAATATAGAAACTTACCGCGATGATGATCAGTCCCGCATAGACGTTGGCATAAGAAAGCATCTCACGCTGCCAGTTTATGTACCATCCCAGGCCATTTTTCACGCCCAGCATTTCCGCGGTCATCAGGGTGATGAAGGAAGAACAGGTGCCGGTGAACAGTCCGATGAAGATAAAAGGCATGGCGGCCGGGATGCCCACATGAAAAATCTGATAATAATGACCGGCGCCCAAGGTGCTGGATACTTCAAAGAAAGCGTTCTGCACATTGGCAATGCCGCTGGAAGTCATGACCGTGGTTGGGAACCATACGGACAGGGCGATTAAAAACGCTCCGCCGCCGAAAGTGGTGGGAAAAGCCACCAATACAATAGGAATCCAGGCAGTGGGCGGAATTGGGCCGATTATCCTGATAAGCGGGTTGACCCAATAGCTTATTTTTTTACTGAAGCCCACAGCAATGCCGGTGATCAGGCCGGCCACAGCGCCGCTGAAAAAACCGGTGAATAACAGTTTGGCGGAAGATCCCAGGCAATCGGCAAACAGATAGGGAAAATCCGTCACCAGCACATTTAAAATCCGGTCCGGAGTGGGAAAAAAAATCGCCGGCAAGAGACTGAACTTATTGGTAACCAGATTAAGCGCGTTTAAGGCCGCCAGCGCCGCGGCGTAAAAATAGGCTTTATCATCTATTATTGCCCGGAAACCGGCCCGTAAACAGCACCCAACAGCGCAGCCCAGAAATAATACTGAAGCAAGTATAAGTAAATATAAAAAATACGGTTCCGCTACCGGAGGATGTTTGGGGCTGTTAGGCAGCCAGATTTCCAGAACGATTGCCAGGGAGGAAGACAAAAGCGGCCACCAAATCTTCAAAATTCGCATTACCGTTACACTCCTAAAGGTTTTTCAGCGCGCGAGAATGAACGCGCTGATCACATCTTCCATCAGCAGCAGACCGCCCCCATAGCCGGTATAGCCGCGGTTTAAGACCGCCCGGTTGGAAACAGGAAAAGATACGCTTAAATGCCCGGCTCCCAAGGTCTGGGCCAGATTTCTGTCCAGAGAACTTCCCAGCACAAAAACCGGCTGGCTGCGTTTACTGTATCTTCCGTTAGAGGGCGTCCAGTCATCGGCAGCCGCTTCCAGAATTTCTCTGCTTCCGGATCGAAATATAATTTTTTGAGCAGGTATAAGGCTGCGCCCTTCTCTTTGCCGGAGCAGGCCGGCTTTGATATCATCCGCCAGCACATCAGTGATCACGGTCAGTTCCGGCAGCCAGCCCATGTCTTCGGCCAAAAAATCCGCCAGAGCGCAGGCGTAATTGGCGTCGCCAATCACAATAGCGTAGCGCTGCGCTTCCATATCGTTGTAAACATCTATAATCGGTTCTAGGTAATCATAGCGCCGCTTGTTTTCCCGTTGGATTATGGTTTCAATTTTTTTAGCCGGCACCTCCAGCCGCCGGCCTATGCGGCGCAAAAAACGATCGGAAGCGGCCGCCCCCAGAGGCAGAGGCGAGGTGATGAAATCAACGCCATGGATATCCCGGAAAAGCTCCGCCGCTTCCACTCCGTAAACATCGGAAAGGACAATATTCAGCCTGGCGGCGGCGGCGTTGGCAATGGAAGGCAAACTGGCCTGCCCGCCGAAAAAAGTATTGACCCTGAAACCCAAAAGACCCAGCAATTCCTCCACTCCTCTGAGATTGCCCCGCCAGAATACGTCCATCATGGGAGGGATACCCCAGATATTGACCAGGTTGCGCTTTGCGGCGCTTCCCGGCCTGACTATTTTTTGGAATACGGCCTTCAGCACCTGCTCATAGCCAAAATAGGAATTACCTTTGAAACCGGCGGTGGAGGCCATGATCACCGGTTTGCCGGCGGCCGCATACCCGCTTACCACGCTTTCCACATCATCGCCGATAACTTCCGGGATGCAGCCGGTAAGTACAAAATATAGATCTCCGTCCATGATCTGCAAAGTGTGGCGCAACTGTTCGTGGAGGCGCTCGGCTCCCCCGAATACGATTTCTCCTTCCTGCATATTGGTGGCGGGAAAACTGAGCCCGGCGCATCTGCCCGCCACCTGCAGTCCCGCCGCCCCGTTTTGGGTCCAGGCAAAATTAGCGGCGCAGCCAGGGCCGGAATGCATGACCGGGATGGTGCGGGGAAGAGCGGCGGCGGCGGCCAGCGCTCCTCCCAGGGCGCAGGTCCAACGCGGACTTTCAATAGAACTCAACATATGGCTTCTCCTGATTGGGAGCGGATGAACAAGAACGGATTCTTACTGTACCATGACTTTTTATAAGGCAATTGGCTGTAAGCGCCCAGACGGTCGCCAAAGGAAGTATTACTCAATTTACGGTACAGTCTGGCCGCCAGATCATATACTCCCCGGTAGCCGATATAACCATAGCCGGTATTGTAAATGACATGGGTGGGTATGCTCAAGCGCGCAGCCGTATTATTGCCGTGCCAGTGGCCCAGAAAAAGGTCAGGCTTCAGCCGTTTCAGCAGATTGGCTTCTTCAAAAGGCTGCACATTGGCCACATTCCAGACAAAATCCTGTCCGTCCGCCCGCAGTTTATCCAGTTCCAGTTCCGCGAATTGGTCATAATGGAAGGAGCGGATGCCCGCGATTTCAAATCCCAGTTCTTTCAGCAGAGAAGCTGTGGCCAGAGAACGGAATTCTCCTGCCGATATAAACACTCTTTTACCTTTAAACAGAGGCAGGAATTCTTTCAGCGCGTTGCCGAGGTCTTCCTCTTCGGCTTTGATGCGCGATTCGGCAATATCCGACAGCCCAAAATGCGCGCCGGCGTCACGCAGCCAGGCGCCGGTATTGGCAATGCCGATGGGCATATGGCGGATTATGTAGGGTACGCCGTATTTTTCCTGTAAGTATTGCAGAAAATAATCATCATGGGTAGGACAGGTGCATATGGACAGCGAGGCTTGGGTGGCGGCGGCAAAACTGTCCGGATCCGCAAATACCGGGAAAAAATTGGCATGGAGATTAAGCGACCCCACCAGCCGCGCCAATTCCAGCTCGTCCACTCTCCCCATGGAGCCGACATTCATTATATTGATGGTCTTTTCTTCTCTGACGGCAGTCGGGGACGGAGAAGGGAGCAAATTCCTGCCAATGGCGTGGTATACCGCGTCATAGGCGGTAGCCATGAATCTGGATTTGAATCCTTCGCAGTGTACCGGCAGAATTTTCGCCTTCACTTCCGGCTGCACCTGAGCCGCCACAGCATCAATGTCATCACCGATAATAGCGGGCAGGCATCCGGAGACTGTGAATATGGCTTTAGGTTCAAAGGCCGCGTCCGCCTCTTTGATGGCCTGGGCCAATTTTTCATTTCCTCCAGAAATAACATCAATTTCATTGAGGGCGGTGGACATCCAGCGGATATCGGCCGGCCGGCCCCGGCGCGCGGCGAAACCCGCGCGGACATTGCCGTTGGTGCCGTGCAGACAGGTGCCGCAACCCACGCCGCCGTGCATGAGGACAACCGTGTCGGGCAGGCTGGCCATCATGCCCATAGCCGGCAGCAAGGGACAGATTGAACCCTGGGTAAAGGCGCGTTCCGCATCAGCCGCCATAGCGCATCCGCGCCCGCCTTTTTTAGATCCGCAAAGAGTGCCCCCATAGGCCAGGCAGGTGCCGGGGTGGCGGTCTTCGCGGCGCGGGGGAACCCGCAATCCGAAATAATTCATCAAAAAACTCCTTATGACTCAACGTTTCCGTAATGACTTCTAACGAACGAGCCCAAAACTTAAGCTTTGGGGCGATGTGATCCCTATAAATCACCTGGAAGGTGATTTATGAAATGAACTCTAAATACCATGAGCCGCTTCTCTCACCTCGCCGCTTTCCATCTTTAATAATTCCGAGGCCCAGCCTGCGGCCCATTCATGTAATTCCGCTACCGGCAAAGGCGACGGCGCCTGAGATTGATTATGGTTGGCTATATTTTGAGCCAGACGTAAGTAAACCTTGGCCTGATCGGAATCAGGGGCGGATTCGACAACTGTTTTGCCTTGCAGTTCAGCTTGGGTCACAGTCATGGAACGGGGCACATATTCTATGACCCTGGTGCCGGTACGGGCGGCAAAATCATCAACAATGGATTTGGAATAAGGAGCGCTGATGGAATTGGCAATAACCCCTCCCAGCAGCGCGCCGCCGCTGGCGCTGTACTTCTGAATCCCGGCAAATAAATTGTTGGCGGCGTAGATAGCCATGAAATCAGAAGAAGTCACAGTGAAAACATGTTTGGCAATACCTTCCCGGATGGGTACGGCAAAGCCGCCGCACACCACATCGCCAAGCACATCGTAAAGCACTATGTCAATATTGAGATCCTCAAACACCTTAAGAATTTTAAGCTGTTCCACCGCGGTTATGATGCCTCGTCCGGCGCAGCCCACGCCGGGAGCCGGGCCGCCGGCCTCCACGCAGTAAACGCCGTTAAATCCTTCAAAAACAATTTCGTCTGCCCTGACTTTGCCTTTGGCCCTCAAGGTATCCAAAACAGTGGGGATATATTTGCCGTCGCGCAAAGTGTTGGTGGAGTCGCTCTTGGGGTCGCAGCCCACCTGCATGACCCGGCAGCCCAACTTGGCCAGCGCGGCGCTGATGTTGGATGAAGTAGTGGATTTGCCGATACCGCCTTTGCCGTAAATGGCAATCTGTTTAATATCTTTTCCCATTTGTATGTTTTTCCTTTACTGGAGTTCCTTTACTGGAGTTCATTGCAATAAATTACCCGGAGGTGATTTATGAGGGACTCGCTTCACTTTAAAAAGCGCCTTTAGAGCGGGCGTCCCGCCGCCGCAGGCGTTCCAGGGCGTCTCCTATTTTCAGATTAACCGCCAGCCCCAGGACGCCTCTTTTTTTTAATTGACGCAAGGCCTGTGGGCCGATGCGTCCGGCCAATACCAGGTCGCAGTCAGCCAGCAGGTCCGCCGCCCGGGTCATTGCCGCGTCATCGCGGCATTGCTGCCGGCAAGGCATAATGCCGGGTCTGATTTCCGCCAAGCGATAACCTTCGGCGCAGGCTTCATAAATACGGTACTGCCCCGCCCTGCCGAAACATTCGTCAATTGAGAAGCCGTCTTTGCTGGCTACAGCCACCCGCGCAGGAAATGAAGGCAAAAAATCAGCCATGGGAAAAAGTATCCAGTTGACGAAAATTACCGTACAGTTCAGGAGCAAAATCACTCACTCCGGGAATTCCGCAGGCGTCAGCCCGGCAGCGGCGGCAATGGCGCATTACCGCAATAAAACGCTCCGCCCCGGCAATCGCCCGCTCAATCATTTCCCCGGAGGGAGGAGCGGCGCCGGCAAATTCGGCCGCGGGCAAAAGGGGAATTATGTTGATGAATGATGCTCCCCAGGAAGCGACGCTGCGGGCCACCTCCTCCACATGGCGATCATTTACGCCTGCTACCAGCACCATATTTACTTTTACAAAAAGGCCGGAAATACGGGCGGACTGTATGCCTTCCATCTGGGCATTAATTAAACGCTCACCGGCTTGTCTGCCCTCCAGGAGACGGCCCCGCCATACTATCCCGGCGCACAGGCGGCTCAATATTTGCGGATTCACCGCATTGACGGTTACGGTAATAGTCTTTAAACCGGCCCCCCCAATCAGCAAAGGCAAATATTCCCCCAAGGCCAGGCCATTGGTGCTAAGACAGGTGAGCAACTCAGGATAGAGTTCATGGGCCCGGGTCAATGTTTCCAGGGCGTGGCCGCTGGCCAGCGGGTCTCCCGGACCGGCCACTCCCACAACCTGAAGTTCAGGGCATATGCGCAGAGCGCGCCCCAGAATTTGCAGCGCCTCATCCGGACTGGTCACCCGGGCGGCGTTGCCCGGCCGGGCAGAACGCCGGCTAAGGCCGCGGGCGCAAAAGCGGCAGCGGATATTGCAGGACGGGCTTACCGGTAAATGAATGCGCCCCGCCGGGGAGGGGCACTCGCGGTTAAAGCAGGGATGCAAGTACGGCGCCTGCATGGATGAAATCCTCCTTACTTCTCATATATCATACTAAACATATAGGTTTTATATATAATATTTCCGCAAAAAGCAAGCTCTTTTTTAAATCCTTAAAATTATTTTGGCCTCCCCTCATAAACCGCCTCTGCAACGGTTTATGAAATATGTTGGAATTAATACAAAATTAATACCCGGTTATCCCCGCCGCCGGCCACCGCAAGTCGTTTTCTCACGGTTTTGGGGTAAAATTATACTCAACCCATTGGATCCAAGAGAGGAAAGCATTGCGCATATGTGTGATCGACGGTCAGGGCGGGGGCATTGGCAGCCTGATCATAAAACGGCTGAGAGAAGAATTCCGCGAACAGATTGAATTGATAGCTCTGGGCACCAATGCTATTGCCACCGCCGCCATGATGAAGGCCAATGCCAACAGAGGGGCAAGCGGGGAAAATGCGGTCATCTGGAACGCGGCTCAGGCTGATGTGATAATTGGCCCTTTGAGCATTGTCATGGCCCAGGGCATGCTGGGCGAGGTTACTCCGGCCATGGCCACAGCGGTATCATCCTCCCCGGCGCGCAAAATTTTGCTTCCCCATAATCAGGAAAATGCTTTTTTGGTAGGGCTGAGTGATGAACCTCTGCCCCATTTGGTTGAATATATTGTTAAAAATTTTTTAAAGGAAATCACCGGCAATGTGCGAAGCTGACGCTTATCTGTTGCATGAAGACGGCAAAGAAGAACTCTATCTGGCTGAGGTTGATGTAATTGAGCCGTGTCCAGGAGGCCAATTGCGTCTGATATCCGTTTACGGTGAGCAGAAGTTCCTGGCCGGACGGATAAAAAATATGTCGCTGCTGCAACATAAAGTGTTTTTGGAAGTCATTTCATAAGGCAATGGACTCCGGACGCTGAACGAACGGTGAATTGGCTGTAATTTAAGGAGTGAGTTATGGAACCCGGACTGGAACAGGCTTTGGCTTCTCTGCACTGGTTGGGCCACGCTGGTTTTTGTATAAATTCCGCGCCCGGCCCGGTGTATATTGATCCTTTTCGTCTGACCGGCGATAAACCGGCCGCCTGGCTGTTATTGCTGACCCACGATCATTTTGATCATTATTCCCCTGAAGACGCAGCTTTGATCAGAAATGAGAATACCACTGTCGTGGCGCCGGAAAGCGTGGCCGCTCTCCTTGGCGGCGGCAAAGTCAAGGCAGTCAGGCCGGGCGATGAATTAGTTCTGGATGCAGTGAAAATCAAAGCAACGCCGGCTTATAATATCAACAAAGATTTCCATCCCCGAGCCAAGAACTGGGTAGGCTATCTAGTGGAGATAGAAGGGATAACTTATTATCATGCCGGTGACGCCGATTTCATCCCGGAGATGAAAACCGTCAGAACCGATATTGCCCTGCTGCCGGTTTCCGGAACTTATGTAATGACCGCGGAAGAAGCCGCGCTGGCCGCGCTGGCCATAAATCCTTCTGTGGCTGTTCCCATGCACTATGGCTCGATTGTCGGCAGCGCGGATGACGCCGAATATTTTGCCCGCCAATTACAGGGCAAAGTCGCGGCCAGACTGTTGACAGCGGAAAAATAGCTTTAAATCCATGCCTGTTCCGGTCAGATTCGCTGACAGCGACCTTAAAACAGAAGTAGAAGAAGGTGCCACTGTTCTGGAGGCAGCCGCCAGGGCCGGGCTGTGGCTGCCGGCTCCCTGCGGAGGCGAGGGGACCTGTGGCCGCTGTCAGGTGGAAATACGCGAGGGGCTGGAAGATAACCGACTTGAGGGAGGCGATTGGGAAAAAGTTCTGGCCTGCCGGAAACAGATTGAGGGTCCGCTTACGGTCAGGATAGCGCCGCCTTTGACCGGTCTGCTCCCCTTGCCTCCGGGTCCCGCTGTTTCTGATGTGATGACTTCAGATTTTTTCCCCGCCGACCCGCCTCTGCTCATTTACCGCCTGCGGCTTACTCCTCCCCATGCTGATGATAAACAGAGCGACTTGAGCCGTCTCCGTCAAGCTTTAAGCAGGCATAATTGTTTAGATTTGGAGATTGAGGCCAGCCAGTTGGCCCAGTTGCCCCGCCGTTTGCGGGAATTGGAATGGCAAATCCAGGTTACGGTGATGAACGGGCGTCTGGTGGATATTGTCCCCCTGGAAAGCCCCAATCCCCTGGCTCTGGCGGTTGATCTGGGCACTACCAGCGTCTGGCTGGAATTACTTGATTTAAGCGACGGTAAAATACTGGGAGGTATGGCCGGCCCCAATCTACAGCAGGGAGAGGATGTCATAAGCCGTATTATTGCCGCCAACAAGCCCCGAGGGTATGAATTTCAGCAAAAGGCGGCGGTTGCCTCCATCAATCAGCTGCTGGAGCCTTTACTGCGCGCTTTGGGACGCGCCGGTGAGGAAATAAAGCTGGTCAGCCTGGCCGGCAATACGGTTATGAGCCATTTACTGCAGGGTCTGAATTGCCGCTATCTGCGTCTGGCGCCTTATGTGCCGGCCGCTGAAAATTTCCCCCTTATGCAGGCCGGCCAGTTGGGTCTGGCGGTCTGCCCTCATGCTCCGGTGATGTTAATGCCGGCGGTTTCCGCTTATGTGGGTGGAGATATCGTGGCGGGGATTATGGCTGCGGAAATGCATCAGAGCGAGGCTCTGACCCTGTTCATTGACCTGGGCACTAACGGCGAAGTGGCGCTGGGCAACAATCAGTGGATGATGGCGGCGGCAGCCAGCGCCGGCCCGGCTTTTGAAGGCGGCGGCATCAGCATGGGCATGAATTTCGCTCCCGGCGCTATTATTGATTTCAGGCTCTCAAGGCCTGAAGATGAACCGGTCTTGACCGTGCTGGGAGGAGGAAGAGCCAGGGGTATATGCGGCTCCGGTTTGCTGGCTTTGTTAAGCCACCTGCTGCAAACAGGCATTTTGGAGCCAGGCGGCCGCCTTAACCAGCAACGGGGCGCGAAGCGCCTGCGGGAAGGGGAAGGCGGACTGGAATATGTGTTGCAGTGGGGAGAGGACGGTCATGATGATCATGATGGTCATGACGGTTATGGCCCTGTTGTCGTCACAGAGGCTGATATTCAAAATCTGTTGCGCGCCAAAGGGGCCATGTATGCGGCTTACGCCACTCTGCTGGGGACGGTGGGCCTGCGCTTCAGCGATGTTGAACAGATTATTCTGGCCGGCAGTTTTGGCAATTCCCTCAATTTGGAGCATGCCGTCACCATTGGCCTGCTGCCTGAACTGCCTGTGGAAAAATTCCGCTATGTGGGCAACAGCTCTTTATCCGGCGCGCGTCTGGCGGCATTGAGTACCGGCCGCATCTGTGCCGCCGAACGCGTCAAAGCCGGCATAACTTCACTGGAGCTGGCGGAACAGCCGCTTTACATGGCCAACTATACCGCCGCTTTATTTTTCCCTCATACCCAGGCGGAGGAATTATTTCCCAAAACCTGGCGGCGGCTGAAAAATAATTTTGGCGGATGATCCCGCGTTAACGGGCGGCAACCGCCCCGTGTCAGTGCAAGGCATGAGAAAAGACGCGGAATTACACCCGGCCCCCGCAGCGTTTGACAAGTTCGCGGATGCTTTTAACGGTCATAAAATCCTCGCGGGAAAAAGACGCAACGTCCATTTCTATTCCATAGGCGTTGCAAAGTTCCTCAACAATGACCAGAATATCAAAAGAATCCAGGATTCCTTCGCCGTATAAATTTTCTGATTTCAAAAAGGTCTCCGCGCCGATAAAAGGTTTTGCCGCCATAAGCGCTTCCAGCAGTTTATCGAGGTCAAATTTCTCAGTCATAATCGCTTATTCTTTCGCCAAAGGTTCGTAAAATATCCCGCGCGCACCGCTCCGCGATAATTTCGTTGCCGCTGTCGGTCAAATGGACAGGATCAGCGAACATATCGAAAATATTGTCCACGCCGCTGAAACTGTCTGTATAATCCTTGACGCCAACTCCATTTACCGATGCAATCGCGGCTTCTTTCTGCTCCCTCCTTCGCGCCAGATAGCCAGGGCTTAAGCCCGACAGTTTCAGGGCCTGCGCTTCCGGCAGGGAATAAGCATTGGGTATAATGATATTCCAGAAGGTAAATCCCATCTGCCTGGCCAGCGCGAGGAAAATACGGTGATGCATTTTCCAGCGAACAGCCGCGTCTATGTCGTGTTTCAGCCCCTCTTCAGTTTTGCCGCGGTAAGCGGCGCGCCATTGAGCAATATACGGATGGGCGCCGATGCCTTGCACAACAGGGAGCAGATTATAGTGTGCATTGCGCAGATCATCCAGTTCAGTGACGTTTTTTCCTAAAATCAATAAATCTAATTTATGGTTGACGCCATCGCGCAGGAACTGCAGCAAACATTCCGCGCTGGACTCGCCCGGCTGTCCCCAGGTGTAGACCACGGCGGCAAAACCGCGTTCGCGCAGCCGGTTTCGCAACAGTTCCGGCCATGAGAAGCGGGGATAGCGACACAAGCCTGACTCCAGACAATCGCCGAATATATGAATCTTAAACCGCCTTCGCTCCGGATTTCCATATACAGCGTAAGGACGGTTATGGCGGGTGAACAAATTTTGAATATGCGCGTCTATGAAGAATTCGCCGGCCCGCTCATAAATGATGGACTCGCTGGTTAAGCGAATAACGAGCGGGTGATTGCTGGTGGTGACAGCCAGTCTTGAATACAGCGCCGCCTGGGCCGGAGCAATCAGGGTCCACTCATCAACATCAAAACAAACTATAAAGCGGCGCCGCTCCACCGATTCCAGTTCAGCTAAACGTGAATAGTGATAAATACCCTTTTCCGGGTCGTCGCTGCCTCCCACCAGGAACGGGGCTTTCAGGTTCAGCAGGCGCAGCTTGATCTGCAAATCGCGCGCCATAACGCCGGTGCCCAGGATAATATTATCCAATTCCGGCCGGCAAGCCAGACGTTCCAACAGGTCTTCGAAAATTACAAAACTACGCTTCATTTTGCGTCGCGCTCCCAAGGCATGGCAGTATAGCGTCAACAATCCTGTCCAGGCCGGCCGCGCCGATACGGCAAGCGTCCTTGTAAACGCCGCTTTCACCGTCGAACAGCCCGGCCAGGTCAAAAATATACCCGCAATCCCGCGCGGCTTGGGAGGCGGCGGCATACTGTTTTTGAAAAAGCGCGGCAAAGGCGGATAATTCCTCCGGGGTGACGTCATAAAGCCGGCGGAGTTTTTCGTTTTCCTCCGCGCTTCGCTGATACTCTCCGGAGAAAGCGCAGGGCTGCAGGAAAGCGAGATGCCGTATGCCAAACTCCTGGCACAGACAGTGGATGCGGCTCTGCTGCTCAATCCAGTATTCCCAGGCCGGCACAGCGTTTTTCTCGCCGTAATACACTCTGTTGTTTCCCAAACCGAAACGGGCGGTAATCTTCTCATAAAAGGCGATTTGTCCTGGGGTGGTGAAAGGGCGGTCACCCAATAGCGGCGCATAACGTTTATCGCCCACAAAGCCCAATTTATAGGCAAAGTTATAAAAACAGGAATAGCATAACACCATCTCCGGATTCAGCAAAAGCCCATCGCGCAGCAACATGGTCAACTCCTGGGCCGAGGTGTAGCCCTCAGTGGAGCCGTCATATATCTGCCTTTTCCGGCCAAAGCGCTCATACAGGCGGGAAGCCCAGCCCTCCGTGCCTCCCAGGGTGACTATGCGGCGGTCCGGCGCGCGGTCAGCTCCCAATACCGCAAAACCGCCCTGCCTTCCGGCCCGGACATAGCCCAGCCGGAAATCGTAAACCAGGCCATCCAAGTCCATTAAGCCTCGTCCTCCCGCGCCAGATGCAGAACCCCCACCTCGTTGAGATAATCGAAGAACAGATTTCGAAAACCCATTTTTTGCAGTTCCTGAGCAATTTTAAACGCGTACCGGCCGCTAACGACAACCGCCGCCGCCAGCTTGTCAGACAAATCGCCGATGTGGACTATGGGGATGTTAAGATGGGTTTTACCGCAATTTTCCGGGTCGGAATCAGCAAAACAACATACCTTGACGTTGTGCTGCAACAGTTTGAGAAAGACAGCTTTCCCGGCCCGGCCTGTACCGTAGACAATGACGTCCTCAAAATCCCGGATGCTCCGGTTGAGTGAAAAAAGCTCCCGCATGTCACATCTCCTCTTTTTCCCGCGCCGTTTCCTGAAGCAGTTTCATAATTTTTTCTTTCAACTCGCCGCGCCGCCCGGATATATCCCGGCACGGATTTTCCACGATCGCTTTGACCCGCCCCGGATTCCTGTCCATGACGACAATCCTGTCGCCCATGATCAGCGCCTCTTCCACGCTGTGAGTTACCAGAAGGGCGGAAATGCCGTACTTTCCGCAGACGCGGCTGGTAAGATTCTGCAGTGTACTCCTGGTGATGTTATCCAGCGCCGCAAAGGGTTCGTCCATGAGCAGCACGCGCGGGGTTAAGGCCAAAGCCCGCGCCATCGCCACCCGCTGTTTCATGCCGCCTGACAGCATATGCGGGTAAGCGTTCATGAAATCTGACAAACCCACGTCGGCCAGCCGTTTGCAGGCCAATTCCCTGGCCCGGTTTTTGGCCGCGCCGGCAACCCGCAGCGGATACATCACGTTTCCCAGGGCGGTGCGCCATGGCTGGAGCTGGTCGAATGATTGAAACAGCATCAAGGCCTCTTTTGAAGGCCGGTCCCGCCGCGCTCCGTCAAGCAGAATCAGGCCCTGGTCATAAAACTCAAAGGCGCAGATAAGTCGCAGCAAGGTGGTTTTCCCACAGCCTGAATGACCGATAATGGCCACCATCTCGTTGGCCTTCAAATCAAGGCTCACATTTTGCAAGACATTCAAGGCGCCGAAGTTTTTACATACGCCCTGCACGCTCAAAACCGGAAGTTCACTCACGGGTCATTCCCCATTTTCTCACTGTGAGGCGCTCAATTTGTCCGAACACTAAAGATTCGGCCACGACGCCTATGAGGGCGATGATGATGATCCCAGCCAGCACGTCCGAGATTTTAGCGTAAACACGGCCCATGTAGATGTAATAGCCCAGGCCGCCCAAGGCGCCGATCATGCCGAACACCATCTCCGCCGAAATCAAAGCCCGCCACGCCCGGCCCCATCCGGTGCGCAGACCTGCCAACAGCTCCGGCATAAGCGCGAACACAATGACCCCGGTAAACATTTTCAGGGGAGACAGGCCGATGTTGCGCCCAAACTCTATCTGCGCCGCCGGAATTGCCCGCAGACCGTCCAGGAGATGGCGAATCATGGTCCATAACACCCCGTGAATGATGATGACAAACATCGCGGTGATATCAATGCCAAACCACATGATGATCAGCGGCATAATCGCCACCGCGGGCAAGGGGTTCAGAATCGTCGAAAGTGTGTCAAACAGGCTTTCAACAAGGCGCGAAGCCGCGCAGAGGGCGGTGATGACCACCGCCGCCATGAAGCTGATGGCAAAACCCTGCAGCACTACCCACAGCGAGTTCAGGGTCTGGACGCCCAATTTACCGGAAAAGAGTTCATGCCCCAGGCGCGCGGCCACCGTGGTGAAGGGAGGCAGGATGTAGGCGTTCACCCAGCCCAGCCGGGCCGCTGTTTCCCACAAAACAAGTAAAACCAGCACCCAAAGGAAATACTGGACGACCTTTTTACTTCTGATGCGACGCATTGGCGCGAGTAATTCTGTTCCGTTTTTCATTATGGGATTTTAGGTATATCCGCATAGTTGGGAAGCTCGGAGAATTTTTGAGGCGGATTGTCGATATTTCCGATTTCGTACATGAATTCGGCGAGGCGATCATAAGCGGATTCAGAGATTGCGATTCGAGGCGGTGTGTTTTTGAATAGCTGTATTATATTCTCAATGCTCTCGCCTTCCCAGTATTTAGACAGGATCTTGGCGGCTTCTTCCGGGTGTTCACTAATAAATTTTATTGTTTCGCGTTCCGCTGTATAATACGCCTCAATAATCATCGGATTTTCAGCGGCGAATTTTTGACTTGTAGCGTTTATCGAGCTAAGTTCGTATTGACTATAATATTTTTTTAAGTCCATAATTTTGGTCAAATTAAGTTTCATGCCCGGAGAATCGACAATCACAGATGCTTGCGCGTCATCGAAATTTTTCATGGTTTCAAGCGCATCGCCTAGTGTCATAGCTATCACCTGGCCGTCAAATTTATGTGCATCTCCTAAATATTCCCAACATGCAGCTTGAAAAGCCAAATGCTGATGTGCCCCTAACGCTGTAACCATTATTATTTTATCCTCGCCATTCAAATCTTCTAACCTATGTATTGTTTCCCGGTTAGTATATAATGCGGCATTGGTATAAGGCATCACCGACAAACATGTTATCGGCAAACCTTGGTCAATAGCCGATATCGCGACACTTGAAGCGAAAGCGCCTATGTCAATTGTCCCGCTGACAATCGCGTCACGTTGGTCGGTGCTGCTTGGGATTGTAGACCATTCAACATTTACACCCTCGGGCAACTCTGCTTCAAAAAATCCCTTTTCTTCCATAATGAGTCGGATGGCTAAGGACGAAAGGTTTTTCCTGAATCCGGCTATGCGAACAAGATCAGTATTGTAGCCTTCAGTTTGTATTTTTGTTGAATTCCAATAAACTGACAGCGCCAATATTATCCCTATAGTTAGAGCAAAAATTATTAATTTCTTAAACACAGCGTGTCAATTCCTCTTTATCAATTTTTGATGAACTCCCAATGCGAGGAAATTCGTCAACTTCATGAACAGTGCGCGGCAATTTATAAGTTTCAATTCGTTCGGAAATATAGTTATAAATATCTTTTGCATTGAATTTCACATGCGGATTCATTTGTACAAACAGCTTCGGAACTTCACCCAAGGTTTTATCCGGTACCCCTATGCATACGCACTCCGCGACGCCATCATTCTGAATAGCGATTTCTTCAATCTCATAAGGCGCAATTTTGAATCCGCCACTTTGAATAACATCATCTTGCCGCCCTGCCAAATATACATATCCGTTTTCATCACGCCATCCGATATCGGTCATTTGCATCCATCCATCTTGCATATACTGTTGGGTAAGGGTTTGATTTTTCCAATATCCTGCCATAACCGATTCATTTTTGCAAACTAATGTCCCCTTGGCAGTTTCGGAAGTAGGTACGCTGTTCCCTTGCGTATCTACAAATTTGATTTCGGTTCCCACACATGGTTGTCCTACACAGTTCGGTAGCATAGTTTTTTCCAAAATATTGCGACCGCATATGCCGGTTATTTCAGTTGCTCCATAGTGGCTGAATATTCGCGCTTTTGGAGCCAACTGCACTAGCTCCTTTTTTGCCCTCGTATGTACCGCCCCGCCGCCAAGCAATATCTTTGTCAACACAAAATTTGGAATTTCGGTAGTTCTCGGTTTTTTTATATTGGCAAGCAGCATGTTTAGTTCCGGTACAAGAAAGAATACATAATTTACGTGATTTTCGCGTATCGCATTATAATAATCTTTAGAGAAAATCAAACCGCCAGCATAGTGCATAACAGTCGCGCCAATAAGCAAGCCTGATGACGTCCATCTGATGTGTCCTACTCTGTCCAAAGGCATTACATAAGAAATAACATCCGTACAGTCTATTTGAAACGAGTGGATCCAAATTTTGCAGGCACTCAGTAAACTGTGATGTGTCAGCATTACCCCTTTTGCCTTTCCCGTTGTGCCGGTCGTGAATATTATCGCGCACAATTCATTGCTGCACGGGAATATTATATCGAAATTCACATCTGTATTATCAATCACACAATTCAAGTCGAACCAAATACCATCGGAAGCAATTCGCTCAGCAGACACATACACCCTCGAATCATAATATTTAAGCATTTCGAATAATTTGGGTCCTTTCATATACCTTTCTACCGGGCAAAATACGCCGCCGGTAAGGCATATGCCTACTTGTGCGACAACCGTTTCCAGCAAACTGCCCACGCGTACAACAACACGACTGCCGAACTGATCGAAATCTCGTCGCACACCTGCGTCTTTCAATTTCTGCGAGAACGCGCAGCTCCAGCGCCAAAGCTCACTATAGGTGGCTTTGCGTCCTGTTTCAGCTTCTATTAAGCACACCTTATCCGGTGTTTTATCCGCCCAATAGGCGAGCGCGTGAATTATCGTTTCAAACTGCATAAGATTACCTCACATACCGTTGGCCTTGCCTGGGGCAAGGGTTGCGGATAAAAACTCATAAGTTGATCCGGGAACCAATTCTTTTAATCCGTTAAAATCGCCTTGCGCCAGCAAAGCGCGCGCCCGGGAGGCGCTGACCGGCATAGCGCCGATACTAAAGCGCTCGAATTCCACAAATTCAATGCCGTATTTGGGCAGAACTTCCGCCATAGCCTGATTATATTGCCTGGTCAACTGGCATAACGGTTCCTGGCCGGCGAATCTTTTGCTTATGCCCAAAGCCGGGGCAATAGCGGCGGCAAAAAGTTCCAGATCCAAGGCGGGATTTATGACAATATCCGTTGCCTCTTCTTTGCTGAAATATTCGGGAAGAGTCAGGGCGGATATTATAAATTTGCCCCCGGATAAAACCATCACCCCGCTTAAATCCGCCAATCCTCTTTTGACCATTTCCAGACGCTGGGCAAAGGGGAAAAATGACAAATCTTCTTCCACCACAAATACGTATAAAAAATCGCAATGTTGGCGCGCCCACACCGCCAGGCGCCGGTGTCCCAGGGTAAAGGGGTTAGCATTGATCACCACGCAGCCGTTTACTCCTTCCCGGGTGGGTTTGCGGTCCGTCAGGCCGGCCAGATAGGCGTTAATTTCCTCCGCCCAGGGCAAGGCTGTGTTTTCCCGGATAATGGCTCCCTCTTGAAGCCCGGGCCGGCCCGATAAGCCATCTTGGGATGCGGAATTCACCGCCGCCGGGGAGGGCGCGGGCCTGGGGAGCGATAAAAATTCCTCGCCTAAAATATGGTGCAATTTTTCCGCCACCAGTTTATAGCCCCGGTGATTGATATGGATGCTGTCAATAAATATTTCACCCAGATTATGAGGCCGGTCGAAGAGACGCTCGGTAGTGTGATAGCGGACAGTGCGGTCGGGCGGATAGTAAAAGGGCATTTCCGGCATAAAAGGAGAAGAGCAGACCGCTATATCTCCGGGGGCGAAATCTTCTTGTAAAATCCTTTTTAAGGAAGACAAAAATAACTCTGCGTTGACGCCGCAATTCTGCACCCGGTAAATTGCGGAATTAAAGTTAGTATTTGCCAGCATAGCCTGCAACTGGCTGGCAATAGTTAGATTGTCCGCGGCCGCGAACCCGGCGGCCCAGCAATCGCCGAAAATGTAGACCGTATGATCAAACCTGTCGGGGACGCCGGTGGTCAGACGGCGATGGTTAATCACATTTATATATTCACTTTGATAATCAGCCAGCATCACCAAACCGTTTTTTTCCATTCGGGGGGCAGCGGTAAACATAATCTGTTGAATATAATCTTTTGAACACAGGGGCAGGTCGTCAAAATAAGGGAACAGATGCTCAATATCAGCGTAAAAAGAACGAAATCCTAAAACATTGAGCATACACAGCGCTTCGGCGGAACTGGGGTTGCGCACCTGGGCCAGGGCGTTGGCGCTGTTAAACAGCAACAGGGAAGCGCCGCTTTTCCTGAGGTGGCCGACCGCCTGATAAAAATAAGACAGCATGTCCACATCAATTATAAGAGAATGCAGGGAACAGATGCGGGGGAAAATGCCGGTGCGCCGCAGCAGGTGGTAAATGGCGCGGTAGCCGCTCGCGGTCACTATGATCATATCCACTCCGGGGGTCTCTTGCCAGCGGTCAGGATGGAAGACCGGAACCGGATAAGGAAATTTGATATTTTCTTTGCGGTCGAAAATAAATTTGACCTCAAGGCCGCCCTGGATCAGCATCTCATATATTATTAAACCAGTTGCCCCTCCGCCATAGAGAGCCACCTTACTGACGCCGTTTTTCCGCAGTACTTGGGCCAGAGAAAATTTATTCCGATATCTGGCTAAATTGGCCAACAGTTGACTATGGCTGGCATGTAGAGGGAATCCGGCAATATTCATAAATCGCATTCCATATTTTGATGAAACTCTAAAACCTGCCGCGATACGGCGGTATGGCATACAATACCAGCTCAGAGGCGTAGCGGTTGGCGTGTTTTCTGAGATATAAAGAATATCGCGGGAAACGGTCCCGTATCCAGGCCGGGATATCTATAATATCGGCTTCGCGGTGATAGAGGCAAATACAAAGCACCGGATCATTGTTTTTAATTACTTCCTCGGCCCCGCGCAAGGCCGCCAGTTCAGAACCCTCTATATCCATTTTCAACAGGGTAAACCTGACAGATTTCAATAAATCGTCCAGTTTTTTCACCGGCACTTTTACAGTTCCCTTTGAAGATAAGCGGGCGCCTCTGAATTTAGCGATATTAAAATATTGCTCCCTGTTATCAGCCGCTACAGCGCATTGATAAGCCGATATTTTAGAGCGGATATCCTCTTCATAAATGTTCACCCGGCGGCAGAGCTTCCGGTAAGCCTGAGGATGCGGTTCATAGGCATACACATGAGTAAAATTCTTGTAATATTCTATAACGCTGTCAACGGTGTCGCCATCAAAAGCTCCGCAATCAACTATTACTTCATCAGCGCGCAATTCAAAAAGATCCGCCTGAAAATATTGGGGGGATAATACAGGATAATTATATATATCTTTTTCTCTGTTCAGGCGCAGCCACTCAATTAGAGTCTGACGGGAAAAATTATCGCCCAGCCATGCGTACAGATCTATAAGCGCGCTCTTATGGAGGCGGCAAAATTTGTCGTCATAATTTTTATAGCGCCCCAGATCATGATAGTCTAAAAAAATAATTTCGTAATCTTTAAGCCCGCAATGTTCAATTCTCTGTAATAAAGCATGATATACAGAGGCATCCAGACATGCTTCTTCAATGGCAACCAGAATCAATGGTTTGGTCCGGCAAATATCCGCTAACTCTTCCGGCGCTCTAATGGGCAAACCGCAAAAAATTTCACCCTGCCGCAGGGGGTTGCTGTCGGCGAAACATGGCAATTGATGAGTATTACGCAGAATGCGCCAGACCAGGCCGCCCCAGTGACCGGCGCCGTAAATCACAATATCCCGCAAGCAAGGCAGGGCGGTGAGCTTGCCCACCGCCTTTGATTTCGGCGGTGTTACCTGACGATCCAGCAATTCAATAAGTTCAGCGCGCATTTTATCTTTTCATTGAAGAGTTCCATTCGGCATTAACAAATATCTTTTCAAGGCTGGCCGATGATTTCAATCAGTTCATTGACCCTTAAACTCCAGTCATTCTGAGCGGCAATCTCTTGAGCCTGACCGGCAAAAGTTATGTCCTTTTTAAACCGCAGGGCTTTTTGCAAATGTTGAGCAAATTCTCCATGACTGCGGCTGGTAAGGGCAAACGGGTAATACTCTTCCAGGTATTCAAGATCAGAAGCCACCACCGGTTTAGCGCAGGCCAGATATTCAAAAAATTTTAAAGGGAACCGCTCTTTGGCCAGCGAATAATAAGGCAGGATAGCCACATCAAATAAATTTATGGCCGCGGGAACATCTTCATAACTGATCTCAGGCGCAAAAAATAAATTTTCGTAAGAATTAAGCACTGTTGTAACTTGGATGCGTTCTTGGCTCAGTTTATTTTCACCTATCAGCACAAAATCATATTCCCTGCAACGCTCACAGAGATATTGCATCAGGGAGATATATAAGTCGTTAGTAATCGTTCCGCAGAAGCCTATAATTGGTTTACTTCTGTTTATGACGGCTTTTAATGTATCCGGCACCGTCCCGGCCGCGCAATGCTCACGAAAAAATGAATTATCAACTCCGCTGGTAATTAAATGCAAACGGTTTTTGCCGCGGATTTTCATAAAATAATCATATAACCGTTGCGCGGAAACTATAATATGAATGGAATCGTTTTCCTGACAGTAAGCGAAAAAGGCCAACCTGTATTTTTCAGCCGGCGACTGCTTTTCTATTGCATGGGAATAACGTATTTCCGCCTCCATAAAATAAAAAACCGTATGCGCCTTAGCGCACATTTGTTTTAACCGCTCCGGGGAAAGCGAAAACAGGCTGTAATCCAGAGCCAGGATAATTTTTTTGCCCGCCTGACCCAGGGCCTTGAATAATCTTTCTATGTCATCTCCAAGTTTGGTTAAATATAAATCAGAGTTTAAATGTTGAAAGTTACAGCCAGAGGGCATATTGATGACTTCACAAAGGCAAAACCAGCCTTTTTTGCTGAATTGCTCTATAATATGCACCAGCCTGGATTTGGTTTTACCGTCATAGACGGAGGGCAGGGGCGCCAACAGGACGGTATCGCCATTATGGGCAAGGGCGGCGGCAAGCAAAGCGGCCAAGGCTTGCTCAAGCTCTTTATCCTCATCCTGAGGCGGGATTTCATTGGCGGAAGTTGAATTCGGCGCGGCCAGCCGGCTTTTCAGGCGCGCTATCTCCGCTTCATATTCCCGGGCCAGCGGCAATAATTTTTCTTTAATAAAATAACGTTGGCCATAATTTATTATTGGCCGGTAGTTTTCTATGGCCGCCAGCACCCGCCGGGCCGCGCCGTTATCCTGATAACTGTAGCGCAGATCTATATTGGTATGGCGCTGGGCGGAATACCTTTGCGGATGCTTAAAAGCGTCTTCCAGGGCGTCAAGCAATCCGCCAAAATTAAAAACCTTTTCCCCCGGCATCCAAAAATCGATATGAGGAAACACAAATCCCTGTTTTTGGGCGTATTCTTCCTGGTCGGGTATATTATAAATAATTGGACGATCAAGAAGCAAAAAGTCATAAGCAATGGATGAATAGTCAGAAATCATAACATCGAAAGCATTGATCAGGTCATTCATCTGCAAGCCGGCCTTGAGCATATCCAAATTTTTAAGCAGAAAAATGTTTTCATCCCCTTCCAGATCAATTGAGATAAAATTTGTTTCCTCAATCGGATGCAGCTTGACCACCAGGGCGGCCTTATGCTTAGCCATGATTTCGTTGAAGCTGGAGCTGTTAAAATCAGGCAGGCCGAGAATATTATCCTGGTAGTATTTACCCACAACGGAATAAGTAGTTCTTCTGAAAGTGGGGGCAAATAAAATTAAGCGGTCATATTTCCTGGTGATATTTTCAAAAATACATTCAAGATTATCTTTCCCCGCCGCCTCTTTAATATTATCTATCCGCGGCTGACCGGTCACCAGCATTTTGCGGGCGTCGCAATTCAGCAACGCGGCTAATATAAATTTATCTAACACTCCCTGCACCAGATAGAGATCGGTCAGCTCTGAATCTCTCTTCGCTTCATAGTAAGGTTGATTATCATTATTGCGATCATAGAAATAGTGAGCCTTTATACCGGAGCCGTGCCACAGATTGATGTATATCTGCCCCGGATATTTATGCAAACCCCAAAAATATATGTTGCTGATTACATAACGCGCCTTTTGCGCCAGGGCCACTCCGGCGGCGGAATCAAACAACTCGCAGGCTATATTCCGCTCTTTTAATAACTCACAGGCGGCGCGGTTTTTAATCAGCCACGCGGTTTTGTAGGCGGTATTTTGATTAATATATTTCCACAGGGCATGGGAATTATCACTGAAATCGGGCCGGGAAATAAACAGAAATAAATCCGGTTCAATGCCCAGGCGCCGTAACTCCTCCTCACTGTATAATTCCGGCGGCCGCCTGAGTTCATCTTCTATGGCTTTAAGTAGCACCGCTGCCTCCTCAATCTTTGATGAGTCCATAACCGCGCATCATTCTGGACAGACCGTCAGCCAACCCCCAACGCGGCTTCCAGCCCAGGCGGCGCAGTTTGCCGGAACTGACGGTTACATCAGGCAGGGCAAATTTGACTTCAGGCGAATTTTTAAACTCAAGCGCGAATTCCACCTTTGCCCGGCGCTGGGGAAGCAGAGAACAGGCCAGGGCGGCCAGGTCCGCCACCCTGGACTCGCCGTTTTCATCGGCCACGTTATAGACCTGGCCGGGGCTGCCTAGCAGCATAACAGTAAGCAGGCCGGAGAGGGCATCGCTTATATATAAAAAAGATCGTCTGGCCTGACCGTCGCTTTTAAGGGTAATCAGGTTTTTTTGCTTAAGCTGGGAGATAAAGTCAATATGCAGTCTGCCGTCGCTCAAGGCTATGCCCGGACCCAGAATCTGGGCCGCTCTGGCAATCAGCACCGGAATTTTATATTGCTGATAATAGGTCAGGCATAAGGTTTCCGCGGCTTTTTTGGCTATGGCGTAAACATTATGCATATTTAAACCGTCTATGGCCCCATAGTCAGTTTCTTGCCGCCGTTCCTGCCAGGGAGCGGTTCCGTAGACGTCCACACTGCTTAAAAACAAAAACCCGGCGGTTTCATTGCGCCTGCTCAACTCAAGCATATTACGGCCCCCAAGCACATTGGCGGCAAAAGTGTTAACCGGATTTTCACCCCTGGCCCGCACCCCGGCCGGGCTGGCGGCGTGAATAAAAAAATCCACCGGTTCACTGATGTTTATAGGTTCACAGACATCCTGTATATGCAGGGCAAAGTCGGAGCGCCCCAGATAAGCGCTGAAACGCGCCCGGGCCAGAGTTTCATCGCGGCATAAGGCGATAGTTTTAATTTGGGCGCCAAAAAGATCATTTCTCCTGATGAAAGCATGAACAAAATAAGCGGGCACATAGCCGCCGGCGCCGGAAATAAGCACGGTTTTATTTTGCAGCCGGCCCCAGGCCTGCGGAGTTTGGGCCAGATCGAGGGCGTCTTCACTGATAATCTTTTTACTTATATCCACTGTCAATTTTTCTTACCCCAAGAACTTGACGGCAGCACCCTTAATTTGCCTGTCATTAAAAAATGGCCGTCAGGAATATATTCATCCACATGATGACCGGGAGGAACAAAAAAAGGCAGCATGTTGGTGCAGGAGGAGCATTGCCGGATATGCTGTCTGCCCCGCAGGATTTTTTCTCTGATCGCCACATATTCAGGGCCATTCCACACTTCGGCTATATGCCGCCTGCTCACATCACCCAAAGTAACCTCTCCCAGGGCGTCATTACAGCACAGACTGGCCTGGCCGGTGGGGCGGATGACCATTTGATTGAAGGGATAGATGCAGGAGCCGCCGATAACTTCAACCTTTTCATGGTTAGGAGACTGTCCGCCCCGGGAATGAAGCACTTCGTCCGGAGTCCGTTTGCAGATTTTCACTTTTTTCTGTAATTCCTCATTTTGCAGGCAATACTCATAGATGCTCTTTACATGGGGATGAAATTCATAGTCAGCCGAGTAATTATCAATAATCAAAGAATCCAGAAAGCCGATGCAGTCTTTAAATTTATCCAGAGTCAACAAAGTGCCGTTGCTCATCATTTGCAGAAAACTCAAAGGCAGAGCTGACTTGGCGTGACGGATGAAAGTGTTGATTCTGCGGTCCAGGAAAGGCTCGTTGTTGGAAAATAATTGAATATTGCCCGCGTAATTCAACTCCCGGAGCTGCGATATTACAGAATAAAACAATTCCTCGCTCATTCGGGCCAGCGGGCGCTGTTTTTCCTGGCGGTTAACCGGACAAAAGGCGCACTGTCCGTTGCAGCGGTTGACGGTTTCAATTTCCAGCTTATTAAACAGAGGCATATTGTTCAGTGGGTATGGGGCCGTATAATCTTTAACCTGTTTAAGCCCCTCTCTTAATTGGTTGACTTTTCTCATATATGAAGCGTCCGCAAAATCCTGATGGGCAATATAGCCTTGGCTGGCGCAGAAGTATCTTAACATTGCCCGGCTACGAATTTACTTGCGTACGGCTTCGTTCTGAACGGTCATTTTCCAGAAAAAGCGGACTGAGGGCTTCGGCTATCACCAAATCTTCGGGATAGGTAACCTTAATACAAAAGCGATCGCCAAAAACCATAAAAGTTTTTATGCCCATATCCAGAACCAGTTCGCTGTCTTCATTTACCTCCTTTTTGACCATATCGCGTTCATACATATCATGAGCCGCTTTTATGACCCCATATCTGAAGGTTTGCGGGCCCTGCTGAATGAAAACATTTTTCTTCTGCAAGGTTCGGCCGGCCCAGCGGCCTTCGTTGCTGAAAGTAATGGCGTCGGTGGCTCGGACCACGGTAATACAGGCGTCGTATTCATGCATGGCGACAAAATGTTTGTCGATGGTGGCCTGGGAGACAAAGGGGCAGACCGCGGTCATAATCATGACAATATCATTGACCTTGGCCGGCAGGCATTTAAGGGCAGTATAAACGGTTTGCCGGCGTTCCCGGCCGGAGGCGGAGGTATATTGAAATTTATCAATGCCATACTCCGCGGCCCAGGTTTTTATCCGCGCCTGCCAGGCCGAGGGCGCGGCCACGCAGATATAATCAATATTGGCATTGCTCTGGGCCGCCTCCAGTGAATAAAGGATCATCGGCTTGCCGGCCAGTTTAACGAATTGCTTGGGCACATTGCTTGCCCCCATCCGGATTCCCTGTCCGCCGGCCAGAATAATCGCGTAACTTACAGAGTTCATTTTTTGCCTTACCGTTTTTCGCCTGGTTTGAATTTTCTGATCTTTGGTCGTAACCCGGCTCGATCAGGGGTGGGATGGGTTGCCGGTAATTGCTGAAAAAAGTCCCGGCAAATGGCCTGATGAATCAATTGGCCGCAATTTCGGTCGCTGTTGGCTATGGTATTCTGATAGGTTTTATAATGATGTTCTTTTAATGGATCATCCCCCTTGGCCAGCATATCTATATAGCCGGTAATTTCCCCGCTTACTTGCTCTTTGCACAAACGATAAGCAAATAAACTTATTTCCTGGACTATATCTTTTTGCAACAACGGCGGCCCCCCCCCCCCCGGCCCGGACAGAAACCTCGCCTGCATATAACCGGTTACCGGCGAAGGGACGAAATTGTTGAATTGGTCCATAAAGGCGGGGGAGATATTGGAGCGGCGTCGAAATTTTTCCGCCAGATCGCAATAATATGACCGCATATTCATATCCAGCTTATCCAGAAGCTCTTTTTCCTTTAAACGGAAACTCTCATCCAGTCTTATATCGCCGCCGGCGGCATAAGTGGTCAGGAAATAATTCAGCTGCAAAGATTGCGGTATATAGTAAAGATTATTGTTGTCTATGAACAGCTGCTCACCCTGGGGCAGAAGAAGATGGCTGTTCTCCTGATAGCTATGCCAGATGACCGGCTTGTGCAGGGCCGGATACAAATAGCGCAGAGACTTGCCCAAACTTATAAGCGCGCCGGACAAGGCCATGGCCATGCCGGCGTTGGGGCTTTTATCGATAAGACAATTAGGCAAGGTCCCGGCAAAATCCCGAAACCCGCAAAAGTCATCGAACATCTTTTTATATTTAATATTTCTATAATTGGCAATTATATAATCGGTAAGGGGATGAGGACGCCAAAGCAAAAACGCGTCTTTATGGCGGGCAAAATATTCTAATATGTGTTCCAGTACTATTAACAGGTAGTTCCAGAAGGAATGGTCCGGCAAGGCTCTTTCCCAGACGATTAAATCGTAATGGGTATCCAGCAAAAATACCGGCCGTCCGGCAAAGGCGGTTATCCACTCCCGGTCAGGATCAGCCAGAGCCTGGCTGGCCTTTTTCTTCAAGGAGTCTATTTTGGGCGTGCCTAAAGGCAGATAGCGGTTTTTTCCTCCCGGACAGTGGATTTCATAGGCCTTGGCCGCCAGTTCACTTTGCACTATCAGCCGGTCGGCCAGTTCATGGATGGGCCGGCCGAAAATTTTGGGAGTTTTTTTATTTAAAAATCCGCCGGACAGGCCATAATAGGGCACATACACCAGCAGGCGGCAATTTTCGCGGATGCGGGGAATGCGGAACCTGGGATCAATAATCTGATCATAGGGGTTATTGACAAAGACAATATCCGGCTTATCGCTTTCTATATCGTAGTCCTGGTACAAGGTGTGAGGAATGTGCAGTTCGCTCAGGAAGTCCTTATAAATTGGCGCCAGCCCTTCAGGAGTATTGCGCGCGGCGGGGATGATGACGATATCGGTAATAAAGCGCGCATCAGAGGCAAAAGCCTCATAGACGCTTTCCAGGGCGTCCCAGGTGGCGTCCAAATAAGGGAAGAAAACCACCTTGTACTGAAGCGGGTCCTGGTGAGCCAGTTTTTTGGCATTTGCCAAATAACCGGCAACCAAATCCCAGTTGCCGGAAGCCAGGGCCGGCGGCAGAGGCATTGAGCAGTTAAAATCTTTATTTTCAGGCAGATGGAGGCGCTGAGCAATGTCAGTCAATTGACGCCGCAATGATTCAAGCTTGAGGGGTCTTTCCACTCCGCGCGGCTTTTGCCACAAATAATGCACATTTTTCTGCGCTATATCTATGGCCTTAATTAACAATTCTTTGTCATGTCTGCGCATAAGATTACGGTGTAATACTTTGAACTAAGATTGCCCGGTCAGGAATTATTTTTTTATACTATCATAACAACTTCCGCAAGGGAAGTTTTTTTCGAATTTTTCTTTCATAAGAAGATTGGCTGTTCAGACCTCTACAGGCGGCGGCTTGCATGCCCCCTGCCGCCCCTGCTACGATGTAACATTTAAAACTTGTATTTTACGATGTTAAAAAAATGCAAACCGAAATTGGACGGTTCTTTTTTATTTCTTCGCGGCTTTTGCGCGGCGCTGGCGCGAGTTTACAAGCTTATACCACAAGTCTTATTTTGCTCCCGCCCGGAGTCTTATCAACCCGGACCTGCTTATCAATACGCTCACGCAGTTCAAGCACGTGAGAGATTATTCCAACGATTCGGCTGCCGCCCGCCATATCGGACAGGGTCCGCACGGATAGCTCCAGGACTTCCGCGTCAAGCGAGCCAAATCCCTCGTCAATGAACATTGCGTCAAGGTGTATGCCGCCCGCCGTCTGCTGTACCACATCGGACAGACCGAGCGCCAGCGAGAGTGAAGCCATAAACGATTCGCCGCCGGATAAGCTGTTGGCGCTGCGGCTGCGCCCGGTATAACTGTCGGCAACTTCAATTTCAAGCCCGGTGCGTTTTCTGCCGTCGCCGCCTTCTTGGCGGCGCAAGAGTACATACCTGTTTTGGCTCATCACTTTAAGCCGCAGATTAGCGGCGCGGAGTACGCGCTCAAAGTAGGCCGTCTGGGTGTAGGTTTCAAAATCAAGCCTGCCGTTGGCGGTATCGGACAGTCCTTTAAGCGCGGCGTATTCTTTCTCGATTTTGACGAGGGAAGCCGCTGACCTTTTAAGTTCTTTTAATATTCGGGCTGTGTTGTCAAGCCGCGCTTTGGTTTCATCGCGTTCAGCGCGGAGTTTACCGGTATTCTGTTTTAACTCGTCGGCGTGAGAGTTTAATTTTTCTAAATCCACTTCCGCCTTATCTGCTGTTTCAGATTCAAGCCTGGCTATCTCGCGGCGGATTAGTTTACCGTTTTCAGCGTAACCGGCGGCAGCCTTGGTAAGCGCGGCAAGTTCTTCCTCGGTAATGAGCGCGGCGGCATAGCTCTCAGCATCGGCAAATCCGTTTTCCGCTAGCACGCCTTGATATGAATTTCTTGCCGCGGCAGCAAGAATTTCCCGCTCCTTAACGCGGCTCTCACGCTCATCCGCAAGGATGCGGGCAGACACAAGTTTTAACTCGCTCTCCGCCAGCGCTTGGGCAGCGTTATCAAAATTATTTTTAATCGTGGCAAGAGATGATTGGTCCTTATTCTTCTTTTCCGTCAGTTTCTCTGAACTGGATTTAGTTTCTGCAAGTAATTTTTCCAAATCCGCGCCTGCCGTATCAAAACCGGCGTTGGGCAAGAACTCGCGTAAATCTTTCAAAAAGCGGATTTTTTGAGTCGCGATTTCCGCTTGCAGAGCGGCGCCTTGCGGCGTTAGTTCCTCTTTTCGTCTTGCCGTGTTCTCTGTCTGCAAAATTAATTCCGATAACGCCTTTTCGTCTGACTTTTTCTTGGCTACAGATTCAGATACGGCTGCGCTCACTTGTTCGGTTGAATCGGTAAGCAATACACCGATAGTTTGCAAAGAAGCGCCGTCGAATAATTCAGTTGAGTCATGCAAAAGCCTCTCGGCAAGGGTGGCGGTCTCTGTTTGTGCCGAGGCGCAGGCAGCAGCCTTATGATCAAGTTTCCCTTTGACTTTTTCCGCGTCATCATTCAATTTTTTCAATTTGCTTGCGCTGACGTCCTCAGCCGGTGGAATTGCGGGCGCCGGATGCTCGGTTGAACCGCACACAGGGCAGGGTTTTCCTGTTGCAAGCGTTGCCGATAATACTCCGGCTTGACCGCGCAAGAACAACTCATACATCTCATCATATTTTGCCCTTGCCGACCTGTATTGCTCTGTTAATGACTCAAACTCGGATTGCTCCTTGGCAAGCTCATTCTGCTTGACCAAAATTGCCGCAAAGCCACCTTGCAGTTTGCCAAGGATTATCTGTTTTCCGGTTAAAGCGGCAAGTTTTGATTTGAGGCCGTCAAAGGCGGCCTGTGCTTCCCCAACAGAAGGCAAAGCGAGGATTGTTTTCTCAATCTCCGCAAGTTCAGTATTTAAAGCGTCAAACTTGGTTTGCTTTTGGACTATACCGTCATAATCGGCTTTAAGCTCCGCCAGCTTTTTCAGCCTGTTTTCTGTCTGCTCCCACAGAACGCGGAGGTTGTCAAAGGCTTCCTGGGCGCTATCAAGAGGCGGCAGATCGGCGAGCGTTTTCCTCGCCCCGGTTAAGATACGCTCCGCTTCCCTCTCGTCCGTTTTAGCCTTTTCAAATTCGCTGCTCGCCGACACAAGGGCTTTATCCGCTTCACCGGCTTTTTCAGCAAAGGGCATAATTTTTCGCAACGCTGTTTCGCCGCGGACTTTTTGCTCACTGACCGCGTTCATTTCATCTTGCTTTGAGATATGCTCATCTAACGCTTTTCGCTGTGCGGCCAAGTCTGTAAAGGTTTTGGCAATTCTCTCGGCAACGGCGATTTGCGCCGCAAAAATTTTTGTTTTTTCTTCGTTGGCGTTGAGATTAGCGTCTATTTCCTGAAACGCCGATTCATCAGCCTTGACTTGCCGCTCCCATTGGGCAAACTGCTCCTCTCGCTTATACGGGTCAAGCTCATACTTCTGAAAGTCGCGCAGTAAGGCTTTGCGTTGCTCATCTTTTTCACGGGCTTTAATTTTTAAGATCTCCTGGAAAAATTTGAGCGCGCCTGTTCCAAAAATGCGGCGTAAGATTTTTACCCGGTCGTCCGTTCCGCTCTGAAGGAAGCGAAGGAAATCATTCTGCGCTATCATCACGATTTGCGCGAACTGGTCGCGGTCAAGCCCGATTACATCGAGAATTTTCGCGTCAGCATCGCGGTTGCGGCTGATAACGGTCCCGTCAGAGAGAGTGAGGGCAACGCTGTCGGTGCAGGAGGTAACTTCCCCTGTCTTGCGAGCAATATGAGGTATAATATCACGCCGTATGGCGTACAGATTCCCTCGCGAAGAAAAAGTAAGCTCCACATAGGTCTTTGCGCGTCTTTCGGCATAGTCGCTTCGGAGCATTTTGTAGCTGTTGCGCGCACGCCCGCTCGCCGTACCGAACAACGCGTAAGAAATAGCGTCAAAAATCGTCGTTTTGCCCGACCCGGTTTCGCCCGTTATTAAATATAGCCCGTTCTCGCCAAGTTTCGCGAAGTCCAGGACTTCTTCCCCCGCGTAAGAACCGAAAGCGCACATTGTAAGTTTAAGCGGTTTCATCTCATCTCATCACCTTCAAGCAGTTCCCGCACAATCCCGGCTTGCGCCTCGGTCATAACCGCGCCGGAGATCTCAAGAAAAAACTCGCTGAACAAGTCATAGACTGACAGTGTTTCAATCTGTTCCGCCCCAGGCGACACAGCGGCAACATCAATATTGGCGCGCGAGTTTTCAAAATTAAGCGCCATTATATTGGGATAGACGCTGCGGAGTTTACCAATCGGGTCGATTATTTCTTCCTCATCGGTAAGTATAACCCGCAGATAATCCTCGCGGCCGCCTTGCGAAGATATTTCATCGCCGGTAAGCGCTTCAAGAGTTCCCTTTATCTCACGCATAGCGTGTAACGGGAGCAGGGGGAGCGTGGTTATGGCAATGTCGCCTTTCCCCCGAATCGTCACAAGGGTTACGGATTTGTCCTGCTTCCATTCGGAGAACGAATATTTTAGGGGAGAACCAGCATATCCGGCGTTAGAAGCTGCATTTTGCCTGCCGTGCAAATGACCGAGGGCAACGTAATCAAACCGTGAAAGTACGCTGGAATCTACCCCGTCCAAGCCGCCGACCGGGTTTATCTCCGATTCAGAGCGGACAGGCGTAACCCCCGCCGCGGTGTAGAACTGGTGCGACAGCAAGACATTACACCGTGAATAATCTATATCCGCCGAATCCAGGGCCGCGGCTATCGCGTCGGTATAGCTTTCGATTTTTTTGTCCGCAAACATTCCGCGAACGCCGGAGGGCTTGATAAACGGCAAGAGCCAGAAGTCAACCTCACCGTATTCACCGGCGAGAGTTACCGATTTCAGTTTGCCGTCAAATACGCCGCACAAATGAAGCTTACGCTCTGATAAGAGGCGGCTGGCGTAATTCAAACGTTCCGGAGAATCGTGATTGCCGGAGATAAGTAAAACGGTGACATCTTGCGCGGCGAGGTCAGTCAGGAAGTCGTCAAAAAGACGGACGGCTTCCACCCCCGGCACGGCGCGATCATAAACATCGCCCGCAATCAGCACGGCCTCTGGCTTTTCGGCTTCGATATATCCGATGACTTGCCCGAAAACGTGCCTCTGTTCCTCCAACATAGAAAACCCGTTCACGGTTTTGCCGATATGCAGGTCAGATAGATGCAGGAATTTCACAGGTTAATATCCATAAGGGGAAAGACCTCGCAAAGATAACAGTATGTGCGGACTCACGTAAAATAAGTTCATTTCAATAAATCACCTGAAAGGTGATTTATTAGAAGTCATTTATGAAATTACTTCTAATGCCTGCGCAGCCGCATCAGGATCACCGCAGCCAATACGGCGGCAGCCCCGATAATAACGATATTAAACAGGAGATCCAGGGGAATCGCGGACTGCTCTTCCGGTTCCGGTTCCGGCTCCGGTTCCGGATCCGGCAACGCCTGAGAACATACTTTTTCCGGCGTCAGGATGTCATAGCCATCGGCCAGAATGTATTCCTTGTAAGCGGCGATGTCATATTGGGGAGCAGCCTGTATTTTTTCATTGCCAAAATAAAGGAACACTTTTTCGCCCGAGGGACGCGGGAACACCAAATCACGGGTATAATAACGCAATTTTATCACATTGATTAGAATGGGGGCGTCATCCCTGTCTTCAATCCTGATTTCCAGTCCATCCTCCGGGCTTTGATAGCCGTCGAGCGGCAAAACAAGCCGTTCATAGACAGAGCCGGCAAAGCGCAGATTATACAGGGTCTGCCGCACGCCTCCGGCTCTAACTTCCCGTTTGAACATGCTTTCCGTGCCTATCTCCACACTGTCTATGCTCAGGCATTTCACCTCCGGCAGGCGGATCACGGTAGTTTTACGGTCCTGGGTTATAGAAAAATCAGGAGTAATTTCTTCGGTAAATCCGGTTTTCTCAATAATGGCGGAATTGTATTCCAGCCACACCCGCTCCAAAAGCAGAGGGCGCTGCTGTTCAGACAGCATGAAGCGGTACCAGGTATATTTTTCATAGGGCATGGGCAGAGGAAGGGCAAGTTTGTCATTGCCATCCACTTGATAAACAGTATCATTCTTGATCCGTTCCCAATGCACTCCGTCATAGCCGCCAAACACAGTTATATCTTTGACAAATTCCCCGGCTGCCTCCATGTGAATTGAGCTGGCCAGTATATCGTGCGACGGTTGAACCAAGACGGTGTAGTCCAGATACTGCTCGTCATCCTTGATGAATGAATCCGCCAGACGCATTTCGTAAGTCTGGGTCACAGCATGGGAAGAAATTTTAAATGTGTTTACAAAATAGGGCACAACACTTCCCTCTTCCGACAGAAGGATCATGCTGGAGAGGTCGCCGCCCGCGGCCGCAAAAATTTCCGGGGTCAGGCGGACGGCCGCGTAACTCCGCTCGCCTGTCAGAGACACCGGCGCGGTGTATAAAAATTCACTCCTGTCCGGAGTTGCGCCTGAAGCCGGCAAAGACGCGGCCAGGACGGCGGCCAGGATAGCAACAGCGGTAAAACTTCCCTTCAACTCTTTTCTCCTTCCCGCCGGTTCAGCTTCCTGTTAAAGTGCTGATATACAAAAGAGACAGCCAGCAGAGTGACGCCCATGATAAAATAGGCAAGGATGCGCATCCCTTCGTCACTGAAAGCCAGATCCAGAATAAACAGCTTAATTGCCGCCATAAATGACAGGCTCAGTCCGAAAATCCGGTTGTACTGATAGCGTTTGAGGAAACCGAACAAGATCCAGGCCAGTGCCGTCAGCGCCAGCAAAAAGGTGATGACAAGGCTGTTATAGGAGAGATGCAAGGTGACGATCAGGTTTTGCAGCAATAATATGACAAAAAAGGATGAGATGGCCAGAGGATAGTATTCCACCCTGAGAATTCTAATCTTCATAAGCCGCAACAGCAGATCACGCGCGGCAAAAACACAGAGCAGATTGCTGATGATCAGAATAGCTATGCCGCAGCCCAGCAACAGCGGAGCCGGCTCCACGTCAAAGTGGCTGCGGGCATTGGCAGTGAACAGAAATAAAAAAGAAAGTCCGTAAAGACATAAGGACACGGCGTGAAGAAGCCCATCGGCCAGACGGGGAATCCGGGGAAGAGCGTAGGCAAATGCCATAGTTATTACAAGCACCATCATGCTGCAAAAATAGAAAGAAAAATTAAAGTCCCGGCTCGCTTCCAAAATGAGAGGATAAAGCTTGGCATAAATGGCATAGTTAATAAATAACCATAAATTCACAAGGACAACGCACTTGAAAACAGCATAGGCCCAATGAAAATGGGGCGGCAGAATCATCCTGACGTTTTTATGAATCAGGCTCGCAAAAATCCACAGGGTGCTGAGGGTGATGAACAGATATTTATAAAAAAACAGCCCATCGTCAAGTAAAATATCGACGCCTAAAAAGCTGACCAGACAAAGGCCGTAAATGCTTCCTCCCGCCCAGATAAACTTTTTTTCTTCCTTCCAAATGCCATAGCTCAGAAGCAGCATGCTCTCCAAAAGCCATCCCAGAGAGAGATAGGCTATATCCAGTTGAAAAGGGATAACCAAAATCGCAAAGGCCAAAGCGGTAAGATAAAACTGGGCCTGTACCGCCTTTTCTTCCTTAATTTTTTTCTGGAGCAACAAGGCGATCAGGGCGCAGGTCACGCAAAGGGCAATGGACAGGCTTCCGGCAAAACGCCACCATCCAAAGGCCCACAGAACCGTAAACAGCATAATGGAACCTAAAACCAAATCCATAATCAAAAGGGCCAGATCGGGCAGTTGCAGACGAACCTTGGCCGTGTAAACGCTGAGCAGAGGAAGCGCCTGATACAGGGTGAAGGCGATGAAAATATAGACAAGGATGACGATACCTTCCGCCGTTCCATAATATGAGGAGAGCAAAAGCCGGATGATATAAGCGGCCGAGGCGAAATTAAGCCCGAAACCAATATACTGGGTGATCAGCCAGTGTCTTTTCAAGGCCATCAACAATGACAGGGTGTTCAGGATGAGAAAATATCCCATGGCGGAGTAAAGGAGAAAGCCGGGCTGCAAATAAAAAACGGGCAGATATCCGCCGGCAAGAGCGAAGGCCGAAACTGTCTGGGAATCATAGCGCCGCGACAGAATAAGGGCGGCGGCGGTAGTCAGCAGGCACAACAGCAGGGCAAGGTGGAGAGAAAGAATTTGCAGCGTAAAAAAGCATACGGCGGTGGCTGAATAGAGTACGGCAACGCCTCCGGCGGTAAGACCTGTGGAAAACACGTTGGCCTGTTTGCGGCTTAACCACTCGCCTCCCCCCAGCATAATCACGCCCAGCAGGTAGATCAGGGCGCCCTTGGCAATATCGGGGATATAGGGATAACTGAAACGGGCGGCGGCAACAGCGCCGATGAGGATGAAGAGAAGGCCCAGCTTATTGAAGAGATTCAGCCCCAGAAAAGTCTCCAGATTGTTGCGCTTGCCGATGCGGTTTATCTGTTCTTCGGTGAGAGGCTCGTCACGGAGTTGACGCAGTTTCTCGGAGGTGTCAGAAAAAAATTCCCGCTTCAGAGCTTCGGCGCGCCTGCCGGCTTCGGCCACCGCCTCGGCGACTTTGGCCTTCAGAGCTTCCAGGGCTTCATAAATGGAATCATCCTTGGAAACATCATAGGCGGCCAGTTGCTGCAGCATCCGGTCGGTCTGGCGCCGCACATCATCCTCAAAGTTCCGGAGCCGGGACCGTTCTCCCTCTATCCTGGCCTGGAACAGGACGTTCAGCCGCTGCTCCGAAGAATCCAAAACCCGAATTTTTTCATTGAAAATATGGGAGTACAACTCATTTCTGAGCCGCAGGTTATCAGTGGTCAGGCGCTGGTTTTCCGCATCCGTTTGCCGGCGTTTTCCCTCATTTTCCGCTAACTGCCGGCGCAGAGCATTATTTTCCGTCAATAAATCATTTCTTTTGAAAGAGTCCAGTTCCTGTTCCAAGGCGCTGATAGTTCGCGCGTGTTCCCTTAAAATCTCGTCCAACCGGTCGAATCGATTTTCCACGCCTCTACCTCCCTGGTTCACAGATGACGCCGTCATGATATTGAAGCCCATAAGGCCTGTGCCTCAAAATATTTGTCATTTCTGACAGGCAGGACAATAATGAGTCGCCCGGCCGCCCAGCACTATCCGTTTTATGCCGGTTCCGCACCGGAAGCATGGCTGTCCCGTTTTCTGATATACCTGATGGGCCTCCTGAAAGGTGCCGGGCCGGCCGTCAGCGTCCGTAAAATTTCTCACGGTTGACCCTCCCATGCTCAGAGACTTTCTCATAACTCTCTTGAGGGCATGATTTAAGCTCCCGGTTTCAGAAGAGCTTAAAGAATCTGCCGGCCGCAGGGGCGACAGACCGGCCATAAACAGGCCTTCATCAGCATAGATATTGCCGACTCCCGCTAAAACAGACTGGTTAAGCAGAGCCGTTTTGACCGATATTCGGTGACGGCTCAGACGCCGGTGAAACTGTTCATCGCTGATAGTGAGAGCGTCCGGTCCCAGTTTATCCAAAACCGGTTGCAGTTCATCCGGGGACAGATAAAAGGATATTTTGCCGAACCGCCTTGGATCACGAAAAAAAACCATGATTTCAGTCAAGCGGAGGCTCATGTGAACATGCCCGGCCTCGGGTGGGCGTAAAGCGCAGATAAGCTGGCCGGTCATACCCAAATGTACGGTGACAAACGCCGTTGGGCGCAAGGTAATAATGATGAGTTTACCCAGACGGCCAACGCGCCGGACAACGCGTCCCTTCAGGCCTTGAGCCACTTCCGCCGCTCCGGGCAAAAACAGGCGGGGGTGAGGGGCGCATACCGCTTCAATTACAGTCTGTCCGATAATCTGGCTAGCTAATCCGCGGCGCACGCTTTCCACTTCAGGCAGCTCGGGCATTTATTTCTACCTAAGAATTAAAATTCTCTCGACCAAGGCGGAGGCGGGACTTGCCGCCACACTTTATTATAATCGCTTTCTATCCTCTTGTCCCAAAGTTCGTCAAGATCTTTTTGGCTGAGATTCCGGGAAGTATTAAGGCGATCTAATGCTTCTTTAACCTGCTCATCTAATTCGCTTCCCGAAGAAAGCTTATCACTGGCCATTTGCAGATGGTAACTGGCGGCTTTGTCATTTTTACGTTGAAAAAAAGTTAAACCCAACTGGGCGCCGGCCTCAGCCGAACGCCCCATTTTTCCCAAAGCCATGCCCAAATTGTAGCGCACCGCCTCATCCTGGGGATTGAGGCGCAAGGCGGCGCTCAAATTATCCACCGCTTCCTGAAAACGGTTAAGATTTAACAGACTCTCTCCTAAACCGCTCAGGGCCTCCCGATCATGAGGCCGGATCCTGACTACTTCCTGATAAAAATTTCCGGCCGCGGTGAAATCTCCGTGAAGCAGACATATGGCGGCCCGAAGTTTATATATAAACGGCCTGCCTTCAGGCCATATCTTTTCCAAGTTGAGCGCAATTTCCTCAGCCTGCCTGTAGTTGCCCTGCCGGATCTCCACCAGGGCCAGTCCATACTGCGCCATGGCGTCCGCTGGATTCTGCCGTACCCGGCTGCGAAATAAATCATAGGCGTCGGCGATACTTAAGTACATAGCCTGCAACCTAGTTTTGACGCGCAAAAACTCACGGTTGTCGCCGTCGCTTTTGCCGTGCGGGTAACGGCTGAGCATAGATTCCATACGCTCCATCCTGGCCGCGCTGGCGGGATGGGTACGCAGATATTCAGGGATATTTCCTCCTCCGGTGAGACGTTCCTGGCGCCACAGGCGGCCAAAGCTGTCAACCATACCTTGCCCGGAATAACCGCTCCCGGTCATGAGCAAAAAACCGTAACCATCCGCTTCTTCTTCGAATTCCCGGGTAAAGGCTATCTGGCTCTGAATGCTCCCGGCCACTGATCCCATGATGGCGGCGCTAGTTAAAGCTCCGCCGCTCAATGCTCCCAGCAAAATGCCGGCCAGCATGGCGGCAAGGGAAAGTTTTTGTGCCCCGGAACTCATATCCATACGCCGGACCACATGGTGAAGATGGGCATGAGAAATTTCGTGAGCCATTATGCCGGCCAGTTCGTCTTCACTTTCCAGAGCGGTAAACATGCCGCAGAAAATAAACACATAGCCGGCAGGCAAGGCAAAGGCATTCATCACCTGTACATCCACCAGCCAGAAATGATAACGGAAAGGATCATCCTGCAAGTGAGAAGCCAGAGCCGCCCCTAAGGAACGCACATAGTCAACGCTGTCCGGATCAGTGATCATAGGGATCTCGTCCATGACCTCGAACAGAGCCTGACGGGCCATACGTCTTTCTTCGGCCAGCGATACCGCGGCTGATAAAGAGGACGTCGGTAAAATTATAAACAGGCAGAGCGGCAAAATCAAACCGCGGAATATGGAGCGCCTGTTCATTCCAGCAGGCTCTTGCCGGTCATTTCCGCTGGCTTGGCCAGATTCATCAGAGCAAGCACGGTAGGGGCGATATCGCACAGGGAACCTTCCCGCAACTGAATAATTGCGCTGCCTTCAGGAGCGGCCAGCAACACCGGCACCTGGTTGCGTATCGTATGAGAGGTAAAGGGAGCGCCATGCTGATCCAGCATCTGTTCGGCATTGCCGTGATCAGAAGTTAAAAGCACATATCCGCCCTGTTGCAACACCGCCGGTATAAGCCGGCTTAAACATTCATCCAGAGTCTCCACCGCCTTAACCGCCGCCTCCAGCACCCCGGTATGCCCCACCATATCGCAGTTGGCATAATTGACCAGGATAAAATCATACCTGCTTTCCGCAATACGCTGCAAAAGCGTGTCAGTAATCTGGGGAGCGCTCATGGCCGGCTTTTGATCATAAGTGCTGACGTCCTTGGGGGAAGGGATAAGCACTCTGTCTTCACCCGGCACAGGCTCTTCTTTGCCCCCATTAAAAAAGAAAGTAACATGAGCGTATTTTTCAGTTTCAGCCATATGAAGCTGGCTCAGGCCATTTGCGCTCAAAACATCGGCCAAAGTATTGACTACGCGTTGGGGGGGGAAAGCCACCGCAACCGGTAAATGCTCATCATATTCGGTCATGGTCACAAAATAACTCAACCGCGGCCTCTTGCCGGCGTCAAAACCGCTGAAATCCGGATCGGTAAACGCCCGGGTCAGTTCTCTGGCCCGATCGGAGCGAAAGTTGTAGAAGATGACCGCATCGTTGTCGCTTATGGGGGCCACAGGCGCTCCCTTATCATCCCTAATCACCCTGGGCCGGATAAACTCATCAAACTCTTTGGCCGCGTAGGCGTCTCGCAAGGCCTGAACAGGCTCGGAAACGGCAATGCCCTCTCCCTGAACCAAGGCCAGCCAGGCCTCTTTCACTCTCTCCCAGCGGTTATCGCGATCCATAGCATAATAGCGCCCGCTTAAGGAAGCCAGGCTCACCTGTTCGTAAGGCGCAATATAAGCAAGCAGTTCTTTTAAATAACCCAGGCCTGAGTCCGGCGCGGTATCCCGGCCGTCCAGAAAAGCGTGGACGGCTATTTTAGCCACGCCGCCTTTCACAGCCATATCAATAAGAGCATACAGATGCGCGGAAAGAGCATGAACCCCGCCCGGACCGATCAGCCCCATAAGATGCAAGGTGGCGCCGGTGTTCTTAACTCTATCGATGGCGGTGACAAACGCCGGATTGCGCTGGAATGATCCGTCTTCTATAGCCATATTAATGCTGGTTATATCCTGATATATGATCCGGCCTGCCCCCAGATTCAAATGGCCCACTTCTGAATTACCCATCTGGCCTTCGGGCAGGCCCACATATTTACCGTAACAGTAGAGACGGTTATGGGTATTGGCGAGAAAAAGGCGGTCCATATAAGGAGTATGGGCCAGAGTAACGGCATTGCCGGGGCCGGAGGGAGCTATACCCCATCCGTCAAGGATAACAAGGCATAATGCTGGTTTAGTTTTCATATGAATATCCTTGCCCCTTGTTCAGGAAAATCGGTTGGCGGAAAAAGGCGGTTTATCCGGCAACAGGCTGACAAGCTCTTTTTCATCCATATTTTCCCGGACGGCATCTGACCAGATTGACTCCAGATCATAATACTCCCGCACCGGTTGATGGAAAACATGAATGATTACCGCGCCAAAATCAAGCAGCACCCATCGCCCTTCATTAACTCCGGAGACGCTGACAGGCTTTATTCCCGCTTTTTTCAAAATTGTATGAATGTTGCCGGCAACAGCGCTGGACTGACGGGTGGAAGAGGCGCTTGCCAGCAAAAAATAATCAGCGTAGTCGGTAAGCCCGGCTACGGAAAATATGATCAGATCAAAGGCCTTTTTTTCCAAAGCCGCCGCGGCGGCCAAGCGGACAATATCCCCAGGCTTTTCTAAACCTGGTTTAACCTTACTTCTTGCTCCTGATTTAAGAGCAGCGTTCCCGGATCGGCCCGCTGCCGCGGGCCGATCCGGGAACATAATTTTTTCCCGTAATTTAACCGTCATTCACCGCCTTTATCCGGATCCCGGCCATATGAACAGCCAGGAGTTAAATTTAAGCGCCTTTTAAAACGCGCGCATCCATTCGGGACGCAAGTTAACTTTACCTTCCAAAGCCCGTTTGATCAAAGCCAGGGTTTTATCCTTGTCTTGCGGCAGATAAGCTCTGATAGGCAAATAGTTGCTGGCATGGTTGGCCGTGAACATACCGTTACTCAAATTGGTGTTGGCAAACATCACTCCCAATTCGGCCAATAGCGATACCTGATCCGGCAGTTGGTACTCTCCCCTGCGCGCCTCATCATAAATGGGAGATCCCGGCGGCAGCATAAGGGTTAAAGCGCCCACATATTCCGGATCTATCTCGGAAAGCAGTTTGCCTGTGGCCACCGCATGCTCCAGGCTGTCCTCACGGCCGGCCAGGCCTACGATAACGGTTATGGAAAGAGCGATTCCGGCTTTTTTCAAACGCTTGGCCTGGGTGATAAGCTTTTCCGGATCCGAGCCTTTGCGGACTCGCTTCAGCACATCCGGATGCCCGCTCTCCACGCCATAATAAACCATGGAAAGCCCTAAATCGCGCAGCCTTCCAAGATCGTCATCGCTTTTCAACGCTACTCCCTTGGCATTGGCATAAGTGCTGACCCTTTCCACCCAGGGCAGACGGGCGGATATATTGCTGAGCAGCCATTCCCACCGTTTCAGGGGCATTACAAAGGCGTCGCCATCCATGACAAAAAGCCTGTCCTGGTGTTTGCAATATTTTTCCGCATATTGCAAATCTTTTTCCCATATGGATTGATCTTTTATGGCAAAGCGTTTGTCCTTAAAAGCATCGCAAAACGTGCATTTATTGTGCGAACAGCCCAGAGTTGCCTGCAACAATATGCTGTAAGCCTCGCTGGGAGGACGAATACAGTATCCTTGATAATCCATTTTCTCTTTTACAAACATGCTCCGGAACCTCTTTTAAACTCTTAAAATGTTATTTAAATCCTATTAACTAAAAAATATTAATCAAATAATATCAAATAGTTATATAGTATTTAAATTAAATATATTGACAAAATGCTCCAAATTTGCTCCAATTACTATAAAAGTCTGTCTTAGAAATTAAGTCAGAGTAAACCAAGTAAAAAAGGAGCTTTTTATATATGGCTACTATCAGAAAACGTATCGGAAAACGTGGAAATTCTCAATGGGAGGTAAGAATTCGCAGACATGGTTACCCAACTACCTGTAAAACCTTTGAAACTAAGGCTGATGCTGAAGCGTGGAGCAAGGAAATTGAAACAGAGATGAATAAGGGTGTATTTGTCTCTCGCACCGAGGCAGAGAGATATACCCTTTCTGAATGTCTTGACCGATATATTGAAGAATATATACCCAGATTGAAACATCCTGAAATTATCGTTCACAGAGCCAGAGCCTTACAGAGGCGTGATATAGCTCTTCGGGTTATGGCTACCATACGTGCTAAGGATATTGCTGATTTTCGAAGGGAGCGGGAAGCTGAGGGTGTAAAAAATGGTACTATTCTGGTTGACTTGGCTTTGTTTTCCCGCCTGTTTAATTATGCCCGTTCTGATTGGGGTATGGAAAGTTTAGTAAATCCAGTTGAAATAATCTCTAAGCCAAAACCTGAAAAAGGGAGGGAAAGGCGACTTGAGGCAGGAGAAGAAGAAAGATTACTGAAAGCCAGTTCTGATAAATTTAAGCCTGTTCTTCTCTTTGCTTTGGCTACGGCTATGAGGCGGGAAGAGATTGCAAACCTTAAATGGAAGAATGTTAATTTAGAGAATAGGTGTGCCTTGTTGTCTGACACAAAAAATAACGAGACAAGAACGATACCGCTTTCATCGGCTGCCCTGGATATTTTACGAAATATTCCTCGTAAAGAGGGAGAAGAATTTGTTTTTGGTGTTTCGACACAGCATATAACAAATGCAATGGGGCAGACTTGTAAAAAGGCAGGGATTGAGGATTTGAGATTTCATGACTTACGGCACGAGGCTACCAGTAGACTCTTTGAAAATACTGACCTTGATTTAATGGAGATTCGAGCCATTACAGGACACAAGACTTTACAAATGTTGGTGAGATATACTCATTTAAGGACAGCAAGGTTGGCAGATAGGCTGGAGGGAGTTGGGAGAATTGCAAAGACAGGGTAGAAAAAACAAGAAAAACTGATACTCAATAAATTAAGCCCCCTTAAATAATAAAGGGGGACTTTTTTAAGTTTTTAATTTTTCTTTCTTCCTCGTGTCTTCGGTTTATTTTTATTATCTGCGGGTAAAGGTTTCAAGCTAAAAAATTCTCTGTCAAAATCTAATACCAAGTTTTTATCAAAAACCGCCAAAAGCTCTTGATATTCAAATGACTTTCCTTGAAATTCTTGGAGTATAAGAACTCCTACCCTGCGAGCTAAGTCTAATTGTTGTTTTTCGGTTTTTAGTTTTTCGGCAAGTTGTGATTTCTTTTCCTGTAATTTTTTAATTTTTTCATCAATTTTACGGGTTTCGGTTTCAATATTCCTATCAAGGTTAATCCTCATTTGTTTACTCTCCTTTGGGGGTATCTTTTTTCTTAGTTCTCTCTTTTGTCTTCTCTCTTGTTTTTCTTGGTCTTTTCTTGAGTCTTCGATTTTCTCGGGGGATTCCATAGGGGGTACCCCCTTGGCAAGATGTGAATTAGGCGAGCGAGGTCACGAAGTTTCGCACTAAATCACAATCTTGCACGGGTACCTCTTACACGGAAGTTTCCCCTCATATTTTATACCTGTCAAGCACAGAAAAATCAAAGGGAAACTAATGTGTAGAGGTAAACGATAACGCAGCTTCGTTTTTCTCAATATGCTGAATAGCTACATTGAGACAAAAAGAAGCTGCGTTTTTGCCGCTGGGAATAAAGCAGGGCAAGGCAAAATATCAAGGATAATATTATATAATGATAAAGGGATTTCTTCCTCTGATATTAGCAGAGCGGGAGTCAAATAATTGTGGCGTAGCCGTTCCTTTTTTAAAGGGCAAAATGCCCTAATCATAATTAGCCTTTAAATATGGTTCAATTTCTGATTGCTTCACTGATATTTTTTCTAAGAAAAAAAATGTTCAAAGAGATTCTAATTCTGTTATTGATACATATCAAAGTTCAGCAACATCTAAACAACACATTCAAAATGCAAGTTTATTTTCTGGGTCATATTCAGCTATATACCAATCACAATAGTTGCAAGGTATAGTGATATGAGCATAAAAATGTAATTCTTTAGCATTTTCTTGAGAATATAATAAATGTTTATCCATAATTGGGATAAGTTTATTATGTAATTCATTTCAGTTTATAATCATAATATGTAAATTAAAAAGTAAAAAATAGAACAAATAAATTAAAAAAGATAAAAAAGAGAAGGGGCAAAAGCCCCTATTGTAATACCCATTCAAAGGGCATATTCATTATTTTATAATCAATGAATGAAACACCTCTTTGATTCTCGGTATAGTTGATATATTCATCAACTTCATCCATATCACGAAAATTCTCATAATTAGAATTTCAATCAGACCATATAAACTCAATTCAAATTAAATCACTATTCATAATGATAAAATTAAATAATAAAATGATAATAAAAATTATCGCTTTTTGAGTCACCAAAGGGGGAATACAAAAAATCAAGGTGGAGATTTATACTACCTTGATTTTTTGTGCCTTTGGTATGATTTTTTGGCGATATTTTTATTAAACTACCTTATTTTGAGCCACTCACTTGTGAGAGGGCGATTACAAATGTGAGTGGAGCGGGAGTTTGGTTAAAATGTAACGTAAGTTTTCATTTCCAGTAATGATTAATTCAAAAGACTTTATTCCTTATTCAAATTCTCCATTATTGTTATAACAGGATTATTTCATAATTTGTGATTTACAAAGTATCATATATCAAAGCTCATTCCTGTAAATTGTTTTATTTTTGCGTTGTTCTCGGTTTCATAAAAAATTACTTGTCAGTTTTCATATCATACAGGATATAGAGGATTTCAAGTCAGCATTTTATTAAATAGTTCTATGAATTTCTTCTTTTCAAGGTCTGAAATTTCTTTATTTCATAAATCCAAGTCAAAACCAAATGAGCCGTTTTCAATATCAATTGGTTTTTGAATTCAATACTTTTTGGGATTAGCGTTAATATTGGCAATTATTTGGTCTAAGATAACTTGTGGAATTCTGTCAAAGCCGATAGCGTGAAGAAAATTTAAAACTGCTTTTTGGATTTCCTGTTTTTCTGCCAGTCTTTGTTTGTAGCTCTGTACGAGCTTCTCAAACTCGTTTTGGGCTTGAGTTGATAGTTCATCTACCTTTTTTATTAAAGTGTCTCTGTGAGTGTTTAGGGTGTTTTGTAGGTCAGTAAGGCTATTGAGGTTATCAAGTCAAAGCTCGGTATAAAGCTCAGGGGCAAAGGTCTTAATATTCTCTTTGGCTTCCTGTAGGTCTGTATTTTCTATAATAGCGGTTTCAAGGTGTGCTTGGATACGTTCAAGGATTTGAATATTTTTGTTAACTGGTTCTGTTTGTTCTTTGAGTTCCTTTTCTATCCTGTTTGCCTCTGCTTGGCTGTTGTCGTTCTCAAGGGTGGATTTCAATCTAAATTTGCTATCAGAGCGTGATATCCTTCTATCCGTTCAGTCAAGCTTGGCATCGGTTGTGAAGCCATTTTTTGACTGCAGGTTTATGCGACCGCCAGCTATCTTAGCTTCTGTGATGTCATCAGTTCATAGGGCGAGTTGTAGTTTAGGTTTCATTGCGATAAGTCTTGATTGAAGGCTTGGCTCAAATTTTGATGCTGATTCTACAAAACTGGCAAAAGTATTTGTGTGGTTCTGTCTATCCTGCTCTTTTAGGTCAAAGGCTAGGGCAAACAAAGCTTCATCACTTTCTAAGTCTTTAAGAATATTTCTTACATCCTCATCAAAATTATCTGTAATTTTGTTTCTATCAAAGGCGTTTATGCGGGCTATAAAGCTATCATATGGCTTACCTGTGGAACTTAAGCCTTTTATGGAGTCGGAAAGTTTTGTGAAATCTTCTTGGCGGGAATGTTCAGTAGTATTCTCTACGGCCTCATTATCAATATTTTCTGTGATAATATTATCGGAAGTATTTTCATTCAAAAATTGGATAAATTCGTTTGGGTCATTTCTTAACAGTCAAATATTTTCTTTAATATCCTGGAACATCATCTCTTTGTTTGTTGTTCAATCCATTACCCCTTTGATTAATTCTTCAATTTGTTTTTTTACTTCTGGTGGGTAATTATTCCGTTCGTTATTTTCGCTTAACTCTTCTAATAGTTCTTGAGTTTTGATATTTCTTTCAAATTTTTCTGTTGCTGAAAAATCTTGAGAGCTTCAAGAGTCTTGTTGAAGTTTTGGCGGGTATTCTTTATTTTCAATGCTCATAAACAATATTTAAAATTTATTCTTCATAGTCTCCTTCTTTATTCACAAAATCTTGTAAATCTCTGACTTTTTCAAGGGTTTCTTGTCTTGTTCTTTCGGTATCGGCTTTTAATCGTGTAAGTTCAGCTTGCTTTTGGGCGTTGCTAATACGTTTTCTGCAAGTATTAATTTTTATGGGTGTACTCGTATCACACTCAACCCCCCATTTTTCAGCTTCGGCTTTGAGGGCTTCAAGGTCAATGCTATTTATATCAATAGCTTGAGCGGGATTAGATGATATGACAGCGAAAACTAAGAGGGCTGTACCTATTAAAGTCTTAAGGCTCATTGATATACTCCTAACGCTTTGGTTGGGGCTGTTGGTTTGGCTTCATAACTGATGATTATATTCGGATTTTGAGAGACTGACAAGAGGCATAAAAAAGGCTTAGTGGTTAAGGATGGCACTAAGCTTTTGAGGTTTATAATTGTTGTAAACGCTTATGCCATATTATTTTTATAATATGGGTAATTGTTATCCTTTTGGATTGAGAATCTAAACAACATAATAGCTAATATGATTCTTGCAGGGCAACAATTACCCATTTTTAACCATATTAGCTTGTTTTTTAAATTAGATTATCAATCCTTGTTTATTATATCATTATTTTATTATTTGCAACTTTTTTGTATCAAACTCAAAAAATATTACTTTTTTTGACTTATGTAATTATATATGATAAACTAATTCATATATATTAATTGCTAATTTTTAAATTATGGAAAATTGAACTAAATTACAACAACAAGAAAATTCAAGTTATATAGATAAAGAAGATTCAGTTAATTTGGATAATATAATTTTAGACAATCTACTTTTAACTAATGATTCTTTATGAAATAAAATTTTTACTGAAGAACAAGTTAACTATATTAGAAAAGGCATTGAAGAGGGAGCATTAACCGCAGAATCATCTTTGAATATTGCTAGGGGAATTTATAGAGATAAGATGAATTCTATAAGATTAGAACAACTACTCCAAAATAAATATATATCTGATCAATTCATTAAATATATACAAGATGGTATAAAATGATGATTTATCAGTTCATCACAAGCTTTGAATATTGTAAAAAGTGAAATAACAAGAGAAAATCCTCTTATAAGATTTCCATTGAATGTATTCCAATAACAAATTATTTAATGGGGCTGTCCTAGATAACTAGATTAGAGTTCCTTATTTAATTCACCATATATAGAGAATACCAGCTAAAATTATATAATAAAATATACCTAGAATAGAAAATATTGATGCTTGATAATATTTTAATCCAAAACCCTTCAGAGCAATATATTGATTAAATATAAAAACTAATAATAAAATAATTGCACTTATCAAATTAAAGTATATTAAATTTAATGTTTCTATAGTGTTGAACATCCCAGTTCCTGTTAAATCTATTGGCAAGTTATCATAATTAAATGGCATACATATCCATAGAATATTGATGATTAAAACACAGGTATATAATAAAAAATTAATTGAAAAAAAGTAATAAAGAGTTATTTTTAGTCTAATTAAAATTTTTTTTGGAGTAAATATGTTTGTAATTGATATAAATGGTATGAACACAATAACATAAAAAATAACACCCAGTAAAGTGTTAAGTAGGATTTCATTTATATACTTCAAAAAAATGTTTAGAAATTCTAGACCAAACACTGTAAATATTTTTTGTATTTCCTCTACTGTATATATTTTACAATTTAATAACAAAGCTTTTTTTGATACTATCTGTAAATTATAACAAAAAATCATTGGTAAAGTTGAAATAATACAAAACCTTAATAAACCAATCAATGTATTGTGTTTTGACAATAACCAATGCGATAAAGAACTCTTTTTAAATGAATATAATAAACATAATGTGTATTTATATTTTTTTAATAATGTGAGTGATTTTTTTGTATTTTTGCGAATAAATTTTTTAATTTTAAGTATACTAGATTGGCTCACCAATTTTGCATAAGCTTTAACGATAAGTGTTTTAATTGTCATCTAGCAACCTCCTTTACTATTATCTTTCCTAATTTTCTCCCACGCTAAATTGAAGGCTACACACTTCTCGTGTGCCATTTTCTGAAATTCCTCACTTAAATGTGAAACGTGGTCAGGAGCGTATTGGTTCATAAGTCTCAAGTAAGCCTTGCGGATTTCTGTCAAAGACATATCGGGACTTACTCCTAAGACCTCGTAGGGGTCTTTGCTCTCTTTCTTTCCTCTCCTTGTATTCTCTGTTTTCTCGTGGTCTTGCTGGCTGTTCTCTTGCTGGCGGTGGTATTGTGACCGCTCCCTTGCTTCTCTCTCAGCTTTCTCTCTCTCAAACTGTCGCTGCCGCTCTGCTTCCTCTGCCTGCATACGGATTATTCGCTCGGCTTGTTCCAGCGTTTCCTTTTCGTGTAATTGTTGTTGCTCTCTCTGTTTTTGGTAGTGGATTTGGTCAATTCTCTCAATAATAGCCCTGATGATATTTATAGGGTTTATACTTATATTTGAGCGTGTAAATGATTTTGCGAGCGATGGAAGAAAAAGAAAAAAAAGTGATATCCATAATGTTAAAAAATAGGGAAGGTTAAAACCTATCCCTATTTTTTCTATTAGGCCACATACAAAGACTAATAAGATAAGGTAACGAATCGGAAACCATATTTTTGATAAACCAAATCCTATAATATACATAATACACCAAAGGACACTACAAAAGATTATATCATCAATATCTATTATCATTAATATTCTCTCTCCATATTGATGTTTATGTGTTAGATTATGAATATATGAGAAATACAATTTTGTAAATTATGGCATACAATTATTTCTATATTTTATTTCTCATTGTATCATTATCTAATTTTTGTATTTATTATTAATACAATTGATTTAGATTTTGTCAAATTAATTCCACCATTTTCCTTTTATCAACTTTTCAGGCTTCAAGAATTTGATATACAAGGGATAATTTCGGGGTTCAAATATGTTTTTCAAGTGTGACAGGTATTCAATCTGGAAATATTATCGATACTATTTCTTTTTTCTTATCAATATTTCACTTTTTCCACATCTGTAGGGCATTTCATATAAGCTCAAAATCTATTTTATTTTCGGTTCAAACTCTATTTTTTTCTTCTTCAATTTTTCCCAAAATTTTATCCTTTTCAGTATATAATTTTTTTAATTCTTCTTCATAATGAGTTATCAAATTTTCATCTTCTGTTTTTCAAATTCTTTCTACATATCTTTGCACTTTATTTTCTAAACTCCTTAGCTCATTATTATACATTATTACAATTCAATCCTTACTTTTCTTCCTTGTTTCTACTTGTATCATTAAGTCTCTTTTAAATACTTCAAGTAGTTTATCATTTGGCTGTATTTTCCCCAATAAGTTATAAAATTCTTGATGAAGTATATCACGGCTTATACCTTTATTTTTCATTGGTGACTTTTTTGAATACATATAATAAGGGAACTTGGTTCAGTGTCTTCACTTTGTAAATCATCAGCTAAGCATAGTATTTGATGTTTCACAATATAATGATCATCTTAATGGAAATTCCAAAGTTCTATCTATTCTATTCATACTTCGTGACATTTGTTGTGCTACATAAGACCTTTTTACTCGTATTTCTTCCATTCGTTTCAGTATTTTTTTATGAGTTTCAAGACTGATTAATGCTTTATGTTTTCATTTCACTTTATTAACTCATAGTGTAGGCATATCTACATATCATGCATATAGTATATTACGAAGCATTCTTGTTATTTTTCATATACTTTCATATTTGTAATTCCTTATTGCACTTTCTTTATATCATCAGGCATTTACTCATCTTTCATACAAAAATTGTCATACATTCGTTATTGTATTTAATTCATAGTTTGCAAATTTTTCAAATGCTTCTTTTACTATGTAACACATTGGTTCATTTAGTAATAATCTTTTTCATCATTTTTTATTACTTGACCATTTATAACCTAATGGTACTCAATGACACCGATAACCATCCTCTAATCTTGATTTTTGTCTATGTATTACTCTTTCCCTGTTCTCTTCTCTAAAAAATTGAGCTATCATCATAAACATTTGCTCCACTATTCTACCTTGTGGGCTATCATCTAGTTTTTGATTTACATAGAATATCTTTACTCAATATTTTTCAAATTCTAGTTTAAGTGATAGATAAATCATCATATCTCTTGCTAATCTATTCATATCTTCACAGATAAGAGTTATTTCCATATTTTTGTTTTCTTTTTTTGTTTTTGATATGTATTCTAAGAGATTATTTAGCGCTGGTCTATCTCTTGTCCCTCAACTTATACCCTCATCGCCAAAAAACTCTACTATTTGGTATCATTTATTCTTTGCGTATTCAGCACACCTTTTCTTTTGGCAGGGCAATCAATTTCAGTCTTTTACTTGTTGCCACGAAGATACACGTCCATACGATAACCAAAGTATATTTTTTGTTTTAATATTTATTTTTGTATTTTCTTTTATATTCCCTTCTTTGTTTTTTTCCTTTTTGTTATTTATTTCTTTCATATTGGCATTATTAAATTGTAAAATTATTAAGAAATAAATTGTATTATGCCATAGTGGTATTATGGATATAATTTATTATCTTGCAAATAAATTTTATATTTCTTGTGAAGAATTTATCGAATATTCCAATATATTAAGACATATTGAATTATATTCATTTATTAAACGAATAATTTCGTTCTTTTCATCATCTGAATATTCTTTAGGGATTAGGTTATATATCTCATTACTATTTTTTGTATTTTTCATTTTTATTTATTAATAAATTAAACATCATTCAAAACATTCTTCAATTCAAATCTATGAAAACTATTTCTTTCAAAATATGTCTCTCCTAACTTAGGTTTATTTCTCAAACTGCTGTTGGCATAATACGGCAATATATCAAGTAAGACAGGTTTCTTGTTGCTGGTGAAGAAAAAAGCTTTGTTTTCGGGTAAAGTTCGTATTTCATCAGCATTCAATAAATTGTATTCATGTCTTTGTGTTCTTTCATCCTTAGCATTTGTTGTATATGTTTCATCTCGTATAACTTTGCCAAGCATAGCCTCTATTGCTTTAGTTGTATTTAATCCTGCTCCAGAATAAAAAAGTTTTGAGGATATACCACCTTCAATAATTGTCTGTGCTTTAACAGGTCCATATTGAGTTTCAAGCTGTGTAAAGCTTTGTAAGACAAGTGAGAGGCTTACTTTGTATTTTCTAATATTCGTAGCCACCATATCAAAGTTTGGAATATTAGCATTTCCAAATTCATCGTAAAGTATAAAAAGAGGTAGGTCTTCTCTCTTGGGTAATTTTTGCATATATTCGTGAAATAGTTGGGTATAGAAGAGGTTAAGAATGAAAGTATAGAAACTGGCTTCATTCACAGGGAATGTCATATACAAAATTGTTTTTTCTTTTTTTAAGTCAGAGAAATTTATGGAATTTTTAGAAAGAATTTTTGCTATCTGGTCATTACTTAAAGATTTTAAGGCGGTTTGAGCCGTGACAAGCTGGCTTTGTATAGTTTCTTTGGCAGAGTTATTTATTATTGATAGCCATTTATCCCTAAGTCGTTGTTCATTAACGTAAGCGAGCATAAAATTGTTTAAACGTTCTCCGTTTGGGGTCATAGCTTCAAGGAGTTTGTAGACATTATACAGATTATGATATTCTCTTGGAGTATCAACGAGACAAGAAGTAAAGAACTCAATTAGTCCCTCTGCTCCTACAGCCCAGAAGCTCCTGTTTTCTTCGGGTAGGCTACTGGCTACAAGGCTTTGAGCAAGCAAGCTAAGCTTAACTTGGTCAATATATGTTCTGCCACTAGAATAGGAGAAGATATACCGAAGTGGGTTAAAATATATGCTGTGTTCAGGGTCTTTCGGGTCAAATTTTAAAACCTTGAAACCTTTACTCTGCATATAGCCAGATGTAGCTTTGCAAATCTCTCCGCTGGGGTCGGTGACAATTATAGAGTTTGGGGAGTTAGCAAGGCTTAGGACATTAGGGATAATGAATTTTGTTGTTTTTCCAGCTCCTGTTTGGGCGACAAGGAGCAAATGCTTAAAGCTATCATCAAGGCTTAATCGCTTGGCTTGACCATCAATGAGCAAACCTTTGTTTGACCGGGAAAACAATTTTAATTGTTCTGTTGCGGATAAAAAACGTGAACCTCTATTTGTTCCGATTGTGCCAGTTAAAAGAGTATGTAAAAAGCCTGTACCTTTACGGAGGTCTGTCCGTTGAGCATATGCATATATTCCTATATTTTTGACACACCTACCAAAGAATTTCATTGTATCTTTAATTAGTTCACTCATTTTTGTTTTAATTCTTGTTTTAATTCTTGTTTTGATTTTTGTTATAATTTCTGTTTTACCTTTTGTTGTAATTTCTATTTCATTTTTTGTTTTTATTTTTTTTGTTCACATAGTTTTTATAGTTATATTTTAAATTTCCTTTTTTTACTTCACCTGCTTTTTATATTTTGTTGCGAATTTTCATTTTGATTATTTTTATTGTTTTCCATAGCCTCATTTATCTGTTGCCTAAATTTTTCTCTTTCTTGCTCTATTACAATTTGAGATATACTCTTATCATTCAAATGCTTACCTTCCAATATTTCTTGCAAAATATCGTTATCTGTTCTATTTAGTTCATTATTATCAACTTTAGTAGCTTGCTCTTTTTTATTTTTTGAGTATAGATTAGTACTTAATCGTGTTTTCATTCTTGTATATTCAATATCAAGTTTCAACTCATCAAGTCTATATTGTTTTTTACTCTTTCTATCAGTAAATACAAAGGTATTATCAAGGTGTTGTACATCAATTCCTTTATTTAAAAGCCTATAGATAAAATCTTTATATGTCTTGGAGTTCTCCATAATATCTCTTAAAACATCGTGTATAGCTTTGGTGTGCCAAGCAGAGTATTCAGATTCAGCAGTATATTCAGCTTCATTGGTGGCTGTGGTGTTCTGCCTTGTCTGTTCGCTGTTTTGCGTTGTCTGTCTATCATCGGACATAGTTTTTTTACCAGTAAAGGAATTTTGGCTTGAATCTTGATTTGAGTTTTGTTTTGAACTCTTATTAAAACCTTGATTTAGCTTATCAAACTCGCTCTCAAGTTCAAGGGTTTTTAAACGATATTTTTTGTTAGTAGTGAGGTCAAGAAAGCCAAAGGTATTCCCACGTTGATATATTTGGATTTTTTCAGCGTGAAGACTGCTTACAAAATCCTGCTGGCTTTGGGAGTTAGCGAAAATCTCCTTGAGGATGGCTTGTACAAGTTCTCGGTCAGAGGGTTTGCTTGTACGCTTCTTGTATGCCTCTTCTTTATTGTTCTTGGCTCTGGTCTTCAATTTTTCATACTGCTTAATTTGTGGATATTTTTGTTGTACATATTCACTTAACTTTATTTTAAATTCTGCTAATTGTTTTTTTGGATACCACAAGTTTTTTGTGTTTTCAATCTCATTGCTACTAATCATCAAGTGACAATGTATTTGATTGCCTTTTTCGTGGATTGTTCCATATATTAAATTGTTTCTAGCTCGCATTTTTGAATATTCAAGCATTATATCCTTCAATATTTTTCTATATTCTTCTCTTGAAATATCATTTTGTTTTAATAGTGGTATTATCTCGTGAAAAACAGAGATTCCTTTTTTTCTTTTTTTTACATTTCTATAATTCTCTATATATTCTTTTACGATATAATATGGTTTTGTGGAATAGATATTATATTTAAAACTATATTGATCATCTTTATCTCTCCCACTATTAATATATTTGAGAAGTTGCGAAAAACTTGCTGTTTTTCTTGTCATTGATCTTATTATTATCATAGGGTTTAATGGTTAGTTATTAGTTATTAGTTATTAATTTTAAATCTTAGTATCTTTTGATTTTTCTAGTAATAATTTGTTTTATACTCTTAACTTCGTTTTCCATATCCTTGAGGAAGTTGTATACTACTTCCATACTATCAGGAGAGGTATAACCTTGCTCATTGGAATACCTTGCTATTTGGTTTATATTATTCCCTATACCTCTCATATTTCTAACAGCAATCTTTATATCATCCTCTATATCTTTTGGGAATAGATACAAATGTTTTGCTTGTTCCATTGTTGCATATCGTATGAATGTAGCAATTCTAATACCTTGTTTCTTTGCAATTTTTTGTATAATCTCATATTCCTTATTTGTAAAAGTAAGTTTAGTATCATGATGACTTTGATGATACTTAGCAAGATATTCTTGCATATATTTTTGGCGTTTTTCTTTATCCATAATTATAAATTATTAGGAATTAAAAAAAGCATATATCGCTCTGGAATATATGCTTTTTTTATAGTATCATATTCAAATATTTTTGGTCAAAAGTCAAAAATTATAATAAAAGCAATAATGATATATGCTTTGGTTTTGGCATTAAGTTCATAAGGTTTCATTTTCAAATGAAACATTCAAATTACAAAAAATAGAATTAAAAACATAGAGTTTCGCACTAACTTACAATATTGCCAATTATCATTTTTAGAGAAATCTTACTTTCATAAATTTTATTTTCATAAATTTTATTTTTTATTTCCTCTGAATTTAATTTTCTGTAATTTTTTAATTTTCAAAATTTTCTCTTTTTGTTTTTTTTCCCGTTTTTGTTGGTCTGCCTTTTCTTTTTGGTGGGGTTTGCATAAATTCTTTATGTATCTCTGCCTGTGCCTCTGCGTGTGCAACTTTGTCAGCAATCCATTTGTCTACCATTTCAACGAGCCAAGCTAAGCGCCTACCAAGTTTCATTGGGGGCGGTACAGCATCATATTGCCTTCGGGCAAGATGGCCGTGAATGGCGGAAATGCTTTTACCTAAGATTGTACTCATTTCATCTATGTTGTAGAATCGTTTAGCTACCATTGTTTTTTTTCTCCGTATGCTTGGGGGATTATGCAGTTTCTTTAAAATTCCTGCGTGTGCAGGGCAATTAATTACTTTGTGACAGATGATTAAAAACCGCTCCACACCCCGAAAACGCAAGTTGAAAAGCAATTTGAGCAAACCTCTAGAAGCTCAAGACTTGGCAGGTAAAAACACTATGCAAGTAGCTCATTTTTTGGCGGAAGAATTTGTAAATAGATTTGGTGAGGATTGGGGAACGAAAACCGAAGTAGCAAAAAAGCTTTTGCCCAGAGGCAGGGCGAGTAGTTGGGGAACATTAGACAGGAATATAACGACATTCTGCAAGCAGTTTTATACCACTTGGCAGACTGATACAGATAAGGTCAAGTTTTTTGATGAGGTGAGGTTTGTCCTGGAAGCCTTGCCTCAAAAGCTGGATTACAAGCCAGTAGAACATAAGGCGGAATATGGGACACGGGAAGATATGGCGGAACATTTTGTTTTCTGTTCCCTCTGCTGGCGGTCGGTCGCCCGTAAGCCATTGGAAAAGA
>JAIRYI010000069.1 GCA_031267815.1 Desulfarculales bacterium | reverse complement strand
TGGAAAAATATAAATCCCCGAATGCGGTTTTTAACTTCTCTGATATTTTTGGTCAATTGCGCCCGGCGGCGCACCAGAGTGCGCATAGCCTCCTGTTCCGGGGTGGGAATGGCTATGCTCTTAAGCATGCCGCGCATTTCCAACTCTGCCAGCTTAATACAGTCCAGACGGTCAGTTTTAGCCGATGGGACAGCCGGACGGGGGATACGGTTGGCAGCCACTACCTTTACCGGCACACCGTTTTCCCGGAAGATTCTGGCCAGACCAAAACCAGAGAAGCCTGCCTCATATACCAGAGAAGTAATTTTTATTCCCCGCTTCTTAAACTGCTCCAGCAGAGCCTGGTTGTCAGGTGTAGTGCTAAACTCACTCAATACTCCGTTTGTGCTTAGCATTGCCACCGAATAACTTAATTTATGCACATCCACGCCCACAAAAATATCAAACCCGTTATTGCTCTCTTCCACAATCTGCTGCCAATGTGCTATAATTTTCTTTGCCGTGTTGGTAGCTTCCTTTCTTAATGTTAAATTCCCTTAAAAACTTAACTTTACTACCGGACTTACCAACATGGTATTTTATACACACCCTTCCAACCTTATACTTTTGGATTCTAAGGACAAGCCTTCGAATGACAATAGTTAGTTATGTTTTATCCCAATTAATAAGTCCTGAACTAAGAATCCAATACCGCAAATCGCATAATTGCTAAAAGGCATTTTTGCAAAATCCATTTAATCAGCGCTTCCTTAGGGATGTAGACTTCGCATTATCGAACGGGTACTGGTCTAGGGCTTTGCCGCAATTTACTTGGCTCGCGGCCGCCGTCCCGGCGCTCAAGGTTTATTCTTTCTTATCCAGAGGCAAGAAAGGCAGCAGGGCAAAGGCGGGCAGGGAGATGACGAAACTGATGGTGAAGCACCAGAAAAAACCTAGCGTCTCGGCAGTATAGCCGCTCCAACTGGCGGCGCCGGCGCCGGAGAGGCTGAAAATGGCCGAGAGGATGGCGTATTGTCCGGCTGAGGCCTCCCGGTTGCACAGACGCATGAGCAAGGTCAAAAGAGGGGCGTTGCCCAGGCCGCCGCAGAAAGATTCCACCATGCTGGCCCCATAGGTGGCCGGAATCCAGCCGGGCCAGCAGGCGGCCAGACTGTAGCCCAGATTGCTCAGGGCCTGGAGACCTCCCAAGAGCCACAGGCTGAGACCCAGGCCCCAGCGGTTCACCAGGACCCCGCCTCCCAACGAGCCGATAATGGTGAGAACAGTGCCCAGGACGCCGCTCACCAGGCCGAACTGGGCCGGGCTGAAACCGGATTGAACCCAGAAAGGCCCCACCATCTGGCCCAGAAAGGCCTCGCCGGCTTTAAAGAAGAAAATAAACAGCACCACCGGGCCCAGATGAGGCAGACGGATGACCCCCAGCCAGGCCAGGCGGAAGGCGCTCAAGAGGCTGCTCCTGGCTTTCGCCTGTTCCGGAACCGGGGCGGCGTGGGCCAGGGGCCAGAAAAGGACTGCCAGCCAGACCAGGGCCAGACTTAGAACAAACAGGGTGACAGCCCCGGCCCAGCCCAGATAATCGCTCAGCCAGACCATCAGCCCCCCGGAGGCGATCAGGGCCACCCGGTAAGCGGTAACTCTGACCCCGTTGGCCGGGCCTTGTTCCTCCGGAGTCAGAATATCAATAGTATAAGCGTCTATGGCAATGTCCTGGGTGGCCCCGGCCAGGGCCACCAGAATCAGGAGACAGACAAAAGCAGAGGAGTTCAGATCCATCCAGGGGAAGAGGCTTAAAGCGGCGATGAGCAGGGCCTGAGAAGAGGCTATCCAGACCCAGCGGGGGCCGAAGCGATCCAGCAAAGGCGCCCAGATAAATTTAAGGCTCCAGGGCAGATGCAAAAGTCCGGCCAGGCCCACAACGGTCAGGCTGATCTGGCCGGCGCTCAGGTAATAGCCCAGAGTTTTAAACAAAAAGCCGTAAGGTATGCCCTCGGCATAATAAAGTATCCCCACCAGCAGCAATTTGCGCCGGTAGTCCCGCTCCTGGGGGAAAAAAGACAAGAGAAAAGCGCCGGGACGGCGGCGGCCTAAGCGGGCGCCGGAAGGGGGAGAGGAGGGCAAATTGTTAGCTGCCCCGAGTTATTTCCACTATTTCCAGATTGCGCGCTCCGCCGGGGGTATGGAATTTGATCTCATCGCCCTCCTCCCGGCCCAGCAGGGCCTGTCCCAGGGGGGAGGTGAGGGAAATGCGGCCCGCTCCAGGGTCGCTTTCCCAGCGGCCCACAATCTGGTAGACAATTTCCTCTTTAATTTCCGGATCGAAAACCGTGACTTTGGCTCCGAACACCACCTTGCCCTCCGGATCAGGCAGAGGATCAATGATTTCCACCTGAGACAGATTGGTTTCCAACTCCTTTATTTTGGCGGCGATAATAGACTGACGCTCCTTGGCGGCGTGAAATTCGGCGTTTTCCGAAATATCGCCGTGAGCCCTGGCTTCGGCAATAGCGGTCACATTGCGGGGCAGTTCCACTTTACGCAAATGTTCCAACTCTTCCTGCAACTTATTATAACCCTGCCGGGTCATGGGATGACGGGCCAATTTACCTTCACCTTATATTTAGAGTTAATTTCATAAATCGCCCGGAAGGCGATTTATGAGGGAACATCTTCACCCTCAAGCGCGTTTTTGGATAAAGTTCCCAACGCTCGCCAAGCGGCTCCCGGAGCCGGTGTGTCTCTTGTTTGAAAAAGCCGAAAACGACTTTTTAAGGGTCTGCTATTATAGTAACACCAATCGCGGGCGCGGACAAGGATTGGGGGGCAATTTTTTCGCCCTCCGCCGGACTTGACAAAATATGAAGCATCCTATAAATAATGTTACTTTAAACAGGTTTGCTGATAATGAAAATTTTCCGGGAAGAGATACCGGCGCAAGGTTTGGAGACGGCTTTTACCCTGGCCCCGGAGCAGGCGAAGAAGCTGTCGCCCCTGATAGCCGGGGTGGAAGAGGCGCCTTCGTTCAGCTTGCGGTTGCAGCCCATACGTGATAATATGGTGCGGGCGGACGGGATTATCAAGGCCCGGTTCACTCTTTACTGCAGCCGCTGCCTCAAGGAAAACCCTTTCGCGGTGAACAGCAAAATTGAAGTGGTTTTTCACCCCCATTATTTATACGCCCGCTGTGCCGGCAAAGAGGAAGTTATGCTGGGGCCGGAGGATCTGGAAGTATATTTTTATGATGGGGTGGAACTTGATTTGGCCGCCCTTTTAAGGAGCGAGTTGGAACTGTTGTTGCCTCTGGCCCCGCTGTGCCGGCCGCCCTGCCGGAGCCTTTGCCCCAGTTGCGGCGCTTTTGAGGGCGCCTGCGCCTGCGGGCAAAAAGGAACCGACCCCCGCTTCAGCCGTCTGGCCGGGCTCAAAATTGAAAATGATTAACTATTGCTAAAGGTGAAAAATGGCCGTCCCCAAACGAAGACAATCCCATAGCCGCACTCATATGCGCCGCGCCCATGACGCCATCACGCTGCCCAATGTGAGCCACTGCCCCCAGTGCGGTGAACCTAAAATGCCCCACCGGGTCTGCCCGGCCTGCGGTTCCTATAAGGGACGTCAGGTAATAGCGAAAGATGCGGGCTAACTGTTCCGCTGCCCTGGAGAGCGGAGCCGCCGGGGCGCGGCCGGGTCCGGCCCCGAAGATTTTCCCGGCCGCATTTCCCCCAAAGCCTTATTGTCCCCAACGCTGGCGCGGCTTCAGGCCCTGGCCTGATCGTTTCCGTCATCCCCTGGGGACGGCGGCGGAGGAACACCTCTTGGCCGCCGGGAAATAAAGCGCGGAGGATGATTTCATGCCCGGCGCGCCTCCATGGTTTTTAATTTATCCCGCCCAGTTAAAGAACAGGTTCTTTTCTTTACGCCCCGCGCCCCAAGCCATCTCTCCGGCCGTCCGACGCCGGAGCGGCTGTAAAAATAAAAATTTCTTACAGGAGTAAAATACAAATGGATTATTTTCTGAGCAAAGAGCAGCGCATGCTCAAAAATCTGTGCCAGAAAATCGGTGAAAGCAAGATCAAGCCGGTTCGGGCTCAACTGGACGTCAGCGGGGAATTTCCCGGTGAAATTATCAGCACCATGGCTCAGGCTGATTTGTTCAGCCTGATATTTCCCGAGGAATACGGCGGCCTGGGAGGAGGAACCATGGATCTGTGCGTGGTGGTGGAGGAACTGTCCAAGTACTGTCTGGGCGTATCCACCACTTTTGCCGCCACTTTTCTGGGAGCTTATCCTCTTTTGCTGTTTGGCAGCCCGGAGCAAAAGAAAAAATTTCTGCCCGGTCTGGCCGCGGGCGAGTTTCTGGCCGCCTTCGGCCTGACCGAGCCGGGGGTGGGTTCTGACGCGGCCGGCATCGCCACCACCGCCCAACTGGCGGGAGATGAGTATATATTGAACGGCTCCAAACAGTGGATTACCAACGGAGGCCATGCCGGCCTGTATACGATCATAGCCTCCACCGACAAAAGCAAAGGGGCGCGCGGGTTCAGCGCTTTTTTGGTGACTCCCGACGACCCTGGCTTCAGCGTGGGTAAAAAAGAAGATAAAATGGGCATCCGCTGCAGCGCCACCGCCGAGATCATTTTCCGGGACTGCCGCATTCCCAGAGACCGTCTCTTGGGCAGAGAAGGCATGGGTTTTAATATAGCCATGAAAACCCTGGACAAATCCCGCCCCGGAGTGGGAGCCCAGGGGGTGGGAGTGGCGGCCGGCGCCTTGCGCGAAGCCATCGGCTTTGCCAAAACCCGCCGCCAGTTCGGCCAGGCGGTGATCAATTTCCAGGCGGTGGGCGGCATCCTGGCCGATATGGCCACCCGCACCGAGGCGGCCCGTTCTCTGGTCTACGCGGTGGCCCGCTATGCCGACAGCGGCTCCTCTGAAGTCAGCAAGGTGAGCGCCATGGCCAAACTGTACGCCACCGATGTGGCTATGTGGGTCACCACCCAGGCGGTGCAGGTAATGGGAGGCAGCGGCTACATGAAAGATTATCCGGTGGAAAAAATGATGCGCGACGCCAAAATCCTGCAGATATATGAAGGAACCAATCAGATTCAGCGCGGGGTCATCAGCCGCGAACTCAGCCGCACCTATAACAGGGGGAAAAATTGATGGCGGAGAAAAAAGTCTACCTGGTCACCGGAGGCAGCCGGGGTATTGGCCGGGAAATCTGCCTGGCTCTGGCTGGGCCGGACAGGGTGGTGGCTTTTACCTATGCCAGCAGCGAAGACAGCGCCCGGCAGACCGAAGCGCTTATTCAGGCCGCCGGCGCTTTATCCGACCGGCGCCGGTTTGATATAGCCAGCTATGAGGAGGCGAAGGATTATATAGCTTACCTCGCCAGGACCTACGGCGCTCTGCACGGTCTGGTCAACAACGCCGCTCTGACCAGCGACGCCATTTTGCTGCGCATGAATATGGAACAGTGGCAGCGGGTCATGGACGTCAATCTGACCGCTCCCTTCGTATGCATGCAGGCGGCGGCCAAAATTATGATCAAACAGCGCTTTGGGTGTATAGTTAACCTGACCAGTCTGGCCGGGGTTATAGGCAATTCCGGGCAGGCCAATTACTCGGCCAGCAAAGGAGGGCTTATTGCCCTCACCAAAACCGCGGCCCGGGAGCTGGCTCAACGCAATATCCGGGTAAACGCGGTGGCGCCCGGCTTCATTAATACCGATATGACCAGAGGCCTGCCGGAGGAAGCGGTGCGTCCGATTATGGCCCTCATTCCCGCCGGCAGAGGCGGCGAAGCCGGGGAAGTGGCCCAGGCGGTGGCTTTTTTATGTTCTGACGCCTCATCTTACCTGACCGGCCAGGTGCTGCATGTGGGAGGGGGCATTTATATGTGAGGCCATCCTCCCTTTATTATGGCGGTGGCATTGGTATACTGTTAAAATTTTAGTATTTAACCTTTTCTAGGAGATTAAACCTAATGGATATTCAGGGTAAAGTTAAAAAAATAATCGCAGAACAGTTGTCCGTGGCCGAAGAAGATGTGGTGCCCGAGGCGTCGTTTGTGGATGACCTGGGAGCTGACTCCCTGGATCTGGTGGAACTGATTATGGCCATGGAAGAGACTTTCGAAGTTTCCATTCCTGATGAGGAAGCGGAAAAAATCAAGACCGTGCAGGACGCCATTGACTATGTCAGCAAACACAAAAATTAAAAAAAGTGTTTGTAAAAAATTTTAGCGGCGCTGATTTTTAATTTATGAGGCAGGAGAATCCAAGTGCGACAGCGTAGGGTCGTGATTACAGGGCTGGGGCTGATTACCTCTTTAGCTACTGGAGTAGAAGAAAACTGGAGCAAAATGCTGGCCGGGGAATGCGGCATAAGGCCCATCCAAAAATTCAGCCCCGCAATCAATAAGACTAAAATAGCGGCGGAAGTGCTGGATTTCAATCCGGAAGACTGGATGCCCAAAAAGAGCGTCAAGCGTTTGGATACCTTTATTCATTATGCCCTGGGCGCGGCCCGCCAGGCTTGGGAAATGGCCGGCCTGCCGGAGCGGCTGCAAGAGGACTCCTCTTACCGGGCCGGCTGCATCATGGGAGTGGGCATGGGCGGCCTGGACACTATTGTGGAAAACACTCTGCTTCTGGACAAGTCGGGCCCCGGCAAAATAGGCCCTTTTTTCGTGCCCAAACTCATCGCCAACATGGCCCCGGGCGAAATAGCCATGACCTATGGCCTGCGCGGCCCCAATATGGCTCTGAGTACCGCCTGCGCCGCCGGATCCCACGCCATCGGCGAAGCCTTTCGCTATATCCGGAGCGGCATGACTGATCTTATGGTTTGCGGAGGGGCCGAAGCGGTCATCAACCCCCTCACCCTGGCCGGGTTTAACGCCGCCCGCGCTTTAAGCCTTAACAACGAACATCCGGAGAAGGCCAGCCGTCCTTTTGACAAAGAGCGCGACGGTTTTGTCATGGGCGAGGGTTCAGGGGTAGTGATCCTGGAAGACCTGGATTCGGCTTTGGCCCGGGGAGTGAAAATTCTGGCCGAAGTCAGAGGTTACGGCATTTCCTGCGACGCCTACCACATGACCGCGCCCGATCCGGAGGGCAGAGGCACCATTGCCTGCATGCGCATGGCCCTTGCCAGCGCCGGAGTCCGGCCGGAGGAAGTTTCTTATATCAATGCCCACGGCACTTCCACGGGCCTGAACGATATGCTGGAAACCATGGCTATAAAGCGGGTTTTCGCCGGTCATGCCTATAAGCTGGCCGTCAGCAGCACCAAGTCCATGATAGGCCATATGCTGGGCGCGGCCGGAGGAGCGGAAGGAGTGGTCACAGTTTTAAGCCTGCGCGACCAGATCCTTCATCCCACGGTCAACTACGAACACCCCGACCCGGACTGCGATCTGGATTATGTGCCCAATTGCAAACGCCCGGTGCAAATGGATCTGGCCTTGAGCAACTCTTTCGGTTTCGGAGGCACCAACGCTTCGCTTTTGTTTGGCGTGTACAAATAGGAAAACCCCATGCCGGTCGTCATAGCTTCTGATCATGCCGGATATCAATTAAAAAAACGTCTTGTTGATCGCCTTGTCAGCCAGGGAATTGAAACCGAGGATTTGGGCCCATTTAACGATCAAGTCTGCGATTACCCTCTGATGGCCCGCAAGGTAGTGAATTTCATGCAAAATAACCTGGGATGGAAAGGTGTTCTAGTCTGTGGCAGCTCTTTGGGCATGTGCATTGCCGCCAACCGGTTCCCCGGCGTGCGCGCCATAGCCGCCTCCACAGCGGAACATGCCCGTCTGGGCCGTTCCCATAACAACGGCAATGTGCTTTGTCTGGGCGGCCGCCTCACCCCCGAGCCTCTGGCCCTGGAAATTCTCGATGTATTTTTAAATACCGATTTTGAAGGAGGCCGGCATCAGGCCCGGGTGGATATGCTGGATATGCTCTGATCATGCGGCGGCCCAGCAAAGACGAATATTATCTCAACATGGCCCGCCAGGTTTCCCAGCGGGGCACGTGTCTGCGCCGCCGCTACGGCGCGGTCATTGTCAAAGATGACCAGATAATCTCCACCGGCTACGCCGGGGCTCCCCGCGGGGTGTTGAATTGCGATGAATTGGGCGTTTGCGAAAGAGTGAAACAGAACGTTCCTTCAGGCCAGCGTTATGAGCTGTGCCGCTCTGTCCACGCGGAGATGAACGCGGTCATCCACGCCAGCCGCCAGCAGACTATCGGCGCCACCCTCTACCTGCACGGCGATGACTTGAGCAGCGGCCGGATGATCGCCGATCCGGAACCCTGCCAGCTATGCCGCCGGGTAATCATAAACGCCGGCATCAGCAGTGTGGTCAGTTTCCGGGAAAACGGCGCGGTCAGGCGAACCCCGGTGACGGAGTGGGTGGAAGAGGAAAACCGGGAGGCGCGCGAAACTCTGGCCGCTTTGGAGGAGCAGAAATAATGAAATGCCCTTTTTGCGGCAATGAAGACGACAAAGTGGTGGATTCCCGCTTGAGCAAGGACGGCGACGCCATCCGCCGCCGCCGCCAGTGCCTCACCTGCGAAAAACGCTTCACCACTTATGAGCGCATTGACGAACTGGAAATCCTGATCGTCAAAAAAGACGGCAGCCGGGAAGTCTTCGACCGGGGCAAACTGCGGGGCGGGATAATGAAATCGCTGCAAAAACGGCCGGTGTCCCTTGGCCAGGTGGAGAGTTTTCTGGACAGCCTGGAGCTGTACTTTCAGGAAAACAATATACGCGAGGTGGCGGCCAGCGCTCTGGGAGAACAAGTGATAGCCTGGCTAAAGGGAGTGGATGAAGTGGCCTATGTGCGCTTTGCCAGCGTGTATCGGGAATTTCGCGATGTGCAGGAATTCATGCGCGAGCTGGAAAGCATCATTGCCGGGCGGCAGAAAAATTTAGAAAAATTATGACCGCGGCGAAAATGAGCGAGGATAAAAAATTTATGGCTCATACCCTGGCCCTGAGCGCCAGGGCGCAAGGGTCCGCTTCTCCCAACCCGGCGGTGGGGGCGGTGGTGGTAAGAGAAGGCCGGGTGGTGGGTCAGGGCTTGCACCGTCAGGCCGGACAGCCCCACGCGGAAGTTCTGGCTCTGACCCAGGCGGGGGCGGCGGCCCGGGGAGCCGACCTTTATGTCAATCTGGAGCCATGTAATCACCAGGGCCGCACCCCGGCCTGCACCCAGGCCATTTTGCAGGCGGGCATAAAAAGAGTGGTTTACGGCGCGGCTGATCCCAATCCTCTGGCCGGCGGAGGAGGGAGTTTTCTGGCCGCCCAGGGCCTGGAAGTGCAAGGAGGAATGCTGGCAGAGCGTTGCCGGCATACGCACCGTTTTTTTCTGACCTGGATAACTTCCGGCCGCCCCTATGTTATACTGAAAAGCGCCGTCAGCCTGGACGGGCGCATTGCTGACGCTTCCGGGCACAGCCAGTGGATAAGCGGGGAAAAGGCCCGGCGTGAGGCCCACCGCCTGCGTTCTCAGGTGGACGCGGTCATGGTGGGAGCGGGTACGGTGCTGGCCGACAACCCCCGCTTGAGCAGCCGGATTAAAAACGGGCGCAATCCCGTGCGCGTTGTTGTGGACAGCCGCCTGTCCACCCCGCCCCAGGCGGCCATGCTGGACGAGCCGGGGCGGACGGTCATTGCCTGCGTTATCAAGGCCTCCAAAGAAAAAGCCCAGGCCCTGGTGGCCCGGGGCGCGCAAATTATGCCTTTGCCCGGCGATGAAAAAGGAAGAGTGGATTTGACCTGCCTTCTGCCCACCCTGGCCCGGGAAGGGATAACCTCCATCCTGGCCGAGGGGGGGGGAGAACTGGCCTTTTCTCTGGCCCGGCTGAAATTTATCGATGAATTAAATCTGTTTATGGCTCCTATTATCATAGGCGGCAAAAGCGCGCCCTCCTTTGTGGGGGGAGATGGGTTCGCCACTTTGGCGGAGGCGCTGCCCTTCACTGTCCCCACGGTGCGCCGGCTGGGTAAAGATCTCTTCTTGAGCGCCCGGCGAAAGGAAGATGAACCGTGTTCACCGGATTGATCGAAGGCTTGGGCCAGGTGGAAAAACTGGAACCCGGAGGCGGGGAAGTAAAAATCTGGATTATCCCCCCGTGGCCGATCCGGGAAACGGGCATGGGCGAATCAGTGGCGGTCAACGGCGCCTGCCTGACCGTGAACCAGAAAGGGGAGCGGGCCTTTGGCGCCTATATATCCGGAGAAAGTCTTTCCCGCACCGGCCTGGGCCGCCTGCGCCCGGGCAGCCGGGTCAATCTGGAGCGGGCTATGCCTCTAAACGGCCGTCTGGGCGGGCATCTGGTCAGCGGCCATGTGGACTGCCTGGGCCGGATAGAGGAAATAAGCGCCCGGGGCGCTTCCACCCGCCTGACCGTATCGCTGCCCCGGGAGCATATGCGCTATGTGGCGGAAAAAGGCTCCATCGCCATAGACGGCGTCAGCCTGACCGTAAATCAGGCCGGAGAGGAAAGCTTTTCCGTCAACATCATCCCCCATACCATGAAAGAGACCGCCCTTCAACTTGTAAACAGCGGTCAATATGTTAATATTGAAACAGATTTACTGGCAAAATACGTGGAAAAACTGCTTCGTCCCGGCACAGCGCCCGAAGGGGGGATCACTTTTGAGCAACTGACCCGGCTGGGCTTTTAAGGATTTTAAAATATGCCTTTAGCTCCTATAGAAGAAGTGATCGCCGACATCAAGGCGGGCAAAATGATAATTCTGGTGGATGACGAGGATCGGGAAAATGAGGGCGACCTCACCATGGCCGCCCAGTTTATCACACCTGAGGCCATCAACTTCATGGCCACCCACGCCCGGGGCCTTATCTGCCTGACTCTGAGCAGCGCCATTGCCGACCAACTCGACCTGAACCCCATGGTGAGGGACAACCAATCCCCCTTCAACACCGCCTTTACTGTATCCATAGAGGCCAGACATGGGGTGACAACGGGAATTTCCGCTTTTGACCGGGCGCACACGGTGAAGGTGGCCTCGGCCCCGGACGCCCGGCCCGGTGATCTGGTCAGCCCCGGTCACATTTTCCCTCTGCGGGCCAAAGACGGCGGAGTGCTGGTGCGCACCGGCCAGACTGAAGGATCGGTCGATCTGGCCCGTATGGCCGGGCTGCGGGAAGCGGCGGTGATTTGTGAGGTCATGAATGAGGATGGGAGCATGGCCCGCCTGCCCGACCTGGAGCTGTTCGCGGCCCGGCATGGCCTCAAGATCGCCTCCATCGCCGATCTAATCGCCTACCGCATGCACCACGAAACCCTGGTGAAGCGGGAGGTGATGGTCCGCCTGCCCACCGCCTACGGAGATTTCAGCATCGCGGTCTACTCCAATCAGGTGGACAAGCTGGAACATGTGGCTCTGGTAAAAGGGAAAATAGAAGAGGAAGACACGGTCCTGGTCCGGGTGCATTCCGAATGCCTGACCGGGGATTTGTTTCATTCCCTGCGCTGCGACTGCGGCGAACAGCTGGTCCGGGCCTTGCGCCTGATTGAGGAGGAAGGCAAAGGAGTGCTTCTTTATATGCACCAGGAAGGCAGGGGCATTGGCCTGGTCAATAAACTTAAAGCCTACGAACTCCAGGACCAGGGCAAAGACACGGTGGAAGCCAATGAGGCTCTGGGCTTTGACGCGGATCTGCGCGACTATGGCATAGGCGCTCAGATCCTCTCCGATTTGGGGGTGCGCAAAATGCGACTGCTCACCAATAACCCTCAGAAAATGGTGGCTCTGCTGGGCTATGGCCTGTCGGTGGGGGAGAGAGTTCCCCTGGAAGTGCCGTCCCGGCCGGAAAATGAACGCTATCTCAAGACCAAATGCCTCAAACTGGGGCATTTGCTGCAATTGGTAAAATGAGGATTATTATATGAAAGTTTTAGAAGGCCATTTAAAGGCGGAAGGAATGCGTTTTGCCCTGGTGGTGTCACGCTTTAACGAGTTTATAAGCTCCCGCCTTCTGGAAGGAGCCTCAGACGCCCTGCGCCGCCACGGCGCCAATATGGACGACTGCGCGGCGGTGTGGGTTCCGGGCGCTTTTGAGATTCCTTTCACCGCCCAGGCTCTGGCCCAAAGCAAAAAATATGACGCGGTCATCACCTTGGGCGCGGTAATAAGAGGGGCCACCCCTCATTTCGATATGGTGGCCGGAGAAGTGACCAAAGGAGTGGCCCAAGCCGGCCTGAGCAGCGGGGTCCCGGTCATTTTCGGCGTACTCACAACTGACAGCATAGAACAGGCCATCGAGCGGGCGGGCAGCAAAGGCGGCAATAAAGGCGCTGACGCCGCCCTGGCCGCCATTGAAATGGTAGACATGCTGCGCCGGATATAAATGTTGACGGAACGCCGTTTAAGCCGGGAACTGGCTTTGCAGATAATGTACCAGCGCGAACACGGCCGGGAAGACGGAGAGCAGGCGGTGCGCGCTTTTGCCAGTCACTTCCGGGCTCCGGCCAAGCTCATGGGTTATGCCCGCCGCCTGGTGCTGGGGGTGGCCGAAGAGCAGGAATCTCTGGATCAGGCCCTGCAAAAGGCCAGCCCTCATTGGAAACTGGAGCGCATGTCCCATATTGACCGCAATATCCTGCGTCTGGCCGCCTATGAAATAATTCACGGTCAGGCGCCGGTGAAAGTGGCTATTAACGAGGCGGTGGAGTTGGCCAAAAGTTTTGGGGGGGAGTCTTCGCCCTCTTTTGTAAACGGAGTGCTGGACGCTCTGGCCCGCCAGATGGGGGCGGTTGAAGAGCGGAGCGGAATGGCTGGGGAACAGGGATTCGAACCCCGATAGACAGATCCAGAGTCTGTTGTCCTGCCGTTAGACGATTCCCCAGCAGTCTGTATTTTTTATACGATAATCCGCCTCAAGTCAAGAGCGGGGCCGGCCGCCCGGGCCGGATTTTTATCTGCCCAGACCCCGCAGCAACCCTCCCACTCCTTCCCGGATCCGGTCGGCGTTCTCTCTTCCCAGGCCCTCGGTTATCTGATTGTCAATGATAGCCCGGCCCGCTTCCCGGGCCAGTTCCGCCTCATCCACGCTCACCTTCGGATTATTCAAGGGCCCGCTTATAATTAGAGGCACCCCGGCGCTGCCCAGCAGTTTGATTCCCAGCGGCAGGTTCACCAGCACCCGCATATCCATGCTTTGGCGGGGCAGATTGAGGCTGCCTTGGCCCGCTGCCTTAAGGCCCGCGCCCTCGGAGAGAAGATTGGCGGTGTTGGCTATGCCCCGGCGGATATTGAAGTCGGCGCTGGCGTAATCCAATTGCAGCTGTCCGGGCAGAATCCGGGTTAATTCGCCGGGCAGGGGAAGAACGGCGGCCATTTTTTCCACCCGGAAGCTGGCCGCGCCATTCAACCCGGCCACAAGGTCACTGCCCGAAGCGCTCAAATTGGCGCGCAGAGACTGCAGCCGGCCTTGCTTGAGAGCGGGAGACAGGCCGCTCAGATCCAGGCCCTCGGCTTTGAGATCCAGGCTGAAGAGGGGCGGGACCGGCTTGAGGTCGGCGGCCGCGGCTGCCTCAATTCGCCCGGCCAGGAAATTAAGGCTTAAGTGAGAGAGCCGCCATACCCCCTTCTCTCCCTGAATCCGTCCTTTAATATCAGTGAATTTGAACCCGGCCAGGGCGGCTTGCTCGCCGCTCAGGGCAATTTCGGCCTCGGCCCTGCGCAGCAGAGCCAGCAGATCCAAAGGCCGGGCAGTTTCTTCCCGCCCGGAAGCGGCTGGCGCCGGAGGGGCCGGATCAGAGACGGCCCCTTCCGGACCCGCCCGCTCTGCCGCCGGTTCATCTTCCGGGAGAGAATAAGATTCCCCGCCCCCGCTTGTCCGGGGATGACTCTGGCTGGGGGGGGGCGGTTGCGGCGAGGCGGGCGGGGAGAGGGCAATAAGCTGATAATCGTCCAGATTTATCCGGCCCAGATCCAGCGATCCGGTCAGCCGCGCCTGTTCAGGCAGAAGCAGTCTGGACAGGGTCAGACTGGCTTGGGATTGCAGTTTCAGGCTGTCCAGGGAAGCGTTCAGGGCAGACAGAGTAATGACTTTGCCGTCACTGGAGCCGCTTGCTTCCAGACGCAAATCCGCCCCCGCCTGAGAGGAAGCCAGACGGCAGCCGAGCCAGGCCAGAGCTTCCCTTAAACTTCCCCCCGCCGCCAGCCTCCCCTGGCCGCTTAAGGCCGCGGGAGAAAAATCTCCCTCCAGAGCGGCTTCCAGCCCCGCCCCGCTCACTTTGAAGCCGAAGGCTCTTATTCGTTCTATCTGGCGGAATTCCCGGAGTTGAGAAAAATCCGCCTCCAGGGCCAGCCGGCCTTCCAGGACAAGGTCAATTTCCGGCCGGCCTTCCAGAGCGGCCCGCAGTCTGGCGGCAGTGAAATCCGCCTCCAGGGCGTTGGCGCGGTCCAGAAAAAGGCCCATATCAATCTCCGCCTCCACTTTGTTCCGGCCCCACATCAGCTGCCCTTCGATTTCCGCCCGGCCGTTGGACGCGCTCAACTCGCTTATCCTCACCCGGTTTAAATGCAACCGGAGGCTTTGGCCCTGGGGCATATCCGCTATGGCCCGCACCTCCCGCAGATTGACGCTTTTAACCTCCACCCGGCCGTACAACAGGCTCCACAGGCCCACCTGAATATCCGCCTCCGCCAATTCCATTTCCCGCAAAGGCAACCCGGTTTCCCGGCCGGGCAGGCGGCTCACTTCCACCCGGCCGGTGCTTAAGCCCAGGCCGGGAAACAGGCTGACGGAAAATTTGCCGTCAATCTCCACTTTTAACCCCGCTTTTTCCGCCGCCTGTTCACTGACCATCTGTTTAATCCGGGCCTGAAAATCATCGGAAGCCAGCATGATCTTAAGCGCGATCAGCCCGCCGCCCGCCAGCAGAGCCAGAGCGGCCAGAACGATCAGAATTATTTTTACACCCCGGCGGGGCCGGCCTTGGGACGCCTGTTTCATAAATTGTCTCCTTGACGTTTAATCCGAAATATTACATGAACGAATTAAAGCTTATGTTATTTTATATAAATTTTAGTCAGTTATATAAAAATTTGGCCTCAGCCCCCTATTGACAAATTGCAGATTAGCTTTTAAGCGCTTTTGTTAACTTTGCCAAACAGGTCCCACTTTTGCAAGCGTTCATTGTTGAGCGGCGTCAATCCCGCCCCTTAGCCCACGGCCCCAGGCAGTTACGGCAAGCCTATCCTTATCCCCCAACGGCCGGAAAATTTTTATATTTCCCATGCCCAAGGGGCTTATCCGGTGTTATAATATAAAATCGTTCCAAATCATGACATTGGGAATGAAATATTACAGATATATTAATTTTTTTAAATCCAGGAAAAATTACATGGGTCATCTTAAATCTTGGAAATTTATTCTGCCTCTGCTGATGTTAACGGCTTTCTTGGCCGGAGCCATGTCTTCTCAGATAACCCTGCCCCCGGCACGGGCGGCCAGCGACGCTGATTATGAAAAAATGCGCCTGTTCACTGAAGTTCTGGCCGAGGTGCAGAGCAAATATGTGGAAGAAAAATCTCTGGATGATCTGATCGACGAAGCCCTGAAAGGCATGCTGAACGGCCTGGATCCTCACTCCGCCTATCTCACCCAAGCCGAATTCAAGGAATTGCAGGATGACACCAAAGGATCATTCTCCGGCGTGGGCATTGAAATCACCCCTAAAGACGGCGCCCTCACCGTGGTTTCCCCCATTGAGGGGACTCCGGCGGATTTGGCGGGAGTAAAGGCGGGCGACCAGATTATGAAAATAGACGGTCAGCTTACCAAAAACATGACTCTGACCGAAGCCATAAAAGCCATCAGAGGGGAGCGGGGCACCAGCGTTACCCTTTCCCTTATGCGGGAGGGGGAAAGCCAGCTTTTGGATATAGCCATAGTCCGCGATGTCATTCCCATTCACAGCGTGCGCTTCAATCTGCTGGAAGAGGGCTATGGCTATGTGCGGATAATAAGTTTTCAGGAAAATACCACCCGCGATCTGATCAAGGCCCTGGAAACCCTGCAGGATCAGCCGGCGCCTTTAAAAGGCCTGGTGCTGGATTTGCGCAATGACCCGGGCGGGCTGCTCCAGGAAGCGGTGCGGGTGGCCGACCAATTTTTGAATGAGGGGATTATTGTTTCCACGGTGGGCCGCTCTCCGGGACAAAAAATGGTCTTTCGCGCTTCCTCCACCCAGACCGCCGCGGGTAATTACCCCATCGTCTGTCTGGTCAACAACGGTTCGGCCAGCGCCAGCGAAATTGTCGCCGGGGCTCTGCAGGATCATAAACGGGCCATAATCATGGGCACCACCACTTTCGGCAAAGGCTCGGTGCAAACCATCCTTCCTCTCTCCGACAAAGGGGCTTTAAAACTCACCACCGCCCGCTTTTATACCCCCAGCGGCCGCTCCATTCAGGCGGAAGGCATAAAGCCGGATATGATTGTGCCCCTGGAACTCCCTTCGGAGCAATTGGATCCGGCGGGAGAAATACGGGAAAAAGACATCAGGGGGGCCATGCCTTCCCAGAGCGCCAAGCCCTCGGAAAATTCCGGCTCGGCCGGCAAGCTGCAGTATCCGCTGGAAAAACTGGCTCTGGATAATCAGCTGCAAAGGGCTTTGGATCAGTTGAAAGTATGGAGTACCTATTTTGATTCTTATCTGCCCGCCCTTGCTCCGGCCTCGACCGACGCTCTGTAAGCATGGCTCCGGCCAAAAGTAAATCTTCATCCCCACAGCCGCGGCGGGTTAAAAAACCCGCCGCGGCTGTTCCTTCCCGATCCGGCAAAAGCCCCGGAAAACCAGGCCGGAGCGGCGCCAAAAACCTGGTTTTTTTCTTTCTGGGCCTGGGGATGGCGATTGGGCTGGCCTGCGCCGGGGCAGGAGCTTATTTGCTCTTTTTCTCCTCCCCCGCGCCGCCGCCCCGGCCGGAGATCAGCCCGCCCGGACAGGCCGCCCCCCAGGAAGTTTATCATTATGAAGAACCGGCCGGCGAATCCTGGCTGCGTCTGGACAGGGCCATTTATGAGGCCCTGCGGGGAGCGGGCGTGGCCGCGGGCCAGAGCGAATCGTGGACAGATATAAAAGAACATGGAGAAACCGCCCGGCTGGAGATCGAGCTGACGCCCCGTCAGAGCCTGACGGAGGTGGCCGAGCGCCTCAATAAAGAACTGCGGCCGGCCGGCGCCGGCCTGTCCTGGCAGAAACAGACGGGATTCTGGCACTTGGAAATATATCTGGACAGTCAGCTTACCCACCAGATCAATCTGCGTCAGACAGAGGAAAATCCTTCCCTTCCCCTGCCTCCGCCAGGCCCGGGCAAACCGAGAGCGGCGATAATCGTGGATGATGTGGGTTTGAACAAAAACGCCTTGAGCCAGTTGCTGGCCCTTGACCTGCCTCTGACCATGTCGGTGCTGCCCTATGCCCCTGACGCGCCCCGGGCCGCCCGGCAAATTAAAGAAAGGGGCTTTGAATTATGGCTGCATCTGCCCATGGAACCTCTGGGCGGCAGCAACCCCGGCCCCGGCGCCCTGTACAGCCATGCCGGGCAGGAGGCGCTTATTAGCCTTACCCGCCAGGCTTTGACCAAAGTGCCGGGCGCGGTGGGAGTGAACAATCATATGGGATCGCGCTTCACCCAAAACGCCGCGGCTCTGGCCGGGCCGCTGCAGGTGATCAGGGAAAACAATCTGCTCTTTCTGGACAGCCTCACCTCACCCCGTTCCGTGGCTCAGGCCGAAGCCGGACGCCTGGGCATCAAAAGCGGGCGCCGGGATATTTTTCTGGATCATCAGATTGATGAAGAGAGTATTGAACGCCAGCTGCGCAATCTGGTCAATCTGGCCCGCCGCCAGGGGCAGGCTATCGCCATCTGTCATCCCCACAGCGCCACCATCAAGGTTTTGCGGCAAAACCAAGCTTGGCTGAAAAATGAGGTTGAAATGGTCTTCGCTTCGCAATTGATCAAATGAAAACGCCGGGCATAGTTGGAATCAGAAGCGCCGCCGCCGGCAATCCCCCGGGCAATTTCATTGATGACCATATCCATAGGCGAATAAAGAATGATTTGCCTCACCTTGCTGCCAGTGAATAATTAAACTCATTTTGAATCAAGCTGGGCGGCAATCTGTTTTACTTCCGCCAGCGGCAGGCCGGTAAGCCGGGCAACTGTTTCCGCAGGCATGTTTTCACGTAAAGCATTGGCGGCCACTTCCTGTATTCCTTCCAGCTTTCCTTCCAGCTTTCCTTCCAGGCGTCCTTTCTGTTCGCCTTCCTGTATTCCTTCCAGCCGCCCTTTCTGCTCGCCTTCCTGTATTCCTTCCAGCCGCCCTTTCTGCTCGCCTTCCTGTCTTCCTTTCCGCTCGCCTTCCTGATAGGCTCCGTTATAATTATCGTCAAAATCCATTCGCGCCTTTTCTCTGGCTTCGGCGATGAGCCGTGCACGCTCATCGCCGCTCAAAACTTTTATTACTCCCCAAGCTTCGGCTATGGCGGGATTGGTTTGGGCTGCGGCCATAAATTCCTCCTTTTCTCCGGCCCGGAAAAAGCTCATCCACTCGCCCAACGGGGAGCCGTCAGGCGTGCTCGCTTTGGGTATTTCCAGGGTGTTAATTTCTATGGAATCGGGAAAAGATATACGGGTATTTTCATCATAGAGCCGGAAACGATGAAAATAGGCCTCACTTTCTTCGATCAAAACATGGTCGGCAATATAAATGG
>JAIRYI010000046.1 GCA_031267815.1 Desulfarculales bacterium | reverse complement strand
ATTTGCTTTCCACCAGGACAGCCGGGCCATCTGGCGGGCCTTATATCCGGTGATCAGCAAGCCGGGGCTCAAGCTGAGAATTACGTCCACCCCTAACGGCAAGAACAACAAGTTTTACGAGCTGATAACTGGCAAAGATGACGGCTGGAGCCGGCATATCGTGGATATCTATCAGGCGGTAAAAGGGGGCCTGGAGCGCGATATCGCGGAATTGCGGTCCGGGATGGGAGATGAGGAAGCCTGGGCCCAGGAATACGAATTGCAGTTCCTGGACGAAGCGGCCTCCTGGCTGCCTTATGAGCTGATCTTGGCGGCGGAACACGAACAGGCGGGCAAGCCGGAATACTATGAAGGGGGTTTGTGTTTTATCGGCAATGACATCGCTGTGCGGGGAGCGCTGTGGATCGCAGCGGTATTCGAGCAGGTGGGAGATGTATTCTGGCTGCGCGAGTTAGTGGTGCTTCGTAATTCCACATTCGCCCAGCACGACAAAGAGATGGAGCGCTTAATGCGGTTTTATAAAGTGGTTCGTTTGGTTATGGACCAGACGGGCATGGGGGAAAAACCAGTTGAGGACATGCAGCGACTCTACGGGTCACGAGTGGAAGGGGTGATTTTCAGCGGGCCCCGGCGCTTGAATGTGGCCACGGCGGCCAAGCAAATTTTTGAGGATAGACGGGTGCGCATAGAAGCGGGCAATCCCATCTTACGGGATGACCTTAACCGGGTGAAAAAATTTGTGGGCCCTACCGGATCTCCCCGCTTGCAGGCGTCCCAGGATGATGAAGGCCATGCTGACCGCTTCTGGGCCATTTCTCTGGCCCTGGCCGGGGCCAGTCAGCCGGTGAGAGATACCGCCATCTGGAGCGCCTTGCCCAGGGAAAGCCGGCAAATGCTGAGGGGTTATGCCTAAGTTTGATCCTATTCTTATTTTACAGGAAATAGCCACCCGGGATAACGCCGAGTGGTCACAGTTCTTCGGCCTGCTGCCTGATCCGGACCCGGTGCTGAAAAAGCTGGTGGACGGAGGCGGGCGGATTTTGGAAGAGCTGACCGCTGACGGCCATCTGGCCAGTGTGATCGCCACCCGCCATTCGGCCACTCTGGCTAAAGACTACCACTGGCAACCAGGCCGCCTGGAGCAAAAAGAGCCGGCGCCGGATGCGGTAAAGCTGGTGAACTGGCTGGCTGAAGATTTGGAGCGGATAGACATGCCCGGGCTGGTGGCCCAGATTATCAACGCGCCCTTATACGGCTACACCCCGATCGAACTTATCTGGGAACGCGGCGATGGCCGGATGCGGCTCAAGGACTTACGGGCTTTGCCTCCGGGCTGGTTTGGTTTTGACAGCCAGACCAGTGAGCCGCGCTTCTTAGCCAAGGACAATCCCTGGGAAGGAGTTCCCCTGCCCTTTGCTAAGTTTGTCCTGGCCCGGCATGGGGCCACTTATGACAATCCCTATGGACTTCGCTTGCTCTCGCGTTGCTTCTGGCCGGTCACTTTCAAAAAAGGCGGCGTCAAATTTTGGATTGAATTTGTGGAAAAGTTCGGCGGGGCCTTTTTAACCGCCACCTATGCCCCCGGAACCAGCGAGGAAGAGCAGAGGAAACTGCTGCAAGCCCTGATAAACATGCGCCAGAACGCGGTGGCGGTCATGCCCGATGGTGCGAAGGTGGAAATCTTAAGCGCCGGCGGCTCCGGGGCGGACAAAATCCATGAAACCTTAAAAAGCGCTATGGACGCGGAAGTTTCCAAGGTGATCGGCGGCCAGACATTAACCAGCGAGGTGGGAGACACCGGCTCTTATGCCGCGGCTAAAACTCACGCCGGGATTTTAGAGCTTTTGCAGGACGCGGACGCGCGGCTGATCAAAACCACCCTGGAGGAGATTTCCTGGATTTACACGGAAATAAATTCTCCGGGCACCATCAGCCCGCTGCTGGAATGGCGGGAGGAAGAGGATTTACAGCCCAAGCGCACGGCCCGGGACAAAGATTTGAGCCAGGTTCTCCAGCAGTCGGGACTGAAACTTTCACGTGCTTATCTGATCAAGGCTTACAACCTGGATGAAGATGACCTGGAAGAGGTTCCGGCGGCAAACTTTGCTCCGCCGCAATTCTGGGATTCCGGGACAATTCCAGCGAAAACGCGTTCCGCGTTTTTTAGGGAGCCATGGAATGACAATGAAATAGAAAACACGCGCGCCATTCAGGGGCAGGCCCAGCTGGATGAATTTTGCGCGGCCCTGGTGGAACGGAACGGGGAAGCATTGGCCGGCAACGAAGACAGTCTTCTGGCTATAGTGGCGGGAGCGAAAAGCTATGATGAGCTGATGGCCGGGCTACTGGAAGCCTACCCGGACCTGGACAGCCAAAAGCTGGCGGACAGCCTGGAAGGCGGCATACTGCAGGCCAGCCTGCTGGGCCGGATGATTGCCGGCGGCAGAGGGAAAGCCAATGGCTGATTCCAATTCTAATCCAGCCATACAGGCTTATGACCAGCCCTTCCAGGAAGCCCTGGAGTTCTGGCAGAGCAAAACGCAGATCACGCCTGGGCAATACCGCCAATTATCCGATGAAGCCAAGCTCAAGGCTTTCGCGGTGGCCGGCATCGCCAGAGAGGACGAACTGGCCGGCGTTTATCAGGCCCTGCAGGCGGCCATCGAAAAGGGCATTACCCTGGAAGATTTTAAGGCCCAGTGCGCCGACATATTCACCCGCCGGGGCTGGAGCGGTAAAGCATCCTGGCGGATAGATAACATTTTTCGCACCAATTTGCAGACCGCTTACTCGGTGGGCCACTACAAGCAGATGACGGAAAGCGCGGAAAACCGGCCTTATGCCATGTATCTGGCAATAATGGACGATCGCACCCGGCCCACCCACGCCGCTTTGCACGGCAAAGTATTTCCCTTAAACCATGAGTTTTGGGATACCTGGTGGCCGCCCAACGGGTTTTTCTGCCGCTGCACCACGGTCAGCTTAAGCCAGCGGCAGGTGGATAAACGCGGGCTTACAGTGGAAGCGGACAACCCCAACGGGCATCTGATAGAACCGGTTGATCCGCAGACGAAGCAAAACCTTCCGGCCCGGCCCTTAATTCCGGACAGAGGGTTTGCTTACCATCCCGGCAAAACGATGTGGGGGGCTTCCTCCGATGAGATTCCGGTTTTCAAGGATATGCCGAATCTTAAAGGGCCGGCTGACTACCGGAGGCCGGCCTTGCACAATGTCCCGGCCTCTAGCTTGCCTTTGCTGGATAAAGCGCGGCTGCTGCTGGCCGGGCAGAGTGACAATTTTTATCTGAGCGAGTTTTTAAAGCTCTATGGCCAGAACAAAATTATTAAGGACGCGGCCGGACAGGCGGTGATTTTATCTCCCCGGATATATGAAATCGTCAAGGGAAGTAACCCGCCCATTTATAAATTTCCCAAGGCCGGGCATGGAGTAATCATTCCTTTGTTGGAGGAGATGATCCAAAACCCTTACGAGATATGGATAACTCCAGCCAAGGATGAAAAGAGCGGCCTAGTGCGTCTGGTGCGACGCTATATCAGCCTGTGGAAAACCAATGATAAACAGCGCATCCCAGGCATAGCCGTTTTTGAGGTGGTACGAGGCGAGTTGCAGGGAGTAAGCGTTTTTGCGCCAGGGGGTACAAAAAAGCCCAATCTGGCTTACGTGGAAAATCAACGGCATGGATTATTAATTCACAAAAATTAAGGAGAAACGAAGCTGGACGGCTCACATTCCAGCACTTTTAGGCTTGTAGACTCTGGAGTGGCCCGTATTCCACCTAAAAGTTTTCTCCTATTAAATAATGATAACTCTAACACAGGAACAGTCAAGATGGGTTTTAACGATTGGATCGAAATTTTCAAAGGCGGCAGGCAGGTGGACGCTGAAGGCCAGGAACATAACGGCGACCAGCTTATCGCCAAAGCTGCGGCCGGCTATGATCCGCAGAAACATCAGGCTCCGGTGGTGATCGGGCATCCGCAAAGCGACGCCCCGGCCTATGCCTGGGTGGAGGGCTTACGGGAAACAAACCGCGATGGGGTCAAGGTGCTGGAAGCTAAATTAGCCCAGGTGGATGACGGTTTCGCCCAAATGGTGAGGGACGGACGCTTTAAGATGCGCTCCGCCGCCTTTTATCCGGACGGGGGCCTGCGCCATGTGGGCTTCCTGGGCGCTCAGCCGCCGGCGGTCAAGGGGCTGAAGGCGGTCAATTTCAGCGGCGAAGATAAGTTCAGCGAGTTCAATTTCGCTGAGAGAAATGAAAAAGTTTGGATTCCAGGACAAGCCCGGAATGACAAAGAAGAGAAAAACGCAAACAAGGAGGATGCGATGAGTAAAAACAGCAATGGCCAGGGCGAAGGCGCTTCTGGCCAGAAGACGGAAGAGGCGTCGGCGGCGGAACTGCAAAAGCTTCGCCAGGAAAAAGATGAGCTGGCCCGGCAGTTCGCGGAATTACAGACCAAGACCCGGCGAGCGGAGCATCAGGTTTATCTGGAAAAGCTGGAAGCGGACGGAGTCATTCTGCCCTATCAGCAGCCGGGCCTGCTGAACTTTATGGAAGCCTTAAGCGGTCAGGAGGAAAAGAACATTCTTTTCCGGGAGGGCGAAGGCAAGGATGAGCAAAAGGTGAACCCGCTGGAGTTTTTTAAAAAACATCTGGAGGGGCAAAAGCGGCACGGTCTGTTTGTGGCCAGCACTCGCGGGCAGCAGGGCACGGAAACCAAAGCGGTGAGCGGATACGATGATCTGCTCAGCAAAGTGTAAGGAGGCTTTAAATTATGGCCATACAAAACGGAATTGTGGGGGGCGTCAGTTTTAAAGAAGCCCAGGTGATAGCGGAAGGGCACCCGGTGGTTGTGCGTAGCCGGGTGGTCAAAGCAAACCAGGGCACATTACAGCCGGGCCAGTTGCTGGCCCTTGACTCCGCCGGGCTGGCGGTGGCCTATGATCCGGCCTATACGCCCGGCCAAAACGATCCGCCCGCGCCCGCGCTTTATGGGGTGTGTCTGCATCTGGTGGATACGGCCGCTGAGGCGGCGGCGGAAGTCATCGTTCATGGCACGGTAGTCAAAGCCGTGCTTTTCACTCTGGCCGGAGCGGCCACCCCGGCGGTTCTGGAAGCCCTGGAAGCTTTAACCATTTATCCGGTTTAACCGGAAGGAACACCAATATTATGCCATTACTTGTAAATATACGCAGCTATTTCACTCCCACAGCCATAGCTCAGCAGTTGGAGCATTTGCCGCCGCTGAAAACCACGGTTATGGATACCGTCTTTACCACCCGCTTGCGGCATGAATTGCCCATAGTGGGAGTGGACGAAATATTCGCAGTCACCAAGGTTTTGCCGGTGGTGCGCCGGGGAGCCGCCGGCACTCCACTCTTCAGCGACAACCTGAATATCTCCTACATAGAGCCTATGCCCATCAAGATCAGCACAACTTTAGGCGGAGTGGAACTCAATAATCTTAAGCTGCTGACAAAAGTCAGAATGGAGGAGTGGGCGCGGCGCAAAATGGATGAAATACGCCGGGCAACCCGCCGCACTACTGAAGTGCTGAGCGCGCAGGCCATCCGGGGCAAAATCAGCCACGCCATGAAGACTGACGGCGGAGGTACGGCTGTTTATCAGGTGGACTACGGGTCACCTTGCTTCTTTACCCCCGGAGTTAAATGGGACGATGGCGAGGCCAAAGCCAAAGACATTTATGAAACCCTCCTGGGCATGCGCAAACTAATCCACGACGGCGGCTGGGCGGGGACGGCTAAAATCTGGGCCGGCACCAAGGCTTATCTGGCATTGCTTAATCTGCTGGACACTGCCACCCCGGCCGACAAAATTGGTTTACGCCTGGCTGACAGCGGGGGGATCATGGTGGGCGGTGAGTTTAAGATCGAACTTTTTGATGATTCTTTCATCAATCCGGCTTCCGGACAAGCGGAGAACATAGTCGACACTGATCAGGTGGTGATGATAATCCTGGACGCGGGGCACCGGCTGTTTTACGCCGCCCTGGACGATCTGGACAGCAACCTGCAGCCCCTGCCCCTGTTTATCAAACCTTCCCGCAGCGAGGATGGCACTATAAAGCTGTTTTCCGAAAGCAAGCCTTTGCCCGCGCCCAATATTAAAGCCATCTGTTGGGCCACGGTAACCACTTCATGAAAAATCTTACGATTTTTCATGAGCAAAAAGACCCCAAGCGGGCAAAAGCGTGGTTTTGCCCGCTTGGAACGAAAGGATTTAAAAATTATGCCAAGCCAAAGCAAATAAAGCCAAACGCCGCAATCCGCGAGTTCAAAATGACATTTTTGAACGAGCGGGGGATTTGTCCCGCCAAAATTTTTAATTTCGGCGAAGCGCGTGAGAGGCTCCAGGTGCGGCGATTTTATTTTTTACCTACTGCCATGCCAGCTAGGGGGAGATCGTTGAACCTGGGAGTTTTTAAATGGGTTTTAAATGGGGTTTTGAATTGGGGATGAAGCATGTATTGCCAGAAGTCTGACCTTACTGCCTGGGTGCTGGGCAAATACCTGGATCGGGTCGAAAAATTAAGCCCCGGAGTGATAGATGGGATGCTGGATCAGGTCAGCCAGGAAATCAATGAGTTTATCGGCCGGCGCTATAAGCTGCCCTTAAACAAAATTCCGGCTGTTCTCAAGCGTATCGCCATAGTTTTAACCAGCTATCGCTGCCTGGGAGCCATAACCAGCCTGATGAACACCGAGGCCATGAGCGACAACGATTTGATCTATATTCAGAGCGAAGCCAAGAGGGCCTATAAGGAACTGGAAGACATTGCCGGAGGCAGGCTGACTCTGGACATGGAAGACGAAAATGCCGGTGGGAATCAGCCTATCCAGGCTATAAGCCCGCCGCGGGTATTCGGGCCGGAAGTGTTGAAAAAATATTGAGTGGGCGGCAAAATGCCACCCCTACACCGGAAAAGAGAGAAGCATGAGCGGCAGCGGTTTAAAAATAGATTGGGGCGGGCTGGACATTATGGGCCGGCTGACATCAGGGCCGGCGGTTGCTCGCCTGAAGCTGGCCAAGGACATCGGCCAGGCCCTAGTCAGCAGCACGGTGGAGCGTTTTTCCACCGGCACGGATCCGGAGGGCACAGCCTGGAAACCGGCCGCCCGGGGCGGCCAGACTCTGGCCAATACCGGGCGCTTACGAAACTCAATCCAGGCCGAAGTTACCCCGGATTATGTGATTGTGGGTACCAATGTTAAGTATGCCCGCATCCACCAGGAGGGAGGGGATATTCATGCCAAGAAAGCCAGATTTCTAAGATTTATGGCCGGCGGCAAGCCGGTTTTCCGCAAAAAAGTCACTATCCCTGCCCGGCCCTTTATGGGTATATCCCAGGATGATTTGGAAGAAGTGGGAGATTTGATTGACAGACACATTAAGAAAATGTTCAGGCTGGAGAAGAAAACGCTGAAAGTATGAAAAACCATTTTGTTGATAAACATGCCTTGGGGATAACAGGCGGGCAGGAGCCCGCCCCGCCAGCGGCGCAGCCGTGCAGCGTGAGCGGCAACCGGCTGGGCCGGGGCCGCGAATTGTCCGTAGGGCAGGAGCCCGAAGGACAAACAAAATGATCTCCCTGGTTAAGCAATTAATCACTCAGGCGGCGGCAAGCGCGGATATCCCGGCTGATCTGGTGGAAGCCATACCGGTTAAGGATAACCCGGTACTCTATCCACCTCCCCGCCTGTATATCGAAATCGCGGATGAGAGCTTAACCCGGAGAGATGGGCTGTACGCCATTTTGCAGACTGAGCGGCCGGCCGGCCGCATCCACCGCTACCGGATATATGACAGAAACCTGCTGGTGCGGGTGACCATCAAGGAACGGAGCGATGCCCAGCTGGAAACGGCGGTAAAGGCCGTGCTGCTGGCTCTGCCCAAGGATACGGCGGATGAACACAATAATCTGGTGCGGATAAAGGCGGAACGGGCGGTACGCATAGGCTATGACGCCCGGATGGTGGAGGTGTTCGACCGTTACTCGGCGGTGCTGCATATAACTTTCAGCGGGGTGATAACCCGTGATGTTGAAGTGACCATGATTACTGACGTAACTATAAACCCTGCGTTTAAGCAGGATAAAAAAGGAGATTAGCATGGCTAAAAAGGTTAATGTTGAAGTAAACGAAGAAATTTTTCCGCCTGAGGTTTTACCGGAATCAACCGGGGGAGAAACCGAGCCTCCCCTGGTTTCCCCGCCCACAAACACATCAGATCAGGATGGGGGAGAAGCCCAGCCATTTTCGGATTCCCCGCCTCCGCCCGCTCCGGGGGCCGGGGGAGCCGAGGCTTCTCCTCCATCTCCCGCCTTGGATTTGCAGGAAATTGAGGCTCTGGCTAAAGCCTTGGGCGTGGTGAGCTGGGAGCTGGCCGGCTTACGGACCGCCAAAGGCTGGGCCCCGGGCAAACAAGTCAGCCAGGCTGAATTTAAAACCGCTCTGGAAGCTTACCGCAAGCGGCCCAGCGGCGGCGGGCGGTTAGGAAGCGCCTCGTGAAAATCCTGGCGGATTTCCACGAAGGAAGAACCCCGGGAGGCAAAAAGTGTGATTTTTGCCTCCCGGAACGGGAAGTCGCTCCATTTTTGCCGGGATGTTTTCATTTAAGAAGAAGGAATTAACTATGGGAGACGTATTTGAATATATTGTTGACGGCACCAGCGGTCTGGCTCCGGGGGCGGTGGACGGCAAGGCGCTGATGGCTGGGGTGTGCAGTAAAGGGGAAACCGGCAAAGGTTATCTGCTGGGCAAGGACAGCGACTTAAGCGGTCTTTTGGGCAGCGGGCCTTTGGTGGACTGCCTGCGCGATTACTTTGCCGCCGCCGGCCAGGACGCGGTGATGGTGGCGGTGCCGGTTCAGGGCAGCGCTTATGGTCAGGCGTCGCCGCTTAAGCAACAAGGACCGGGGGCTGAAGCCTATGTCAGCGGCCTGCCCAGCGCCAATGCCGAGGTGACGGTTAAAGTCCGCAAAGCCGGCTTGGCCGGGACGGCCAATGTGGACATATCGCTGGACGGGGGCCTGAGCTATGAATTCGATGCGGTGGATGTGCCCGGCAACGGCATCCTGGTCCTGGATATAGGCTGCCAGCTCAACTTCCCCACCGATATATCCCTGGTCGCTGACACAACCTACAGTTTCCGCACCCTCCTGCCCGTCGGGCCGGTGACCCACAAGGGCCAAGGCCCGGAAGTGAGCGCGGAGGGGGAACCCAAAGCGGCGGCCAGCGTGATTTTGCAAATCACAAAAAGCGGCCGGGTCAACCAAGGGCAGTACCGGCTGTCGCTGGACGGCGGCCAATCCTGGGATATTGACCGCACCCTGCCCCTGGAAGGCGAAATAATTGTGGGCGACAGCGGAGTAAGTATCACCTTGCCCGGCGGCAACGCGGTCATGGCCGGCGGCGATGAGTATCACTTTGAGGTATACGCGCCGGTGCCCAGCATAAGCGCCATCATGGCCGCCCTTGATCCGCCCCTGGAACTGTTCAATCCGGAATGTATCTATATTATAGGCGATACCGATGCTTCCGACTGGGCCGCTCTGGGAGTCTTGAGTGAAGATTTATGGAATAAGCACCGGCCCACTATCTTTGTAGCTCATACCCGCCTGCCCTTTGCCGGCGAGGATATGGATGACTGGGTGGCCTGGTGCCTGAGTGAACGCCAGCAGATAAGCCATCGTTTTGTCCTGGTCAGCAGCGCCTTTGCCCGGGTCAGCGATGTGCGCGGCCAGGCCAAGGTCAGAAACATGATCGGGTTGCTGGCCGGCCGCATCAGCAATATCCCGGTGATGCGGGCCATCGGCCGGGTAAGAGATGCTGCCATAAGCGGGGCCGCGCTGCCGGACAATTTGCGCGAAGCCCATCAGAAAACCCTGGAAGACGCCGGATATATCACCGCCAAACGCTATGCCGGGCTGACCGGAGTGTACTGGGGAGACGCCCGCACCCTGGCGGAGCCCACCAGCGATTACCGCTATCTGGAAGTGTTGCGAGTGGTGTTCAAAGGCTTGCGCCTGGCCAGGATCGCCGCGCTTAAAAGCTTATACGATGAGGCCGGCGATCCTCTGGCGACAAGCGGAGCTTTGGGCATCAACTGGTTGATCGCCAATCTTCACGAGGCCATGAGCGTAATGATCAAGGCGGTGCCTCAGGAACTGGCGGCCTGCGAGATAGAAGTGCCGTCCGGCCAGGATATCGTCAACAACGGACTGGCTGTGACTCTGGGCTTTGTGGGCCTGCCCATTATCCGCAGCATCAAGCTGTACGCCTACTACACCTATGCGGGCAGCAGTTTTGACGCCCGCCTGAGTGAGCGGTCGGTAATTTGATTCGCGAAAATTGAAAATTAGAAAGCATTAAGCTTAGGTATAAGAAGATTAGTAAATAAAATCAATATATTACCTAAGTTAATTTTTGCGAAATAGCTCCTCGGGCTAACACCTGGCTAGCACGCGTCAAACCCCAATTCCAATGGGCTTTGACGTATGCTTGTTTCTCAAATTTTTATAAAATTCGGTGAGGAACGACGACAAAAATTAATTCCCAATTACCATTTTTTTACCGGACAAAACGGACAAACGGACAGTTTTAATAATATCAGCATGTTCTAATGATAATTTCTGTCCGTTTTATTGTGGACAAAACGGACAAATGGACACCTCAATTATTATAGGCAGTTATCTTAATTTTGCCCCTTGGGTATATGCCCAAGATTGACCGCCGGGCAGCAATATGAGCCAATCGAATAGAGACGGGCAGACACTCAGCGTGAAATATCTGTCAGGTATTTTTCCACGGATGAGTATCCGCGAAGCAAGATAAAAAGTCCTCGTGTGTACCAATACGCCGTAACACTTAAAAATGTACGTGACCAGCGTACCAACCACACCGGGCGAGTAAGTCCGGCGTGTTGCTTGCCAAATGGCGTGAGCAAAGCAAAAAGTACGTTTTTTACTTTGCGATTTTAGAGAGTGTTGATATATAGATAGTTTAGTGATATAATATCATTAGAGAGGAGATATTATGGAAACTATCAAATGCAAAAACTGTGGTTGTGCTCGAATCACCAAAAACGGGGTTGTCAGGGATAAGCAACGTTATAAGTGCAAGGAATGCGGGCTGAATTTTGTTGCCGGCGATGGGCGGACTAATGATAAAATAACGGCATTAAAGGCTTTGGTTGTTCTGCTTTATTCGCTTGGCAAAGGCTCGTATAATATGCTCGGAAAATTCTTCAACCGCGACCGTTCGTTGATTTACCGCTGGATTCGTGAAGCGGGGCTTCGATTCGGCGATCCCGAAATTAATGACGAAATCAAAGAAATTGAGTTTGATGAGATGTGGCATTTTATAGAATCAAAAAAAACAAACTTTGGCTCATCAAAGCCATTGATCGCAGTGGCGGGAAAACTATCGCCTGGGTACTCGGCGGTCGTGATGCTGCAACATTTGGGAGACTCTACGACAAAGTGAAGCACATCCCGAATTGTACTTACCACACCGACAGTTGGAGTGTTTTTGCCGAAGTTTTGCCGCAGGAGCGGCATGTTATAGGCAAATCGGGAACACATACAATTGAGCGGGATAACAGCAATACGCGCCACCATTTGGGCAGGTTCACGCGTCGGACGAAAATAGTCTCTAAATCAAAAGAAATGGTGGACATTACCATCAGAATGTGGGCCGCATTGACTACTCCCGCGATATTTGCTAAGTTCCAAAGTGTTATGTCATCTATCTTTGAGTAAACACTCTCCGATTTTATTATCGCCCTATTCGTCCGCTGATTCAGTATCTGCGACAATCTCCCAACGACCGCTTTTGGTCGAGCCGACGCGCCGAATTAGGTTTTTCTTTTGCAGGCTGTCCAAATACCGCTGTACCGTTCTACCAGACTTCTTGGCCGTCGCCGCCAACTGCTCCGCCGTTATTGTGGAATTTTTCGCTATTGCTTCGAGAACCGCTTGCTCTGATTTTTTTAATGCAACATTTGTTACGACAGTTCTTACGACATCGGACATTTTTTTTGTCGTAATAAACTTTTCATCAGGACGATAAAATACCACGGCAAAGCCGAGTTTCAGCATTTCAAACTCGACCTTTACGCTCGCCTCATCACAGGCTTCCGTTATGCGCTTTAAACCTGTACCGAAACTTTCAATGTCTTTTGAGTAATACATAAGCTGCGCCAACAGCGGGTTTCGTTTTTTAGACCGCTCTTTGCCATTGATAAAGTCCTGCGGGGTAAGTCCTTCCGGGAATCTGCCTGGGTTATAAATCTCGACACGATTGCTGTAAATCGTGATTTCATTGTTTTGCGACAAAGTGTATTGACGGTGGCAGTAGCTGTTGATGATAGCCTCGCGGATAGCCTCAATCGGAATTTCGGGTATTTCTTTGCGCTGAATGGAACCGTCAAGTACCACGCGCCAGCGGATATTGTTTCGGATATAGGTTTCGGCAATTTCGACGAGTTTTGTTACGCTGCCGCTTTTACGGTTGATGTCATTGAACGTCAGCCGCTCTGTCCCCGCGAAAATCGCCATCTGGATTTCTAAGTTCGGAGAACCGCAGAACAAAACGTCTGCAGCGTTTTTCAGTTTGCCATCCTCTGTCACTCCGAGTCTGTTCAGTACTTCGGCATTATTGGTGTAGGCGAAGTCAATGCGCCCGGCGCGGTTTGCGCGGTCGATGTAGTCGCTCAAAATGGTAACATCCACGTCGGCTGCTGTTTTGCGGGAAATGTCGCCGTCCCAAGCGCCGTGTCCGATGTTATGTTTAAGGATATAGTTTTTTAGCTCGGCGGCGGACATCTGTTTGTCGCTGTCAGCGACGCGGACATACGCCCTACCGAAAGCGTAATACGGCGCGTTGTCGCCCTCAAACTTAACGTGGATACAATGTGTGTCGCCGACGTACACAGCGTTGATTTCAGGGTAAATCTTCGGCTCGATATGGTTTGACACGGCTTCGCTAACGTCGCGGAGCGTCTTGTCGGATATATCCAATCCTAGTGGCGTCCCGTCGTTGCGAATACCAAAATACAACTCACCGCCGCCGTGCTTATTGAGTATGGCGACCATAGAGATAACGCCCTCGCTGAGTTCGGCGGTGGTTTTTTTGAATTCAAGTTTTTCGTTCTCTTTACCGAATTTCATTCCTCGCCCTCCGCCCGTTTACTGGGCAAGCTTTGACCATAACTTGAGTAAAGCTATTCAATTACCTTAAGGTTACTCTTTTGAGAACAGTTTCTTTCGACGAATAATGGCGTATTTCTGGCTTGATCCATCAAGTTCATAATCCTCTATCAATCCACGAGTCTTAAAGATTCGCAAAAGGATCTCGTTCCATTTTGTATTATCATATTTAGGACGCTTGCGATTTTCATATAGCGCTAAAAAATTATTACTGGCAACACAAGGTAGCCATTGCTTGATTTCAACATCGCTTGCCGATAGCGCTAACGTCTCAAACATAGTTTTCTTATTTTTTAGTATCACTTTGTCAGAAGCAAATAAAGCTGACAGTAATTCACGGTTAATGCTATTGAGTTCGGATAAAATATTACTAATGCTCTTTGTGGCTATTTCAAGAATTGTCCCTCGTGTCTGTTTGCCAAAAACCGAATATGATTTAAGTAAGTATCTGAAATCAGCGATGTCATAGTTATTCTGCAAAATATAAGCAGTTATGGTATCTGAATATGCTTTACCGTTTACAGTCACAGGTGTTGCATCCAATTTAAGAAGAGCAATTTTATCTGAATCCTGTATTTTTGCATTTAGAAGTCCGAGTGCCTCTTCACGAATATAATTCTCGAGAACTGAAACTATTTGAATGTAGTCGGAAATGTGCTTTGCGGCAAATATGATTAAGTAATTGTTATAATGCTCTCTCATAAACGACAGCAACTCTGCAGAGATTTTAATTATACCCAATTCATCAAGAATCGTTAATTTGTCCTGTGGTAACCCTTTTATTGAAAAGGTAGGATAGTGCAAAATAAACTGTTCCAGATAACCTTTGTATATATGATTGCTAAGCGATACTGATTTTACGATTATCGTAAAAAAGGCTTTCCGGCTGCTATCATCTTCAAAGCAGTCATCAAAGATAACGACTGTCCCTTTGCCATTAATGTAGCTTGTAAGAGTTTCATCAAAGGAACCTTTGCAGTTGGCTGAAACATAAGCAACAATATTAGTCGCCGTATATTTAATGGCCGACGGGTTCTTAAGCAACTCACGCCATAATGCTATGTCATTAATATCGGTTAGTTCTGCAATGGTATTTTTCAGATACGAAATGTACGACAATTTTTTTGTTTTCTCAATAGAGTCATTATTCAATAGTGAAATGGCCTTTTCTGTAGCATCAGTAATCACTTCTCCGCATTCGGCAAGAATCACGTTCATATAGTCATCAATATTTGCATTGATATATTTGGCAAGCGGAGATTCGGTTTCTGCCATAATGACAGAATAGTTCGCCGTTTGTAAATCATTGATGTACGGCTTTGAACCAAACTCACCCAACATTGTTTTAATGTTGCCAAAATTGATAACATATGAGTTGTCATGGTAAACCCGTTCAAACAATGGGTGGTAGGCGGTTGTAGCATTGATTGCTTTAAATAAAACTTCCAATCGCTTTATGCCAATAGCAACGTTTTTATCATCACATTCATCGACTGACAAGAAATCAGCATCGTGGGAAAGATATACTCTTAACCACTTTTTTGAAGCATCATCAAGAAATGATATTCTTTTTGCATCTTTTCCTACCAGTTCAAGCAGTGTATAAGCGTACTTTAAAATAAACGCATTACTTTTTGTTTTTGGAGTAGTGGGTGCTTTGCCGATATTTAATGCAGTAAAGAAGTCCTCCACAAATGAAGGCCACTCAACCCCGAACGCTTTTACCATATTGACAATTTGGTCTTTTTGCTCGCTGTAATCCAATATGAAATTGAAATGTTCGTTTTCAGATATCTGTTGAATTAACCGCTTTGCTTTATCTGTAAAAAGACATTCAGTGACAAAATCGCACAGCAGGAAATCAAACAAGGTATAGTTTAGAGTTTCTTCTTGCTCAAAATATAGCAGAGGGAGACGTGATACAACCATGGTGGGATTGTCGAGCAGATATGTAGCTTCTTTCGCTTTTTTATCTGTAACGCTCCGCAAAAATACCTTGTCAGTCTGTGTCAGCGAGTTTTCGTAAAAGTAAGTCATATAATCCGAGTAGGTTTCATCAATGAAACCTTCACGGATGAGATATTTGAGCAAAGCGAAGTAGGGGCTGTTTTTGAGTTGATTGAAGTCGTCTTCTTCTCCAGTTTCATTTTTAAATTTGGCTTTAAACAAATTATCAATGTTCTCTCTGGTTATTATGTTTTTAAGGCATAATCCATTAAGTTCGTTTAACTGTTTTGTTGCTTGCGATATTTTAGATTCGATATTTAATAGTCGTGTATTTCGTTTTGAAATGGATTCATCGCTATTCTTTAAACGATTATCATATTCGGCAAAAATAGTTTTATATTGCTGTTGATGACGGTATCGCTCAAGTTGTTGTTTACAAGTGTTGGGGTCATCACTTGGCTGAAAACGTTGAGAATTACTTCGCGTTATTGCAGCACAGATCTTGGAATGATAAAGTATAGCTATTTCGTCAGTAAATAATAGTTCATTACTTACATTTGATAATTCTGCAGTCTTACTTTCAATAAGTTTTTGTAATTTTGCTTGTTCCGTAGAAATCAGTCGTTCTTTGCCATTACCACCAATAATCTCAAACATAAAGCCACGCCCCAGCTGCAAATCGGCAAAGTCACGCGGGAACAGATTCTTAAATGCAATAAGAGTCAACATTTTATTAGGGTCTTGTTCGGTTGTCGAAATTCTGCCGTGATAGACCAAGAATTCGTTACAGATGTTATGGATGATTCGCATATCATCTATGTACAGAGATAACCCTTGCAGAAACTCAAGATCAAGTATGGTTTTTTCGTTTTCGATGAGCTCGTTCTTCTCAAAGCACTCAATAAACTTATCAAATGAGTTAGATGCATCAACCACGGGAACTATTGGTATAATGAAGTCGAAGAACTTTGTTCTATCCTTGGAAAGGAAAATATCATCACGCATAAGATAAAAAAAGCGCAACCTCGTACCTTTGCGGTCATTATTAACAAGCGTGTTAATTTCGTGAAGCCGCTCGAATATACCGCTTGAATCGTAGCGATCGATATCTTCAAACACAATAACATCGGCATCAGTGTTCTCGAACAGATATAGAACCTCGTTGAGGTATTTATCGAAATAGGATTCGCTACTGTCCTCGAAAATCTCTATCTCAATACCGCTTACTTCGGCTTTCTTTATGATATGGCGACTTTCCTGTAGCTTTATGAGGCGATATGCAAATATACCTGTAATGGCAAAAAAACCAATCCCAGCCACAAGACGACTTTCAGTGTATTCAGAGAAAGTAAGCCAGTTTTTCAGACAATCAAAAGTAAGCGACTGGACAAGTGTAGCCCATCGTGTAAATAGGAACGAATACATCCCTAACACAAAGCCTATTGCGGCGAGGATTGCTGTGATGATGTTTCGTTTCTTTGAGGTTTCCCTTTTTACTCTAAAGTTTGTGCGCGGAATTTTGTCAGGCGAAATCTGGTGAATTAACTGATTGAGGATTTTGCCTTCAAGGATGCTCTCGGCCGTAACTTCTCCATCAACAACTGCCAAATCATCGGTTTCATTTGCAGAGCGGAAATGCGCCAATGAAATGTGCAAGAATTTTTTATCTGAGTGCTTCTTTTTATATGAAGCTAGAACGCTGCTCTTTCCGGCACCATAAGCGCCGGAAACAGCTACGTTCCGCACATTTTCGTGTGCGAACACAAAATCAAGCGCACTCTCATAAACGCCTATGTCGGCGTCGTCTATCGGAGTAAGCGCATAAAAATTGTATTCGGTATCTTTCATTTTTTCGTCTCCATAGTTTTATTCTAACTCCGCAATAATCTCGCGGAAACTTTCCATTGCCGCTTCGAGATTATAGGCTATCTCGCCTGCCAAATACACTGGGGCGAGCAGTCTGTCAATATCAGCGAGGTAATTGTCTTTAATCTAGAAAATATCAAGGCTCGTTTTGCCGCGCTCCATTATTTGGCTATAAGTGAAACGACGAAAACGCACGTCAGGATTATCCTCGTTCCAAGTTTCATGCCGCTCATGACGATTTTCAGAGTTATAGCAGTCAATGAAATCACGCAAATAAGCAAATGTCATCGGATTTTGCTTCAGCGTGAAATGAACATTGGTGCGGAAATCGTATACCCACACTTCTTTTGTTTGCGGTTCTGGGTTTGGCGATCGCCTGTCAAAGAATATGATATTTGTCTTAACGCCCAGCTTGTATAAGACGCCCGTCGGCAAACGGAGAATCGTGTAAAAATCCGTTACTTTGAGCAGTTTCTGGCGCACTGTTTTGCCGGCGCCACCCTCGAATAGGACGTTGCCCGGCATAACGACAGCCGCCTTACCGTGACCGTTTAGCAACGTATGAATGTGCTGAACAAAATTCAGTTGCTTATTGGAGCCGGTCGCCCAGAAGCACGGATATCGTTTGTGTTTAGGGTGAGAGACACTGGTTCGGGGCTTTTGATATACCGGCTCCGATCCCATCAAGCGCATGAGCCGGCGGACACGCTTTCTCCCTGCCGTATAGCCTTGCAATACCAGATAAACGCGCATTTGGCGCACGCCCAAAAAAGGCCATCGAGTAAAGACCCGATCTATTCCCCGCATCAGAGCCAGATTATAAGTCGATATTCCCTTTGTCACGTAGTACAGGCTGGAACGGGAGATACCAAGCAGAACACTCTGCCGAACAACACTGAGCTTTTCATGGTCGATTTTAACCATGGTTTGCCTGCGGGAGGTATTCACCGCTTCCCTCAGGCTTCGGCCAAAAAATCACGTCCACTGTGAATTGACCAATTTCAGTGTGTAACATATGCAATTATTTTGCCTTTTTGGCTTCTTCCGTCTTGACTTCACCAGCAAAGATTCCGGCTGCTGATTCCTTAAGCTGCTTAAGCAAACGATGAATCTGCGTTTGATGGACGCAAAATTCAGAACTCAGTTCGTTAGTGGTTTTTTCATTGGACAATGCCGCCAAAGCTACCTTGGCTTTGAAGGCAGGGAAATGGTTTTTATGCTTAGACATGGGTACTCTCTTTTTTTCAAATAAGCTTACACAACTGTCCGAATTTTGGGGAACACCTCTGCCATTGCTTCCACGTCGTCCCGTGTGAAACATCCTAAATCTACAAGACGTTCGTAATACTTCATTTCAGTCGCCTTATTTCAATGATGGCGCAAACAGGGCAAAAAAATAACCTTTTTGTTTATGCTTTGAAGTTTCCATATTGTGTTGCGTAAAGAGTAAAGTAATACTCTGATTGTGTCAAATATTGAATTAAGCTTGGTGCCTGCTCAACAACAGGAACTGCACAGGACGGCAGGAACCTCACAGAATTTCTACACGTCATTTGCTTGGAACGTTCAGAGGGAAACTATTTTGGCCGCGTTAATCCCAAGTGCGTATCATTAATATATATCAATATATGTCCGCCCACGATTTTTTAATTTTTTTTATAAAATTTAAAAAAATATGAATAAAAAATCGTCTGTATTAGTTTATTAATATTTTCACTGTGTTATGTTGAGCAAATCAGCCAAAAGAAAGCCTCCCCTCGACCCTCCACCTTATACGAAATATCATGAAGTTGCATTATTTAACAAAAATATTAATTTAATCAATATGTTACCCTATTGACTAACTAAAAATTCCCTATAATATTTTTCTAACTTCCCGATTATTCATGTTGAGTTTTTTTACGGATAGTTCCGTGAAATAAAACGCGGCATTTTGAACATCGGGATGGTATATGAGCGCGATATTCCAAGCATTTTACGAGTTACGGGTAAACTCTGCCGCTTCTGGCTACGGTTGTTCGCAACGCAGAACCAGCAAAACCACACCTTTCCGCTCCCGGAAGCAAAAATCCAAATCCATTTCTGAATACGCTCCCCTTTATAAGTTGAAGCCTCGCGTCTCCGGCGCTTGCCCCAATAGGCAATTAACAATGCTCAGCCGGATGGTTTGCCATGACTGAAACAGCTAAACCCGGCGCGCAAATGCATTCATCCAAAAAACCGAAACCTTTTGATGAAAGAGCCAAAGACGGCAAGCTGGCTAAAAATTCAGGGCGTATCCAGTTCCGGGCGGTGGCGAACATCATAGACAGAATGTTGCAACAGGGATACGACCTGAAGAAGACTCATAACGAACTTTATAAACATGGAAAAATAACAATGTCTTATCAAACATTTTGTTATCAGGCCGCTTCCCATAACGAACAAAAAAATATCCGGAAAGCGGGTAATAACGCCCAGACTTCCAAAGCAATCCTGACTGCCCGCAATGACATTTCAAAGAGAAAGTTTATCCCACCCAACAACAATCCGAATTCCAAAGAGGTCATATAGCTTATGGCTACCGTACATATTGTCATGCAAGGCAAAGGCGGCGTAGGCAAATCTTTTGTCTGTTATCTGCTTTACCAATACTTACGTCAGCGGGATTTTACAGTTAAAGGATTTGACACTGACCCTAATAACGCCTCGTTTGCCCGTTACCCGGATATGGATGTCAGCATTATTCAGCTCATGAACGGAGTTGATATTGACGTGCGAGGATTTGACCGTCTGATCAATGAAATCTGCCAGCTGCCCGATGATTGCCAGGTGGTGGTGGATAACGGAACCTCATCTTATATAGCTTTCTGCGCTTATATGGTGGAAAACGACACCTTGAGCATGCTCAAGGAAATGGGCCACAACATATTGCTGCACAGCGTCATTACCGGCGGGGCGGCAATGGTTGACACCTGCGCCAACCTGCAAAATCTCTTTGACAATTTCCCCGGCGTTTCCGTAATAGTCTGGCTCAATCTCAAAGACGGCGAAATTGTATCTCATGGCAAGAACTTTTCAGGGTTTAAAGTTTTTGAAGAAAACGAATCCCATTTCCAGGCTGTCATTGAAATTCCGCAATTAAGGGCAGCTCTGGCGGGCAGAGATTTGACTGAAATGCTGGTGCGTCAGCAGACCTTTGCTCAGGCGTTGGAGGACAAGTCTTTATCTATTCCGGTCAAGCAGCGGCTCAGCAAGCTATGGCGGGATTTTAACCACATTTTCGATCAGGCGGGAATATGTTAAACGAAGTTCAGGAAGCGCTCAATCAGCCGCCGCCAATTGTGAGCGAGCCGGAAGCGCAGGAGACGCTTTACGAGGTTATCGGCATTAATTTGGAAGAATTGCGCCAGAGGCTCAAGGATGTTCACGATATAGGCTTGTCTCAGGACGACCCTATACTAATGATGGCGACTATCTTCAATGTCTGCCTGGCGGAGCAGGAAAAGGTTTTTGAAAAACACCAGGCAGCCATAACCAGGTATCTGGGTCATACCACCGATCAATATACGGAAGAAATCACGGCGGCGATTAGCGGCCTTAATAACGCTTTCCGGCAAATAAGCTCTGACACGGTATCCGGCGCGTTTGCCAAACACGCTGAAGCCTTGGGCCAGTTCCGGGCCAGCCTGTGGTGGCCTATAAGTGTGGCGGTCATATCCGCGCTTATCAATATTGCCGTTTTGCTCATTATGAGGTTTGGCCATGGATAAACTGCTGGCCGGACTAAAACACAGCTTCGGGCCGGAAATATTAAATGCTCTGGATGACCCGGAAATAATTGAAATAATGCTCAACCCTGACGGCGGTTTATGGATGGAAAGCCTGGGCCGGCCAATGGAGCATTGCGGTTATATTTCCCAGGATAAAGCCCTCCTCATTCTGGGATATATTGCCAGTAGTCTGTCCACCACCGTCACGGTTGAGCGTCCCATTGTCGAAGGGGAACTGCCGTATTTCGGCTGCCGCTTTGAAGGGATTATTCCGCCCATAGTGGAAGCCCCCACTTTCAGTATCCGCAAACCGGCCGGCAAGGTTTTTACCTTAGAAGATTATGTGAGTCGGGGCATTATGGATATTTCGCTGCTGCCAATCATACATGAGGCGGTTGAGCAATACGCCAACATTATAGTGGTTGGCGGTACCGGTTCCGGAAAAACCACCTTTATCAACGCTATCATAGACAGCATTGCCAAAATATGCCCGGATGACCGGCTCACCATAATTGAAGACACCAAAGAACTGCAATCCAAGAGCAGGAATACGGTTTTTTTACGGACATCGGATTTTGTAAATACCCGCCGTTTAGTAAAAGTGGTTATGCGTCTCCGGCCCACCCGAATTCTGATAGGTGAAGTCCGGGATGAAACCGCTTTAGATCTTCTCAAGGCATGGAATACCGGACATCCCGGAGGCGTATCATCAGTACACGCCAACAGCGCGGAGGAAGGCATTTACCGAATTGAAGAACTGGTGGCCGAAGCCACCTCAGCCCCTAAGCAACGGCTTATCAGCATGGCTATCCAGTTAATCATCTACATTGAGCGCACCCCTTCAGGACGCAAGGTTTCCCAGGTTATCAGGATGAAGGGATTCGATTCAGTTAATCAACAATATAAATTGGAGCGCATTTATGGCAACAAAAAAATTTAGCTTACTGTTCCTGTTTTTATTCGGTTTTTTAATAATGCCTGAATTATCTGCTGCCAGCGGCGGCATAGGCGAGTTCAGCGGCCCGCTGGAAAAGGTTGTAGGCACTATCACCGGGCCTGCCGGGCGCTTGATTGCCATTGTATCAATGGGCATTTGCGGCCTGGTTTATATCTTCAACAAAGACGACCTTTCCGGCGGCTTCAAGCTTCTGCTAGGAGTGGTTTTCGGCATTAGCTTTATTGCCTTTGCCGGATCAATTGTTGATACGGTCTTCAGTTTCTCCGGAGCGGTGATTTAACTATGCGTATGCTGCCTATACATCAATCACTGCATCGTCATAGCCATGTTATGGGGGCGGAGCGCGAGCCGGTAATGGTCAGCGCTCTGCTGGCCATGCTGGTGGGAGTTGGAGGCTTCAGCATTATATCCGCCGTCACCGCGCTGGTTTTCTGGATTACCGCCATTATCAGCCTGCGGGCTATGGCCAAAAGCGATCCGATTATGAGCAAGGTCTGGATGCGGCATATAAAGCAGCAGGCATTCTATGCGGCTAAAACCAGAGTATGGAGGAAGTAATGCTGGCATTGAAAGATTATCGAAGCAACGCGGTGGGATTACCGGACCTCCTGCCTTATGCCGCCTTAATCAAGCCGGGGGTAGTGTTAAACAAAGACGGTTCCATGTTGGCGGCCTGGGAAATCAGCGGACAGGACACTGCCAGTTCAACCCCGGGCGAGTTAAGTTTTGTTTCCGCTCAATTCAATAACGCCGTCAAACTACTCGGCTCCGGCTGGATGCTCCATGTGGATGCCATCCGCAGCCAGGAACGGGCTTATTCTGAAGCGCATGAAAACCACTTTACCGACAAAATTTGTAAAATGATTGATGATGAGCGCAGAGAGTATTTTTATGGCGGAAAATGCTACACCACCAAGACCATTCTGGCCGTCACCTACAAACCAGGCATGTTGGAAAAGCTTCATACTTTTTCCAACAAAAACATCGCCAACGCACTGGAAAAGAATTTAGCCTATTTTGAAAATTCACTTATGGAAATGGAAGACGCTTTCGCGGCGGCCTTGAGATTATGGCGGCTTAAGGAATTGGAAGAAGCCGACGAGTTCGGGCGCGCGGTTCTTTATTCAGATTTATTGAGCTATATACAGCACACCATAATCGGCGGGCAATGGCCGGTAAGAGTGCCTCACACCAGCATGTATCTTGACGCGCTGCTGGGAGGGGAAGATTTGCTTGGCGGCATTGCTCCCATGCTGGGCAGCAGCTATATGTTATGTTTGAGTTTGGACGGGCTTCCCCAGGAATCCTGGCCGTCCATGCTTTCCGTGTTTGATACTTTCAAAATCTCCTTTCGTTTTTCAAGCAGATTTATCTGCCTCAGCCCTTATGAGGCGATTCAGGAAATCAAAAGGTATCGCAAAACCTGGCAGCAGCAGATTTTCAGAGTTGTCGATCAATTTTTCAATAATCCGTCAGCCAAGGCCAACAGAGATGCCCAGCTTATGACCGAAGACGCGGAGCAGGTTTTGACTGAAGTTCAGTCCGGCTATGTAGGCGCGGGCTACCTGACTTCAGTAATTGTGCTTATGAACGAGAATCAGGAAATATTGCAGGACTGGAGCCGGGATATAAGGCAGGCGGTTCAGCATTTGGGTATTTACTGCCGAGTCGAAAAAGTGAATGCGCTGGAAGCCTGGCTGGGTACTCTTCCCGGCAATTACTATGCGAATTTCCGGCGCAATCTTGTTCATACGCTGAATTTATCCGATCTCCTTCCCTTGCAGACCATCTGGGCCGGACAACTGTATAATTCCTGTCCATTTTACCCTCCCGAATCCCCGGCCCTGATGGTTTGCACCACTGAAGGCTCAACTCCTTTCCGCTTCAATCTGCATGTGGGAGACCTGGGGCATACTCTGGTGTTCGGGCCGACCGGCAGCGGCAAATCAACCCTGCTGGCTCTAATCGCCGCCCAATTCATGCGTTATCAAAACGCCCAGGTTTTTGCCTTTGACAAAGGTTTGAGCCTTTATCCCTTGTGCGCTGCCGCTGGCGGCACACATTACCATATTGGGGAAGACGACTTTTCTTTCGCGCCGCTGACGAGAATTGATGAATCTGACTCTGAGGCGGCTTGGGCGGAAGAGTGGATAGCCTCTCTGTGTGAGCTTCAGGGATTAAAAGTGCTGCCGATTCACCGCAACGCAATTCATAGCTGCGTGTTGTCGCTAAAAAGCAGTTCAGGGCATTTGCGTTCCTTATCCCATGTCTGGCACCTGGTGCAGAATGATGAAGTCAGGCAGTCCATATTCTACTACACTCAGAAAGGCTCAATGGGCCGTTTACTCGATGCGGTTGACGACAACCTGGGATTTTGCAATTTTACCGTGTTTGAGATTGAAGAATTAATGAACCTGGGGGCGAAGAATTTAACCCCGGTTCTCATGTATCTGTTCAGACGGATTGAAAAGCAACTGACCGGCAGACCGACATTATTACTATTGGATGAAGCCTGGATAATGTTGGGCAACCTGGTATTTCGCGATCAAATCCGTGAATGGCTCAAAGTGTTCAGAAAAGCCAACTGCGCCATAGTGCTTGCCACCCAGAGTCTGTCTGACGCCATACGGTCAGGTATAATGGATGTTCTGATTGAATCCTGCCTGACCAAAATCCTGCTTCCCAATTTAGCGGCCCGACAAGACGGACAGCGTGAATACTACCAGGGCATGGGTTTAAATGCGCGTCAGATAGAAATTATCTCCTCAGCCACACCCAAGAGAGACTATTATGTAATTTCACCCGAGGGCAGACGCTTGGTGCAGTTGGCCTTACAGAAAAAATCTTTGCCCTTCCTGGGCGCGTCAGACAAACAAAGCATATCCCGTATAAACGCGCTCAGACAATCTTACCCTGACAACTGGCCGCAACATTGGCTGAAAGAGAAAGGCGCATTATGAGAAAATCACTGTCCGTTTTTTTGCTTTGCCTGTCTCTGGGCTATAGCAATAATGCTTTGGCCTGGACGGTTTATTGCACCAACTGCTCAAATCAGTTTACCCAGGCTCTGGAGCGGGCCACCAGCGTAGAGGAATTACAGGTCATCTATGACGACTATGCTCAAAGCATACAGCAAACCGAACACCAACTGCAAATTCTGCTTACGGAAATTAATCAATATAACAATATGCTGCAAAACACTATGAAATTACCGGCCAAGCTGCTCAACAGCATAACCGGAGATTTCGGCCGCCTGTTTCAGCTTACCCTGCGAATTGAGGTGCAAGCTGATGAACTGACTGCTTTAGGTGACATATTTGAGGGAATCTATATGAATGATGATTTTCTCCAAGGTATAGCCGGAGCTGGACGAGCTGACAGGGAACCGGCCAATGCCAGTTACAGGCAGCAGCGGGAAAAATGGGAGCAAGAGGTTAAGCGGGCGGAAAAATCCCTTTTCACATTATCCGGTCAGCAGCTTAATGACTTAATCAATGACGGAGCGGCCTTTGAGGAACATATGCGGGAACTGTTGACCACTCCCAGCGGACAGATGCAGGCGCTGGAAGCGGCCAATGAGCTGGCGGCCATTAATATCAATGAAAGCCGTCAGCTGCGCACTCTTTTAACCGCTTCGGTGCAGGCTTCGTCCGTCAGCGCCATGAAAAATGAAAAGCACGAGGAAATTCAGGCCCGTCAATGGCAGAACGCGACCGACGCAGGCAAACTGCGCGGAGTCAGCGGCAAAAACGCTCAAACAGACCCCTTTTAACTGAAAGGCGATAAATAATTTGCCCAACATATTTATACTGCTCGCCATCGCTTTTATGGTTCTGGTCCCTGGACAAGCCTGGGCCGCTCCAGGGGTGAGTACCGGCACGGTCGCGGAAATAGTACAGAGCTTTTATGCCAAAGCCCAAGCCTGGAGCGGCGGTTTCCAGTCAGCGGCCATCGGTCTGTTCAAGCTGTGTCTGGTTCTGGAAATTGTAATCTTCGGCATAAAAGCTTCTTTGCAAAGAACTTCTCTGCATGACATTATCGCTCAATTTGTGATGGTATTGCTTTTTGCCGGATTCATTGCCGCTGTGATCAATAATTATCATGAATGGAGCTGGATGCTCATCAATGGCCTGGCTTCCCTGGCTGATTCGGTGGGGGCTCCACGCACGGCGGCGGAGGCTCCGTTCCTGACCGGCTTTAACCTGGTTATGACTATTCTGGACAAAATTTCCATCTGGTCGCCCGCTGATTCGGTGGGTTATCTGATAACCGGCTTAGTGGTTCTGGTTTGTTTTGCCCTTATTACCGCTCAGGTGCTGCTCATAAAATGCGAAGCCATTATTTGCATGGCAGCGGCCATTATTCTTCTGGGCCTGGGCGGAGCCGGGATGTTCAAAGAATATGCGATCAATGTTATGCGTTTTATCCTGGCAGTGGCTTTTAAGCTCTTTACCATGCAGTTACTAATCGGCCTGGGATTGAGCATTATTCATGACATGGAATTCTCCGAGGCTGATTTCCAGGATATTTTCGTGGTTATCGGCATTTCCATAGTCATGCTGGCTCTGGTTAGAAGCCTGCCTGAAGCCATTGCCGGGATAATCAACGGTTCTCATGTCGGTAGCGGTCAGGGCCTGCTGGCGGCGGCATCGGCGGTAGGCGGAGGCATATTAGGCGCTTATGCCGGGGCCAAGGCCGGAGTTCAAGATATTAAAAATGTCAAAGACGCTGCTTCCCTGGCCAGGATGGATGGGGCTTCCGGCCTGGGCCTGGTTAAAGAAACCGCTTCCAATTTCTACCGGGCGCACAAAGCCGCTCAGGCCGAAAGTCCGCAGGCTTCTCACCAGATACGGGAAGGCTCCAAACTCAAAACGCAAATTCAACATAAAAAAGATGAAACTTCATGAACGACAGCCAAAACAACCCTTACTTAAACGGAAAGCAGGAATGGCTGGAGAGATACGGCTCATATATCAAGGCCAGAGCCTTCTGGCGGGCTATGGCCTTTCTGTGTGTAATCCTGGCCATATTGGCAACTTCCGGAAGCATTATTCTTATTCATCAGCACAAGGTTGTGCCCTATATCGTGGCGGTTGATTCTCTGGGCAAATCCGTGGCTGTAGGCAGGGCGGATGCCGCTTCTCCGGTTCCGGCCCGCTTAATTCAGGCTGAGATTGCCAATATCATCAGCAACTGGCGCACCGTGACCGCTGATATTGACCTGCAAAGGCGGATGCTGGAAAAGCTTTCCTATTTCATGGCTGGTTCAGCCAAGGGCCAAATCAAAGAATGGTTTGACTTAAACAACCCTTACCAGCGGGCCGCCAAAGGTACTTTGGCGCAAATCACTATTAAAGGGGTTCCCCATGCGGTCAGCAGCGGCTCCTGGCGGGTGGAATGGACGGAAACTGTACGCAACCATACCGGCGTAATTATTGAAGTGCCCAGGCGTTATGAAGCCACTCTGGCTATACAGATACAACCTCCAACGACTGATGAGCAGATCCTGAAAAATCCGGGAGGCATTTACGTCACGGAATTGTCGTTTTCCACTATCCTGGAAAATACGAATTAATCAAAGGATATAAGTCTTATGAAAGCAAAACTGTTCCTTGCTCTCTGCCTGCTGTTACTGGCGACGTCAGCGCTTGCGCAAGAGGCGGAGAATACGGCGCTGCAGCAGCCTTTGCCGGATTTGAATCTCCCTCTGCCCGATTATCTCAACTCCAAGCCGGTGGATTTAACGGCTCAGGAGAAAGCGGCCCTGCAACTGGCTCAGGATTGGGCCAAAGTTGGTAACGCGCCTTATCGTGACAGCCATGGACGCCTGATATATGTGCATGGGGCCAATGTGCCGACAGTCATTGGCATGCCTTTTCAGATATGTGATATTGAGCTTCAGCCTGGGGAGGAATTGCGGGAAATCATCATCGGAGACTCGGCCAGATGGCTGTTAGACACCGCCACTTCGGGTTCATCTTTGGTCGATATTACCCATGTGATGGTCAAACCGGTTGATTCCGGTTTGGAAACCTCAGCGGTTATTACCACCAATAGGAGGGTTTATCATTTGCGGCTGGTATCGCAACGCGAGGGCCATACTCCTTACATCGGCTTTGCTTATCAGGAAGCGTTTGTGCAGCAGTATGCCCAGGCGGCGGAGAAGGAAGAGCGGGCCAGGGCATGGCGAAGCTTTGAGCATGACGGCGAGCAGGCTTATGATTTGAGCCAGCTTAATTTTGCCTATTGGGTAGACGGATATGCTTCATGGAAGCCCAGCCAGGTCTATGATACCGGCAGGCAAACCTTTATCAGACTTCCCGAATCCAGCAAAAACAATGAAGCCCCGGTACTCCTGGTGCGCAAAAATGACCAAGATATTTTAGTCAACTATCGGGTAAAGGGCGCTTCCATAGTGGTGGACGGAGTTTTTGATCATCTGGTGCTGATTCTCGGGGTGGGCTCAGATCAGGAGCGGGTCAACATAATCAGGGAGGGCAAATAGCATGAGCACAAAAAGCCGCAGCTTCATTTTGTCAGGTTTGCTTTTTGTACTCTCCGGTTGCGCGGTATATCACGGCGGCTCTTTTGTGAGCGCGGATCTGCCGCCAAACAAGTCTCAGCTTATGGTGGAAAAGGTGGTGGAGCGGCTGGTCGCGGTTTATCCTCCCGGCCGCACCGCTTTATGCCTCGATCTCATTAAATCAGACTTCTTTGGCCGGGAATTGGAAAGCAAGCTTCGCACCCAGGGTTTCAAGCTGTTACCCTCTCAACACGGACAAAACGCGCTTTTGCTTACCTATACGGTTGACAGCCTTGAGGACGACAAGGAGGCATTGCTCTGGTATGTCCGCATCCGTTTGTCTGACGGTTTTTCTTTTGCCCAAGTTTATGACCTGGGAGACACGCCCAAAGCCTTGGGCGGCATGACCCAGATAATCCCGGCGGGAGATTAGGGCATATGGCTGACAGCAGTCCTATTGAATTTATTCCCCACACGCCCAAGGCTGCCAAGCTGTCCAGGAAGCCGCTTATTCTTGTGCTGGTGGCCCTGGCCTTAATGCTGGGAGTTTTTTCCTATTCCTTTATCAGCGATGAAAAGGTTGAAGAAGATACATCCGCGCCCATAGATGCATCTTTTGACAAGCCGTTGGTAGCTATGGACGGCCCCGGCGGTCTGCTGACCCCTCCCTCGCCTCTTTCTCCGGCTGAAGAAAGAGTACAGGATATTCCCTCTATTACCGTCATTAATCTGCCCAAAGATGAAAACGCGGAAATGTTGCGGCGGGAACGGGAAGTTATTCGACAAAGAATGATCCAGGCATATATCCGGGCGCTGGAATCTCCCCTGGGAGTGCAGAAAAGCGACAGAGGCAATGCCGCTGATGCCACCGTTCAGAGTTCCGGCGATCCTTCTGAGCGGCAGGCCGGGATAAGGACTCCGGATTTCAGCGGCCTCAAACCGGACGGTTACGACCCGGCGGCGGACAAGGACAAAGAAGAATTTTTCCGCAGAACCGGAACTGTGGATCAGGAATGGCTGTCGCCCAACAAGCTGAAGGAGGGGCAGCCCCTGGAAGTCAAAACCGGGACAATTATCCCTGGGACCATGATTACCGGCATTAACTCTGATCTGCCGGGCGCTATCATAGCTCAGGTTTCGCAAAGCGTCTACGACACGGCCAATGGCAATTATCTGCTGATTCCCCAGGGAGCCAGGCTTTACGGAGTTTATGATTCGCGCGTGGTTTATGGTCAGTCCCGGGTTCTGGTGGCCTGGAACCGGATTATTTTTCCCGACGGCAGGGCTTTGACCCTGGAGGCCATGCCCGGAGCCGATATGTCCGGCTATGGCGGCTATGAAGATGAAATAAATAACCACTATTTGCGAATTTTCGGCAGCGCGATTTTGATGTCCCTGTTCACCGGAGGTGTCGCCTATACCCTGGATACGGTGGATACCTCGCGCGGTGATGATACTTCTCCGTCCATGCAAAATGAAATGACGGCAGCGCTGGCCAACCAGCTGGGGCAGACGACCGCCGCCTTATTGCAAAAAAATCTATCAATCAAACCTACTCTGGAAATACGTCCGGGTTTCCGCTTTAACGTGATTGTCACCAAAGACCTGGCTTTTGACGCTCCCTACGGGGCAAGGCGGTAAGTTGGATGGCAAAACAAATTTCTGGGCAATACGGATTAGGCGAAAACGAAAAAGTCCGTTCTTTACGCTGGTTATATGGCGTATTCATGATAGTCCTCGGGCTGTTGGGCATGAGCGCGGCTACTCAGACGGTGGCGGCGCATTTCAAATATATTCCGGCTTTAGGGCAAGATTTGTTCAAGTATGACGGCTTATCCATATATTGGCCCTGGAAGATTCTGGAATGGCGCGACCGGAGTTCCGACCCGGTTATCGACAGAGCCATTACTCTGGGCCAGGCGATTTTTCTGGGGCCGCAATTTATTCTCCTGGGCCTGTGGCTGGGGCGCATGGGTTTGAGCAAAGGGAGTAAAAATCTTCACGGCTCAGCCCATTGGGCCACCTGGCAGGACATTAAAGAGATGAGCCTGCTTGATGGCAGCGGGGTATATGTCGGCGGATGGTTGAAGTTTAAGCGTGGAGGGGAAAGGTTTCTGGCTTTTTTCAAAGAGCAAAGCGCCTCGACTCAGCTTTATCTCCGTCATGGCGGGCCGGAACATCTTTTATGCTTTGCCCCGACCAGAAGCGGGAAAGGGGTTGGCCTCATCCTTCCCACTTTGCTCTCCTGGCCACATTCTTCGCTGGTCTTTGACATCAAGGGGGAGAACTGGGCCTTGACTTCCGGCTGGCGCAAGAGCCAGGGCCAGGTGGTTTTGAAATTTGACCCTTCGGACAGCAGCCACAGATCAGCCTGCTTTAACCCTTTTGATGAAATCAGATTAAACACCTCCAGCGCCATCCCGGACACGCAAAATCTGGTGAGTATGCTCCTGGATCCGGAAGGCAAGGGGCTGGAGGATTATTGGCACAAAGCCGCCTTCGCCTTTCTGGGTGGAGCCTTGTTGCATTGCCTTATTTCCGTCAGGCATAAGGAAAACCGTTCGGCCAATTTAACCGATTTATCCTACCTGCTGGCCGACAAAAGCCGGCCCATCAAGGACGTTTTTACGGAAATGCTGCAAGCGGATCACAATGCCATGCTGGATAAAATCTATCCCGAAGGCCATTCCGGCCAAAATGTGCTGCATGAATTTATATCTTCAGCGGCCAGGGATATGCTCAACAAGGCTGACAGCGAGCTTTCCGGAGTTGTCTCCACCGCCGGAGCTAACCTGGCCCTGTACCGGGATCCGGTGGTCTCGGCTAATATCAGCAGGTCTGATTTTCATATTCATGACCTGATGAATCATGAACAGCCGGTTAATTTGTATCTGGTGGTCAGCCCGGCTGATATTAACCGCCTGCGGCCTTTAATCCGCATAATCGTCACTTTATTAATCAACCGGGTGAGCGCCAGAATGGAATTTGCCAATGGCTCCAGCGTAGCCGCTTACCGGCACCGGCTCTTATTGATGCTGGATGAACTCACCGCCCTGGGCAAGCTCAGTGTTCTGGAAAAAGGGATTGCTTTTGTGGCCGGTTACGGGGTGAAGTGTTACCTGATTGTGCAGGATATTGTCCAACTTAATGGCGTTTACGGCAAAGATAATGCTTTGATGGCCAATTGCCATATCCGCATAGCCTATGCTCCCAACACCATAGAGACGGCCAGAGTGTTGTCGGATATGACCGGCAAGACCACGGTGGTGGAACAAAAGACCTCTTTGTCCGGAGCCAGGGTGGGCAGATTAAAAAATGCCTCGGTCAGCGTCAGCGAAACCGCCCGCCCTCTCCTGACTGCTGACGAATGCATGAGACTTCCGGGGCCGCAAAAAGATTCTTCCGGCAAGGTGCGGGCCGGGGGCGATATGCTGATATTTATGGCCGGCCGCCCTCCTGTCTATGGCAGACAAATTCTCTACTTCCTGGATCCGATATTTTCGGCGCGGGCCAGAATTGAGGCTCCGCGCAAATCTGATTCTCTCTACTGTCCGGCTCCGAACAAAGCTGAACAACAACCTGTTGCTGGCGACAAGACCGATAATGACAAGGCCCAGGCAGCACCACCCAAGAGGTTAAGTTATGCGGATTTTTTCAGCCGTGATTAGCGTAGTTTTTCTTTTGGGAATTTTGGCCTATGGCGCGGGTTTGCGGGTTAATTTTACCCCCTCAATGCCTCGGGGGCTTTACATGCTAAAAGGCTGCGGCATTAAGAGGGGCGATTATGTCGCCTATTGCCTCCCCGTCTCCATGCTGACTATAGGCCGGAGATATTTAAAATCCGGTTCCTGCCCCTCCCGTTTACAGCCTTTATTGAAAATCGCCGCCGCTTTGCCCGGCGACCGGATCGAATTTACCGCTGAGGGAATATATATCAATGAAATTTATATGGAAAACAGTTCCGCTAAAGATACGGATCGTAATGGAAGAGAGCTTATAAGAATTACCGGCCAGGCGACTGTGCCCGCAGGCTGCGCTTTAATCCTGGCTCCCCATCTGGACAGCTTTGACAGCCGTTATTTCGGCTTGGTCAGGCTATCTGATTTGGAAAAGGTGGTTCCTGTTTTCACGGAAGCAACCCTGCCGGAATCCCTGATTTCGGCGGATGGAACCCTCATTGATTCACTTAACAATTGACAACATAAAAAGGAAAAACCTACATGGATAACAACAATGAAGCCTTAGAAACTCAATTCGCTCACGCGCTCGAGGAGGCCGGTCTGGATTTAGACGGTAAATTACCGCTGATGGACGGCAAGGTTCATCACCTGCCGCTTTTGGCCAATCATAAACATAATGGAGCTTATCTTGGTTATCCCAAAGGCGTGGGCTTCATCAACGCGGACGGACGTATTTTGAACTGGCAACCGGAATCAGGAATAGCGGAAGAACTTTCCCCCTTTGAATAAAAGTTTTCTTTCCGGCCGCTTGCAGTCAAGGGCTTGTCGCTCTGGCGATGGCTGCCCAGTAGCCACCCTTGACGGCTAAAGCCAGGCCGGGAACATAATCAGGCAAAAGGGGGAAAGTTTTTAAACCAGAATTTTTCAAAAAATGTTTGTGGCAACAATGTTCAAAAATTTTAATCTTTTTGTTTTTTGCCTTTTGTTTTGCCATGGCATTGCTTTCAATTGTCTGGCTGATGACCGGAAAGTGATTAAAGCGGTTTTTGTCAGAGCCTGCAAAGAGATGAATATGCCCTTGGATCTGGCTTTGGCCATTGCCGATACGGAAAGCGGCCTTAATCCCAACGCGCTTAATATTGCGGGCCGGAGTTTTAATCTCAGCAGGGGAAAAGCCATCCAGGCGGCTCAGGAAGCGCAGGCGGCCGGAAAATCTTTTGACATAGGGATTATGCAGATTAATTGCCAGTGGCTGGCAAAGTTTGATACTGACATTGAAACCGCATTTGATATTTTAATTAACATCAAGCTGGGTCTGTGGATATTGAAGCAGGAAATTGCCGCCCACGGTTTCACCTGGAAGGCGGTGGCCAGGTATCACTCACCTGATGAAAACAGGGGCCTGGCTTATGCCAGAACGGTAATAAGGCGGCTTAAGCCTCACGCTTCCGTCCAGCTTAATCCGGCGCGGCCAATACCCAAAAATGCTTCCACCCCGCTGAGGGTTGTATTCACTGACCTGCACAGTAAAGGAACAGAACCATGAATTTAGTTATTGTGGAATCACCGGGAAAGACGAAAAAAATTCAAAGTATTCTGGGTAATGCCTACAGAGTTATGGCTTCGGTCGGCCATGTGCGTGATTTGCCCTTGAAAGAGATAGGAGTTCAGGCTCCTGATTTTAAACCCGGCTATTGTCCTACAGAGCGAGGGAGAGAAGTTTTAAAAAAGCTGCAAAGCGCGGTAAAAAGCGCGGACAGCGTTTATCTGGCCACTGACCCGGATCGCGAAGGAGAGGCTATTGCCTGGCACTTGCAGGATTCTTTACATCTCCATAATCCCGCGAGAGTGACGTTTCAGGAAATCACCGAAAAAGCGGTAAAAGCCGCTTTCCAGAATCCCGGAAAAATTGATATGAATCTGGTGCGCGCACAGGAAGGCCGCCGGGTATTGGATCGGCTGGTGGGATACATGGTGTCCGGCGAGCTCAGCCGCAATGTGGCCGAAGGTAAATTATCCGCCGGGCGGGTGCAGTCTCCGGCTTTAAAATTGGTGGTGGAGCGGGAAAAGGCCATAAGAGACTTTAAGATTGTGGCTCACTTCGGCGCTTCGCTTACTTTTGAGTTTGCCAAAAGCGTGTCTGACGGCTGGAGCGCGGAATGGAATCCCACTCTGGGCGGCTGGCTGGAAGAAGGCCGGGAGTTTATCCTGGACAGAGATCTGGCGGAAAAAATCGCCGCCATCCGGGTTGTGACCGTATGTGATTTTGAAAACAAGGTAAGCAAAGAAGCTCCTCCCGCTCCCTTTACCACCTCCGCCTTGCAGCAGGCGGCTTCCGGCAAGTTGAAATTAAGCCCCAAAAAAACCATGGAACTGGCGCAAAAGCTTTATGAGGGAGGCCATATCAGCTACATGCGCACTGATTCGCCCAACTTAAGCGCTGAAGCCATTGCCGGGATCAGAAGCTGGGCCTGCGCCAACAATCTCGATGTGCCCCATGAACCCCGCATCTGGAAGAGCAAAGGGAACGCTCAGGAAGCCCATGAGGCCATAAGGCCCACTCATATAGAGATCGAGGCTACCGGTGCTGACGAGTCTGAACAAGCCTTATACAGCTTAATTCGTGCCACTGCCCTGGCCAGCCAATTGGAAGATGCGGTGTATGAAATAAACAGAGCCACACTGCAATCCGCTCTGGAAGGCAAAGAGGTTTTTTTTATCGCCCAAGGGCGCAAGCTGATAAAACCCGGATGGCGGAAAATTCTCAGCGGCTATGAGGGAAATGAGGGAAATGAGCCAGCCAAACCCATCCCTGTTCTTGAAACCGGCAATAAACTCAGCGCTGCTTCCGGCAAACTTTTGAGCAAAAAAACCAAGCCTCCGGCCAGATATAGTGAAGCCGGTCTGATCCGGGAACTGGAAAAAATAGGCATAGGCAGGCCCTCCACCTATGCCTCCATATTGGATAATATTACCGGGCGCGGCTATGTGAGCATAGAAAAGCGTCAGCTTAAACCCTCCGCTGTCGGCGAAAAGATTATTGCGGCTATGGATGGCCGCTTCAGCTTTCTGGACTATAACTTCACCAATACCTTGGAATGCTGTCTGGACGACATAGCTGAAGGTAAAACCACTTACCTCGACATTGTAAGGGATTTTCATCACCAGCTTAAAAAAGAGCTGGATGAATTTGTCGCCGCCAATTCTTTTGCCTGCCCTCAATGCGGCAAAGCGCTGCGACGCTTTCAGCGCTCCGCTTCTGAAGGCAAAAAAGGATTTAATTTTTTCGGCTGTTCCGCATATCCTGACTGCAAAGCCACCTATCCGGTCAAAGACGAAAGGCCGGATTTCAGCCTCAAAAAGGAGAAAACAGTATGATTTTTAATGTATCAGCTAAAAGCCGGAGTGAAATTTTCAATAACATTGCCAGTCTTGAATCTCATGCCGGCACTCCGTTTCTGGCCGCCAAAAATATCCGCCCCGGCATGCATACTTATACCGATGAACAGGGCAGGAATACCTATATCCCTCTGGTCAGCGACAAAGATCCCAAAAATCCCGGCGAATATTCAGGGGTGATAATGATAGACGCGGACGGGCGGAAAAGCATAAGCAAAGACACGGAACTCAAAGGCTCATATCACGCTATTAATCTGCCTCCGGGTAAATTGCCCGAGGCCGAAGCAACTATTATCGCGGTTGATTTTGAATCAGCTTCCACCTTACACGACGCAATAAAAGAAATGGGGCTGGAAAAAATCAATATCCTGGCCGCTTTCAGCCATAGCAATCTGCTGGATGTGGCCCGGAACATAAACCGTGATCGCCCGGAGCAAAAAATTATCATAGCTTCAGACAACAACGTGAAAATAGCCAGGCATACAGGCAAAAATTATGCGCTGGGCTGGGGCGAAAAAGCGGCTAAAGAAGCCGGAGGTATGAATATATATCCCGCTTTTCCCAAAGAGGGGCTCAAGGTGGAATCCAAAGACAGCAAAAGCTGGCGCAACTTTAATGATGTGGCCAATGGCTATGAAAACGGTCTGGAAATGGTCATTGCCCGTTTACAGCCGGTAAAACAGATTCTGGTTCAGGCCCGGAATCTGGCGCGGGATATAAAACAAGAACAGGAACAAAAAAAGCAACCGGTAGCGGAAAACCGCCCCAAAGCCAGGAATAAACAGCGACCAGGGATGGAATTGGGCCGTTAGGAGCGTTTGAGAGGCCGGTGACGCTTGTATTTATTTTGGCATAGGGTATTTGTTTAGATGGCACGAAAAAGAATAGTGGCCAATGAAGCCCAAGCGGCGTTTAATTTTGAAATTACCGCGATTCTGGCTGACAGATTACAAGCGGAACTCGCACAGGAAGGAGATGTAAATGTTGACCAATCAAGACCAGCCTACCAGCGCGGCTTTACAAGTACTGGGGCAGGAGAAGTTAAGCATAATTCTCCGCTCCCCTTCTTTAAACAATCCGGTGAGCTATATGTTGCTGGACCATTGGGCGCTGTCCGACGGCGATCTTTTAAGAGAAGCGAGCCGGGAACCAACCGACCTGGCTTTTTATTTGAACGATCTGACAGCGGAAATATGGAAAGCTCTGGACAACCCGCAGGCCGTGGAAATGCGGATGAACGGTCAGACCATATTCGAGATACTGCGCCAGATGAACATAGCCACAGACCTGCCCAAGAAGCTCTAAAGGAATCCCCAACTCCACCAGTACCCCAAAACTATCAAATAACCACTTCTGACCGCCTGGGAGAAGGCGGCCAGAAGCAAAAATTTCAGGACAACCTCCTGGCCCTGCAAACCCTGAAAACGCTCCAGAAGCGGCAGGCTCCTTTGGCCGCCCCGGAAGAACAGGCTTTGCTGGTGAAATATGTCGGCTGGGGAGGCATACCTCAAGCTTTTGCTCCTGCCAATATGGCCTGGCGCAATGAACATGCCCGGCTTAAAGCGCTTTTAACCCCTGAACAGTTTGAGCAGGCCAGACGCTCCACGCAGGATGCCCATTACACTTCAGAGACGGTCATCAAAGGGATTTACCAAGGCCTGGAAAAGCTGGGCTTTAACGGTAACGCCAAAATCCTGGAACCCTCGGAAGGCATAGGAAACTTTCTGGGCCTGCTGCCGCCTTCCATGCCGGGATGCCATTTCACTTCGGTTGAATTAGACCCTCTGACTTCCGCTATTGCCGCTTATCTCTATCCTGAGTACAGGCACATTAATCAAGGCTTTCAGGAAATCTTGATTCCGGAAAAGCATTTTGACTTGGTGGTGAGCAATCCCCCCTTTGGCTCCCAGAAAATATATGATGAAAGCAAGCCGGAACTCAGCCATTTTTCCATTCACAATTATTTTTTAGCCAAGAGCATAGATTCTCTGCGGGAAGGCGGAATTGGGGTATTTGTCGTCAGCCGTTACTTTATGGACGCTGTGGATGATTCCGCCCGCGCCTATATTGCTCAAAAGGCCAATTTGCTGGGCGCTTTCCGATTGCCCGGAAGCGCTTTTAAGACCAATGCCTTAACCGAAGTCTCCACTGATATTGTCTTTTTCCAGCGGGCTGATTCACCGGAAATTGAGCCTTCATGGGTAAAAACCGGCGCAATTCAAGACCAAGAAACCGGAAAACCTATAACCATCAACCAATATTACCTGGAAAAGCCGCAACAGTTGCTGGGGCGGATGGCTGTCACCGGCCGGGGCTTGTACAGGGAAAGCGTGGAAATGCTTTCCCTGTCCGGCACTTCCATTGAAGAGGTTATACAAAATGGACTGGGTTCCCTGCCGGAGAACGTGTATCAGCCTTATGCGAATAAAGTTGAAGAGCTGCGCCAAAATTACGGTGAATTGTTTCAGCATGCCCTCAAAAAGGTTAAGGTGGGGGCTTATATTTTAACTCCTGATAAGCGGATTGCCAAACGTATTCCCGATTTATTGGCTGAAGCGCAATTTCAGATGGCCGGGATCAAAAACGCCAGAGCCATGGAGCGGATTCAAGGCATGATTGTGATTCGCGATGTTCTGGCGGATCTCATGAAAATGGAGCAGAGAGAAAATGTAAGCAATTTTGCCCTGGATGCTCAGCGAAGCAAGCTCAGCCAGGTTTATGACAAATATGCGGGCAAGTACGGTTTTATAAACTCAATGGGCAACCGTCTGGCCATGCGTGATGATCCTGATTATCCCCTGTTATGTTCTCTGGAACGCAATTACGACCCTGGCATATCAAAAGAAACATCCGCGATTAGCGGCTTTCCGCCCCGCAAGCCGTCGGCGGATAAAGCCGATATTTTCAGGGAACGGGTATTAGGGCCAAAATCCGCTGTTGCCTATGTGGGGACAGCCAAAGAAGCATTGATCGTTTCCATGAATGAACACGGACGCCCTGATTTGGCCTACATGGGAACCATATGCGGCCAGGACGCTGACCGGATTATCAGGGATCTGGCAGGCCTGATTTACCATAACCCCCGGACTGAGCAATGGGAGATAGCCGACCACTACCTGACCGGCAATGTCAGGCAAAAACTTCAGGAAGCCCAAATGGCGGCTATAGATAATCCCCGCTACACCCTGAATATTCAATCTCTGCTGGCGGTGCAGCCCCCTGACATTGATCCGGTTGATATATCAGTGCAGATCGGAGCAAGCTGGATACCTGAAGAAATTATAAACGATTTTGTCACTCATATCCTTGGGGATGTTGACCGGGTTATCAGCTATCTGCCCTCCATTGGCCGCTGGTCGGCCAACATTGCGCCGCCGCTTGATGTGACCTTAAACAGAGATACCTGGGGCACTCAATATTGTCCTTCCAATACCATTTTGGAAAAAGTGATTACCAATAAGCCGATCAAGATTTTACTTGAAACTGGCAAGGACTTTTCCGGCAAGCCCATATTCACGGTGGATGAGCAAGAGACCGTTGCCGCTAACCAAAAAGCCGATGAGGTGAGGCAGGCGTTTCAGGATTGGCTGTGGCGCGATGAACAGCGCCGCGACAGACTGGCCAAGCTCTATAACCAGCAATTTAATACCCATATCCCACGCAAGTATGACGGCAGCCATTTAACCCTGCCCGGTTCCTCTTTGGCTGTATCACTGCGTCCTCATCAGAAAGCGGCTATCTGGCGGGGAATCCAGGATGGAACCGCCCTGTTTGACCATGTGGTGGGAGCGGGCAAAACATTGGCCTGCGTGGGCACTATTATGGAATCAAAGCGCATGGGCCTTTTGCAAAAACCCATGCTGGTTGTGCCTAACCATCTTTTAATGCAATGGCAGGATGCCTTTTATTCTTTGTATCCCCAGGCCAACATATTGGTGGCCGCCAAGGATGATTTCAAAAAAGTCAACCGGGAGCGCCTGTTCGCCAGAGTGGCTACCGGCAATTGGGACGCGGTGATCGTGGCTGAGTCCAGTTTCGGCAAAATAGGCATGCCTGAAGAAAAACTGGCCGAAATCCTGAAAGAGCAGATTGACGATTTGAGCAGCGCCATAGAGCAATTGCGCAAGGAGCGCTCTCCCAAAGGCAGAGGGCACGGCAACAGCATTAAGCAATTGGAAAAAACCAGGGAGCGTTTAAATGTCGCCATGCAAAAGCGCCTGACTGAGAGCAAAAAGGATAAAGTCGTCACCTTTGCCGAACTGGGAGTTGACGCTTTGTTTGTGGATGAGAGCCAGATATTCAAAAATCTGTTTATCACCACCACTCAGCATGTGGCCGGCCTGGGCAACCTCCAGGGTTCAGCCAAGGCATTTGATTTGTATATTAAAGCCCGCTATCTGCAAGAAAAAAATAACGGGCGCGGCTTGTTCTTCGCCACCGGCACTCCCATATCCAATAGCATTGCCGAGCTATATACCATTCAGCGCTATATGCAGTACCGGGAGCTTAAAGCCAATGGCCTGCTTCACTTTGATTCCTGGGCTTCAACCTTCGGGCAGATAAGCAATACCTGGGAATTGGATGCCACCGGGGTTAATTATAAATTGGCCTCCCGGTTTGCCAAATTTCAGAATGTGCCGGAGCTTATCAATATTTACCGGAGTTTTGCCGATGTTATTAACCAAAAGGATTTGAACCAACAGGCGGAAGCTGAGGGTAAAAAATTTCCGGTGCCCAAAATCAAGGGAGGCAAGGCTCTCAATATTGTGGCCGAACGCTCCCCGGATCAGGCCGCCTATATGGAAGAAATTATCAGCCGGATGGAAAATCTGCCCAAAGACCCGCGCATTGACAATCCGCTTAAAGTTACCAATGACGCCCGCAAAGCCGGGCTTGATTACCGGCTGATTAACCCCGAGGCTCCGGACTTTGCGGGCAGCAAAATAAACCTGGCGGCAGAGCAGATTTATCGTATATGGCAGGAATGGGAGCAGGACAAAGGCACGCAATTGGTTTTTTGTGATTTAAGCACCCCCAAGAACCTTAAAAGCAAAACTGCGGAAGCGGTGACTCCACTGCCTGAAGCCGCTGCTGGGGAGGTTGAGCAATCCGCCCGGCCTTATGAGTTTTCGGACGGTTATGATCCTCAGCGCATAGGTGATATGGCCATGGAGAATGAGGAGCCGGTCATATCCATGGACGAGATTTTGAGCGCCGCCGGTAAATTTTCTGTTTATGATGACTTGAAACAGAAATTGCTGGCCAAGGGCATACCGGAGCAGGAAATCCGCTTTATTCATGAGGCTGACACCGAGATTAAGAAGGCAAAACTGTTCAAACAGGTAAATCGCGGAGAGGTGCGGATTCTCATGGGCTCCACTGCCAAAATGGGAGCGGGGACAAATGTCCAGGAGCGCATCGTGGCCTTGCACCACCTGGACGCGCCCTGGCGGCCCAGCGATCTGGAACAGCGGGATGGCCGGGGCATACGCCAGGGAAATCTGTTATATCAGCGCGACCCTGAGAACTTTGCGTTGGAAATTATCCGCTACGCCACTAAACAGACTTATGATGCCCGAATGTGGCAGACTATAGAGAGCAAAGCCAACGGTATAGAGCAGTTTAGGCGCGGCGACAGCCTGCTGCGGGTAATAGACGACATCAATAGCGAGGCCGCCTCGGCGGCGGAGATGAAGGCGGCCGCCACCGGCAATCATCTTATTTTTACTCAGGTCAAATTAGCCCTGGAACTCAAAAATATGGAAGCGGTTTACCGGAACTATATCCGCAACCAGCATTTGCTGGAAAACCGGGTTAAATATTTGGAAAAAGCCCCGCAGCGATATGAACGCGCCATGCAGCAATGGAAAGCGGCCATTAATCTGCGTGACCGGAATACGGTTGAGCAATTTAACTTCAGCGTTGAAGGGCGGAGTTTTTCGGAAAAACAGAAAGGCGAAGTGAGCGCGCATATTTTAAGGGCCATGAAACAGGCTGCCGTCAATTATCACGAAACTCCCCTGGGAACATATCGCGGATTTGATATTTCGGTCAAAGCGGGGCAGGATTTTTTGAATGTTGGAATCTCCGGGGCAGGAGGGCATTCTTTCCCTGCCACTTTGATGTATGGACAGAAGCAGGAAGTCAATGTCAGCGGCTTTTTCCAGCGCATAGATAACTGGATGGCAAAGTTTGCATCATTTATAGATGACGCCAAGGCGGATCACGATAAGGAAATCCAGGAGCTGGAACGCATTAAGCCCAAGATGGGTGAATCTTTCCCGCAAATGGAGCTGCTTAACGCCTTGCGCCAGGATAACCGGGAAGTCATGGCTGAACTTAAGCTTATGCAGAAAAATTCGGATTATATTTCCGGTTGGCAGCCTCAAAGCATTGGTAAGGAGGAAAAGCAAGCGCGAGTAATCAAGAAAGAGCTTTCAATGACAAAATAATTAAGCTGTGTGGTTCATAGACATTATGTCAATTTTTAGTGTATAATTATGAGCGATTGAATCTGCGAAAATCTGAGCGGGTATATTAGTACAGCAATTCCCGAATCAGTGAACGAACCCCGGAATGGTTCAAAGCAAAAAAATTTGTCTTTCCCCGCGCCCGGAGACAGATACAGAAAAGAGCTGTAAAGAGCGTATAAAATGAGTGTGGCGGAACGAGAATTATTATCCTCGACCAAGGGGTTGCCTTCTTTGAGCGATTACGCCGGGGGCGCAACTGATGGTCTTGGCCTGATTCTTGCTTCTCTCTCTCTCTCTCTCTCTCTCTCTCTCTCTCTCTCTCTCTCTCTCTCTCTCTCTCTCTCTCTAGCAGCGCCGTCAACACCGCTAACCGCGTCTTCCGCAAGGGCCGACGCGGCTTTTGTCGTGGCGAAAAGCCCCCAACTTACCGGTCTATGAATATTGCCGCCCGGAGAGATGCCGCATGGCCGGAAAAGCGGCTTATCGATCTTACAGGATAAATTCATGGAGCGGCAGAACCCTCTGTACTTCTCCGCCCGGCTGCGGGAAAGGCTGCGCGAGGCGCTTAGCGCGCGCAGCGTGCTGGTGGAAGCGCCCGCCGGTTACGGTAAAACCACGGCCATCCAGGACGGGTTGCGGCCCCTGCTGCCCAAGGGAGCCGTCTTTATCCGCCATGTCTGCGCGGAGGAATCCCCGCGCTCCGCCTGGCGGCGTTTGTGCCGGACCTTACAAAAAATCGACGCCAAAGCCGGGGCCGCGCTCCTGGGTCTGGATGTGCCCGATGAGGACAGTTTCGGGGAGGCGGCGGAGATCCTGCGGGAAATGGAGTGCCCCAGCCCGGTCTGGCTGGCCCTGGATGATTTTCACCGCATCGCGCAGCTTGTACCCGTTTACGTCTGGAAAGCCTTTCTGGAACACGACGCCCCCCGGTTGCATTTGACGCTTATGGCCAGACCGCTGGCCGAAAGCGTCATGCTTTATGAAAAAGCCTCTTTTCTGCGTATTTCTCTGGAAGATCTGCGCCTGACGGAAGGGGAAAGCAGGGAATATCTAGCCGCCGCCGAGGCCATGCTCACGGAGCGGCAAATACAGGAGCTGTACCGCCGCTGCGAAGGCTGGATCCTAGCCCTGTTCCTGCATTTGCGGCATTACCGCAAAACAGGGAGCTTTGCCGAGGCTTCCACTTCCGACATGTCCTGTTTTTTGCGCGAGTCGGTATGGGATGGGCTGGAGCAGGCGGGCCGGGATTTCCTCTTACGTCTTTCCCCCTTTGAGACCTGGACGGAAGAGCAGGCCGCCTGCCTGTCGCAGCTGCCGGAACTTCCCGCCTCGGCCATCGCCTTTCTGCGCCACAACGCCTTCATACGTTTTGACGCGGATTCCGGGTGCTACGCTACCCACAGCACCCTGCTGGAGTTTGTGCGGGAAATGCGTAAAACCCTTTCGGCCGAGCAGGAAAGAGCCATCCTCTATGCCGCCGGGGACTGGTGCGCTTTACAGGGCGAGCGGGAAAAGGCTATCGCCTTTTACTACCGCCTGCGCGACTTTGAGAAAATTCTGGCCCTGAATCTTTCCGGCCTGGAAGACAACCGCCTCATGGACCTGCCGGATCTTGCCTATGGCAACGCCCTGCGGGATATAGCGGCCCATTGCACGCGGGAAATGAAAATCCGTTATCCCATGTCTGTGATCCAACTGGCCTTCGAGTTCTTCGGCCAGGGCCGTTACCGGGAGTTCAGCGCCCTGTGCGCGGAAATGAGCGGGCTGATCAAGGAAATCCCTGCGCCCCAGGCGGAGCGCAACCGCCTGGCCGGCGAGCTTCTCTTGCTGGAAGCTTTTACCAAGTACAACAGCATCACGGAAATGGGCAGACGTATGAAAGCCGCCGCCCAACTGACCGGCGGCAGGCCCTCCCTGATCTCACAGAGCAATTCCTGGACCTTCGGCAACGCCTCCGTGCTGCTCATGTATCACAGCCAGGCCGGGCGGTTGGACGCGGAACTGGCCGACATGGAAACCTGCTGCCCTTATTACGTTGCCCTGACCGAAGGACACGGCAGCGGCGGGGCGACTCTGATGCGGGCGGAAGCTCTATTTTGCCGAGGCAAGGCGACCGAGGCGGAGATTTTCTGCCGCCAGGCCCGGCATGAAGCCGAATTGAACGGCCAGAACAGTGTTCTTATCGGGGCGGATCTGCTTCTGGGCCGACTGGCTATCCTGCGTGGCCAGGGGAGCGAACTGGCCGCCGTTCAGGAACGCCTGGCCCGGCAGGCGCAAGAAAACCCGCAAAAATCCGACCGCCTGGAAGCGGGCCTGGCTCTGGCCTTTCTTGCGGGCCTGCTCCCGGGTCCGGGTTGGCCGGGCGCAACGGATTGGCTGTTGCAAGACTCCCCCGCCTCTTTTGCCCGGCGGCTGTTTACCCAGGCTGTTCCTTATGCCTGCCTGTGCCGGGCCGGCTTGCTGCTGCTGAGCGGAAAGCCGGAAACCCTGCTGGGCGAAGCCGACGCCGCCCGTGCCCTAGCCCAGGAACTGCGCTATCCGCTGGCCCTGATTTACAGCCATATCCACAGCGCCGTGGCCTGGAATATGCTGGGCCAACGCGGCAAGGCCCGCGCTGAACTGAACCAGGCTCTGGCGCTGGCCCTGCCTGACGGCCTTTATATGCCTTTGGCGGAAAATTACGGCCTGATCGGGCCGATACTGGCCAAAGCCCTGTCCGGCAAAAAGCAGACAAAAGCGCTCTCGCGCCTTGAGGCGTTGGCCAAACAGATGGGGGAAGGCCGTGAATCCGTATTGATGACAGTTCACGCTCAGGAACTGTCTCCCAGCGAAAACAGCGCCGATCGCCAAGCCGGAGATCGGCCGGCCGGGGAAATTTATTTGCAAAAGCTTCATGCCTTTGCCTCACTCCATGATCTGACCGACAGGGAAATTAGCGTATTATCCTGCATTCTCCGCAAGTTGAGTGTTAAAGAGATGGCCGGGAGCATGGGCATATCCGGCAGAGGCATAAAATTCCATATATCCAATATACTGAATAAAACCAAGGTCAAAAAACGTCGAAATTTGCTCTCTCTGTATGTCGCCTGGAAAATGTGATTCCTAAAAAAATACTCGGCGAAAATACAAAAAAATAAATGCAATAGTTACAAGAGGATAACAACAAAACGGTTGCGTTTTTCAAAAAAACGCGCACAACGTACAGGTTTCGTACAGTACCCAATTTTTCCCCGTCTGCTACCATACTGCAATTTCCAGCATTTTTTCACGCGGGAGTTGCGTTACTGATATGGCTCAAGCGAAACAGGCGGTTCTTCTTTATTGCCCCCGCAGTCTCAGGGCGGCTCTGCCCTATCTTGCGAGTTCTCACAACCTGCTTATTGAAACGCCAGCCGGGTTCGGCAAGACCGAGGCCCTGCGGCATTACCGGAAACGCGAGGTTTTCGCCCCAGCCTTTTCGGGCCAGGTGAGCCTGAAATCCGGAGGTCTGCCGTGGAAATCAGCCTGAGCAAAGGCGGTTCCGCCGTCATTGTCACCATAGGAGGAAAGAGCGAAAGGCACTCCCCGGTCGAACTTCCCGGTATCGGTTCGCTCGCGGTCGCGGAAGCAATGCCGGCCTTTCAGCGGGAATTCGATCTGCCTTCCACCGTATCTCTGCTGCAAAACGCCGGGCAATTCCTCTTTCTCGCCCACAGCATCCTGCAAGGAAGCGCGTATGAGAGGGACGCGTATGCGTTGCTGGAAACCCTTTCCCGCTGCCAGAGAGAGAATACGCATATCATCGGGGCAATCGGTTCGGCGGCGGGGCAGCTTGCCGGGCAGGTACGCGTCTCGTTCGCCCGTCTGGCCGGATGCGAGGAAGTCAGCGCCTTCCATGCGCTGCGGCAATGCCAACAAGCGGCGGCGGATATGCTGATGTTTTCCGAGCGGGCGCGGGACAGATTCCAGGCTATAGCCGAGTTGTCCAGCGAATTTCTTGAAGACCTCACCGGGGTGAAGTGGCCCTGGGGGCTGAAAGGAAACATCGGCTTCCGGTCGCTGTCCGAACTGCCCGAGGAATTTACGGCGCTCGGCAGGTTTCTGGCCGAGCAGGACGGGATATGGAGGCTGCGCAATTTGGCGAAAGACAGGCTCGCGGAAGCGGCGGACGGATTTCTTCCCGCTTTCCGCATGAGCGAAGAGATGAAAAAAGCGGACCAAAGCGGGAACGGCCTTGCCGTCATGCCCCTGATGTTCCGATCCTTCAGTTCCATCACGACCCCGGCGTCCGCCGTTCTTCAGGACCAAGGGCATGATGCCGGGAGCGTCCGGCAAGCTCTGGAACATCTCGAATCCTTCAATAAATGCCGCGAGCTGGTTTTGCGCAAGAGCGTCGAGCATACTTCGCTGACCGCTCAGGCCGTGCTTGCCGAAAAATTCAGGGAAGCCGCGATTCACTCGCTGGCGGCGGCTATCCCCCTTTTTCAGGAAATCGCGAATATCCTGCTGGATTTCCAAGAATTTTGCGAGCCTTTGGATTACGGCCTGTACCTGTCGGGTCTGCCGCATTTTCGTCTTGAGGCCCTGCTGAAGCGGGCGCAAAACGCACCGGAGGCAAAACGCCGGAAATTCTACGGCAGTCTGCCTGTCGTGGGAAGCGCTTTCCTGTCCATGACGCGCATCCAGGCCATCGCCCGGCTTTGCGCCCTATATTGCCGGAAGCATGAGCGGACGCTTTCCCGTGAAGATTTTTTTCGGGCATCCCGGTCATGAGCGGAGAAGAGCGTGGCCCGGCAAAGCTTGCGGCTACTCTGGCCGCATCGCTGAAAGAACAAAACGCCGCCGATGTTGATGAGCCGGATGCGGCTTCCGCAGCGGCGGGAGGACATCCTTGGCGCGCTCCCGCCCTGAATCGTGCAGGGCGACTGTACCGGCAAAAGAAAAACGCAGTGCATATTTGAACCAGATATCCGTGGCCGCTTTTAGAGCGCCTGAAATCTGAAATGCTTGAGTAAGGAGAAATCATGACCCCCACCCTGTCCCGCACCGTCCTGTATTGTTTCGCTGTATTCTGCCTCAGCTTCGGCCTTGCGGCCCTGCCCTGGCTCCCGCCGCCCGCCCAGGCTGCGGATATTACCATTTTGGGCGGCAGCGGCGGCGGGGGCGGCGGCGGTAATGGAGCAACCCAAGGTACTGCCGGCACCAATGGAGCAAATTCGATTGGCGGTCAGGGAGGCGGCGGAGGGTATGGCGCTTCCGGCACCGGCAATGCCGGGGGCGGCGGCGGGGCCAGCTTTATTAACGGAACATATCACACAGACAGAAATGGCGGCGACGCCTCCGGCAGCACTCCCGGCACGGCGGGAACAGTTGTGGGAAGCGGCTCCGTAGGCTTTGCCGGTGAGGCCAACAGCTCCCACCAAGGCGGCAGAGGCGGTGTTGGCGCACAAGCCATACTCAATACGAGCGACACGGCGGCCGACAACATCTATGTCTATGGCGGCAACGGCGGGCAAGGCGGGCAAGGCGGCACGACCGCCGGTTATTACGGCGGCGACGGTGGTGGCGGCGGCCGGGCGGCACTGACGCTGAACAATAATATAAACGTCTTCGGCAACGTGTATGTTCAAAGCGGGCGGGGCGGCAACGGCGCGAGAAACCCTAACGGCAGCGGCACAAGCGGCGCCGGGGGAACGGGCGATGACGCCAGCCTCAGCCTGAGCGGCGCTTTGACGGCAAATCGGGTTTATGTGATCACCAGCGGGGATGGCCAAACTAACACCACGTTCCCCCTGAACCCCGGCGCGGGCGGGAACGTGGGTTTCTTTGCGGGCAGCCTGGCCGCACAGTATATTGATCTGCTCAAGAACACCGGCGGCAACCTCGCTTTCAATGTAGGCACTCTTGACGTGACCAGCGGCGACACAACCATCGATATTTTCCGCACCACAGCGGGCACAACAAGTACGGTCATGGGCGACGACGGCGTCTATATCGGCACGGCCCGGCTGGGCAACGGCCAATTGCAAATCACCTCAGTGCTCAATAATCCAGGGTCCGCCTTGATAGACACCTTACAACTGGTGGGCCGGGGCGGTTTTTCCGATACGACTAACCCTGTGACCACGGGCAACCTGACCGTTGATGGCGGTACTCTGCATAACGGCAACTGGAGCGGCCTGATTGATCGCACATACACCACGAGCGATATCACCCTCGGGTCGAGCGGGGCCACGGTGGAACTGGGCACAGGGGAGGATAAGACCCTGGCCCGCGTCCTCACCGGATCAGGCGACCTGACCAAGACCGGCGCGGGCATGCTGACGCTCTCTGTAGCGAACACCTACAGCGGAACAACAACGGTCAGCGGCGGGACGCTGCGCCTGGAGGACGCCGGCGCGGCGGGCAGCGCAACCAGCGCCATCAGCACCGGGACGGTCGGAAACGAAGGGACGCTGGCGCTGGCTTTTAACGGCGGCTTTACCAGAAACGTCAGCGGCGCGGGCGGCTTGACCGCCGACCCCGGCTTCGGCAATACCCTTACCCTTTCCGGAGCGAGCAACGCCTATACCGGAATGACCACGGTACAAAGCGGAACTTTGCAGCTTGGCAGTCCGCTGGCCTCCACGCACCTCACCCTGCACGGCGGGGCTACCTTCAATCAGAACAGCCAGACGCATACCTTGGACAACGGCTCGCTCACCGTGCGGGGCGAAAACGCCACTTATGACGGCGACCTGAGCGCGACCAGCGCGACCCTGAACTTCATCGCCCCGGCGAGCGTCTCACAACCCCTGCTCACTGTGACCGGCACCGCCGACATCACGGGCAGCGCGGTCAACTTGGGCGTGTCGGGCGGCACCTCCCTGCCGAAGGGCACCCAACTCACGCTCGTCAAGACGACGATTCTGACAAATCTCACGGCCAACAATCTCACCCAGGGCAGCGGCATCGTGGAAGCGGGCGTTACCGCCATCTACGGCCTCGCCCTGGA
>JAIRYI010000030.1 GCA_031267815.1 Desulfarculales bacterium | reverse complement strand
AAAGTCATCATGCCGCTGACCAAGCTCCAAAAAATAATTCTCAGCGCAATCGATGTGCCGGCAGAGGGAATGGAAAATGCATATGGCTGTATACTATAAAAACTGTAATAAATTTAGGTTTGAACCCAGGGGAATAATTTTTACGCTTGGACATAGATACTCTCTTCTCTTTTCAGTATAGCTTAAACAACTGTCCGAATTTTGGGGAGTATCTCTGTTCCCGGACGACAACTCGGCTTTGAAGGTGGTATATTTGGCTATAAAACATGTCTCCCGCAGATGGACCATGCCCATCAGAGACTGAAAACCAGCGCTAAACCGCTTTATGATGGAGAGGCAATGAAATAGACGAAACCGCATTTACACAAAATTATTTACAGGGTCTTTATTTACCACGCATATTTATTTGGTTGAGTGCATCAATTATAGGTGCGTAAAAAAATATTCCTTGTAAATCAGAGCGTCCTAATGTAGATATGCCTACGACATTACCTTTAGCGTCAACTAGTGGTCCGCCACTACTGCCAGGATTAATAGATGCATCAGCTTGAATCCAGTTTTGTTGGTTAAGATTTCTAAAGCTACTGACCACTCCTTTAGTCACGGTTCCAGAAAATTCAATTTGATCAGGAGAACCAACGGCATATACATCTTCGCCAATAGTTACGCTTGAATTACGTATTTTAATGTGAGGCAATGACAAATTTGGGGCTAAAATGGCAACAATATCACGATGTGCATTACCAGCTACAACAACCCCATCAATTTTTCTATTATCATGCGTTACAAGACGAACTCTTGAAGCACCTTCGACAACATGGTAATTCGTAATAATCAATCCATCTGCAACAACAAATCCCGACCCATGTCTTGCGCCTACTTGCACAGTCACAACGCTTTTCTGAACATCAGCCATGGTAATAGAATCTTTTGGAGTAGCAATATTGTAAAAATATGAAGAAAAATCAAAATTGACCGTATTGTCAGAAACCACCTTATCATTTTCACTAATAATTAATTGCCGGAAATCTTTATTTGCAATAAATTCGAGCATAGCGTTTTCGAATGCTAGATCAAGAGATTCTCCTAAATCATTACTTGCTGATTCTGTTTGACCAGCTGCGTAGGTTGTCACTTTCAAAACTACCTTTCTATCAAGAGTATTATAAACCTGCCATTCTATAGCTATTGTAGATGAAGAATTAGCTTTACTAAAATCTCTTATAAAAGTGTCGTGACATATATCAAGAGTAGCATCAATTACTTTGATTCCTATAAGCAAGTCAGCAAGATCAATTGTCTCATTTTGAAACATGTCGTTAGGATCACCAGCAATAGAATAGTTATGATTTCGCAAAACGTGATAAAAAACCTCTTTAAAACTGGATAAACAACCTTCGGCAACTTCTCCCCAATAGTTATTATCTAAAAAGAGTACACATGGGCTACCATAATGACGTGTGCCGATATTTTGTCCTGAAGGCATTGCAAAGACTATTTTACCCAACGCAATATTCAGTGTTTTTGTACCTAAGGGAAGAGGTTCTACATCAGGTTGAACTACATTAACTTGACGCATACCTGCTCCACAGCCCGTCAAAGATAATGTTAATAATAAAATAATTGTGTAAGACAATTTTTTATACATAATCACCTCATGATTATCCAGTTTAGGAGACATCGTAGATTAGATAAAATATTACACCATAATCTAAGGGTTTTAAGCTACGGTTTGGACTTTCATAGCTTAAGGAAGCACTGATAAATGTACTTTTAAAATGCTTCTCATCCACCTGCAATTTTTTTCAAATGAGTAAAATTAGGAAAAATTGGCCTTCTGAGGGCAAACATCCTATATTTCTTCTCTTTTGCCCCTTTTTCTGGAAAAAGGCGCACCTATATTCATGCAGGCCCTAATGGCCTGCCCGCTCGCGTACACATCAACAAGGTGGCGCTGGCAAGCAAGGTGTACAGCCAATAGGTATTTTGGGCTAAATTTCGGTAAACTGCCTTGGCAAAGCCAAAATAGCACTTGACTATCAGGAAGGGATGCTCCACTTTGCTGCGTACAAATGATTTACGACACTTAATTTCTTTTTCCCATTCTATGTACCCCGCAGGCATTTGCTGAACGCTTTTGCGGCGATGGTTGATGCGATACTCTTTCCCTGACCGATACGGGGAACTTTGCACCTCTTCCCTTAGATTGAACCAGCACTGCAAAAGATACATGCGCAACATCTTTTCAATGCCCCAAGGAGGGCGTTCTCGCTGACCGCTTGAGTAGTGATGCTCAATATAAGAGACTCATTCCTCCCAAGATATGAATTATCCATTGCTCGCAAAAATTTTTCACGTTTGGTCACTCGCTTACGAAAACCATATTCAATGTCGCTGAAATTAGGCTACTGCATAAGTGTAGCACTTTTCGCAAAGTGCCGTAACTTTGATTTTGTTCTTTCCCTCTTCCTCCGTAAAAAGCCTTAAGGGTTTTCACGGATCAAAAATTCCAGCAAGGCTTTCTGCACATGCAGTCGGTTTCCCGCCTGTTCCCACACCAGCGAGCGCGGCCCTTCCATAATCTCATCGCTGATTTCCTCATCCCGGTGGGCAGGCAGGCAGTGCAGCACCACCGCCTCAGGGGAAGCGCCGGCCAGGAGCTTGTTATCCAGGCGAAATTTTTCAAATATTTTAACCCGGCGGGCGCGTTCCGCTTCCTGACCCATGGAGGCCCAGACGTCGGTCGATACTACCTGGGCTCCGGCAACGGCCTGGGCCGGATCCTCGGTGACCGTGATATCGGCCCGGGCCGCTTCAGCCAGAATTTTACGGTCCGGATAAAATCCCGGAGGGCAGCCCAGGACAAGCTTGAAATTGAGCCGGACCGCCGCCTCTATCCAGGAATTGGCCATATTGTTGCCGTCGCCCAGCCAGGAGCAGCGCAAGCCCTCCAGGCAGCCGAACTGTTCGTAAACAGTCAGCAGATCGCTTAGAACCTGGCAGGGATGATGCTGGTCGGTAAGGGCGTTTATCACCGGAATGGAAGCAAAAGCGGCCAGTTCCTCCACAATCTCCTGTCCGAAAGTGCGCACTACCAGAGCGTGGACATAGCGGCTCATCACTCTGGCGGTATCCCGTATGGGCTCGGCGCGGGATATCTGACTGTCCCGTGAGGACATAAAAACCGCCTGCCCCCCCAACTGGCTGATCCCGGTCTCAAACGACACCCGGGTGCGGGTGGAAGGTTTTTCAAAGATGAGGGCCACGGTTTTATCTATGAGGGGGCGGGGCCTTTTGTTTTCCTTCCAGCCTTTTTTCAGCTGCCCGGCCCGGAAGATGACGGCCATGATTTCATCGCCGCTCAAATCGCTGATCCGCAATAAATGGCGAAGGGGCATCACAGTTCTCCTGTACTGGCGTCCAGCTCCAGCAGGAGCCGGTCAATCTGTTCGTCTTCCACCACCAGAGGCGGGACCAGGCGCAGCACTCTGCCCTGGGTGCGGTTAATTATAAACCCTTTGTCCCACATGGCCCGTTGAATTTTTTCCGCGTCAGCCTTGTCCGCCCATTCCAGGCCTATCATCAGACCCAGACCCCGCGCCTGACGCAGGCGGGAGGGATATTTTTTGATAAGGTCAGTCAGGCCGTTGTTGAGGAGCAGGCCCTTGCGCCTGACCGTTTCCAGAAAACCGGGGGCAAGCAGAGTTTCCAGCACCGCCGCCGCCGCCGCCATCACTACCGGGCCGCCTCCGAAAGTAGAGGCGTGCATGCCCGGTTTGAGCAGAGAAGACGCTTTTGTCCCGGCGCAGGCCGCCCCCGCGGGCAGGCCTCCGGCCAGGGCTTTGGCCAGGGTCATAATATCGGGCGTAACCGCGAAATGCTCGTGGGCGAACATGCGTCCCGTCCGCCCCAGGCCGGTCTGGATTTCATCCAAAATCATAAGCAGATTGCGCTGATCACACAGATCCCGCACCTGGCGCAGATATTGCGGCGGCGGCGTCACCACTCCTCCCTCGCCCAGCACCGGCTCCAGGATTACCGCGCACACTTCCGGGCCCAGAGCCTTTTCCAAAGCTTTTGCGTCGCCGTAGGGAACATGAATAAATTCCGGCAGAAGAGGAGAAAACCCGGCCTGAATCCGGCTCTGGCCGGTGGCGGCCAGGGTGGCCATGGTCCGGCCGTGAAATGACCCCTGCATGGCAATGACTTTATAAGCGCCGTTTAATTTTTCTTTTCCCCAAAGGCGGGAAATTTTAAGCGCGCATTCGTTGGCCTCGGCGCCGGAGTTACAGAAAAACACCTTTTCGGTAAAGCTGCTGCTGACCAGAAGTTCGGCCACTCTGGCCTGGGGTTCGCTATAATACAGATTGGATACATGCACCAGCCGGGCCGCCTGGCGGCTGACAGCCTGGGTCACCTCAGGATGGGCATGGCCCAGATTGCATACCGCGATCCCGGCCAGAAAATCATGATAGACCTTGCCCTGGTCATCCCACAGCCTGGCCCCCTGCCCGCGGACAAAAACGGCCGGCATGCGGTTGTAGGTGTTCATTATATAGGCGTCTGTCTTTTCAATCGTGTTCATTTTTGATTCCTTTAAGGGGTGGGCATAAGCGGGAAATCATGCTTTTTGCTTTTAAGCCGCCTAAAAGGCAAAAAACCAATCTTTCCTTCGGGGACGCCTGAAGGCCCCGGAGGGCAAGGGGCTAACCTCCCTGTAAAACCGTGCCGATTCCCCGGTCGGTAAAGATCTCCAGCAAAAGGGCGTTGGGCACCCGCCCGTCAATAATATGAGCCCGATCCACTCCCGCGGCCAGAGCTTCCAAGCCGCAGGTGACTTTGGGCTTCATGCCTCCGGCGATAACCCCTGTCTTCATCAGGCTCAAGGCCTGATCAGGGTCCAGTTCCGCAATGAGTTTGCCCTGATCGTCCCATACTCCTTCAGTGTCAGTGAGCAGGATAAGCTTGCTGGCCCTGAGTCCGGCGGCCACGGCCGAGGCCACCAGGTCGGCGTTTATATTTAAGGATTCTCCGTGTTCCCCCACTCCCACCGGGGCGATCACGGGGATGAACTGGCCGTGTTCCAGGGCTTGCAGAACCTGAGGATTAATGCGGGTGACTTTACCCACCTGGCCGATGTCAATAATTTCCGGGGGCTGATCATAGCCGGGGTCGCGGGTCAGGGTCATCCTGACCGCTTCAATAAGGCGGCCGTCATGCCCGCTTAAGCCCACCGCTTTTCCTCCCTGCTGATTGATAAGCCCCACAATGGAGGTATTGACCTGCCCCACCAGCACCATCTGGGCCACATCCATCACTTCCGGGCTGGTGACCCGCATGCCTTCAATAAATTCAAAGCCGATATTTAAGCGCTCCAGCAGATTGCCTATCTGGGGACCGCCCCCATGCACCACCACCGGGTAAATGCCCACCGCCCGCAGCAGGATGAGATTGAGGGCAAAACTGCGTTTGAGTTCTTCATCCACCATGGCCGCGCCGCCGTATTTGATAACCACAATCTGGCCGGCCAGACGCCTTATGTAAGGCAGGGCCTCAATCAGGACATTGGCTCTGTGCGCGTCTTGACTGTTAAACATAATCCGATCTTCTGGATATTTATATATATTCTGGTTTATTATTAAGGGGCCGTCATAGATTCAGGGTAAATATTACACCGTAATCTAAGGGTATTGAGTTGCCGTTGAGGGGTCATAATAGTCAAACCTGAATTAATGTTCTTTAAGACGCGAATAAAATATATTTTTATGTGGAATTCCTCAGAAAGCGCGTCACTCTATGTATTTCTTCATTGTATATAAAACACCTTTTCACGTCAAGCCTTTTGAGACCTTCAAGTATGCGCCCAAGATCGTATTTATCCGCAATAATAATTAGAAGTCATTAGTTCTTCGTTGTCAAGGGCATTTCGGATATTTTTTAGTGGTGGCTCTAATGAGCCATATTTTCCCCGGCAATATCCGATTCTCTTCTTGGCTTCTTTCGTAAACACGAATATAATTATGATGTTTTAGTGTGTCCAGAATTACGAGGTGAGCTATGGACAGATATGTTAGAGCGGAAGATATGGCGATTCGATGGGATGTGTCTGTGCGACAGGTGCAACTGCTTTGTCAGAATGGCAAAATACGCAATGTCTCCAAATTTGGCAACGCATGGGCGATTCCAATAGACACGCCGAAACCAACACGAACTGGTGAATTCAAGCCAGGGCGCAAGCCGAAAGAATAAAAAATGATTTTGCTAATGGTTTAATCGCTACGAGAATTAAGCTATAAGAAAATGGATGATGAAAAGCATTTCAATGCCTCCATATGCGCCAACGCTGATTGAGTCAACGAGAGCCATTGGTTACACGTTGGAGTCGGCTATTGCTGACATTGTTGACAATAGCGTTTCCGCTTCGGCTTCCTGCACTGACATCTTTTTCTTCCCTGTCGGTGATGCTTACATTGCTGTCTTGGATGATGGCAATGGCATGGACTCGACTCAGATTGATACTGCGATGCGATACGGTAGCCAGAACCCAAACGAGACACGAGCAGCAAATGATTTAGGGCGTTTTGGTTTGGGTCTGAAAACTGCCTCATTGTCACAGTGCCGAGTACTTACAGTTGTCAGCAAATGCGCCGGAAGTATAGAAGCGCGGCGATGGGATATTGACCATGTTGCGCAAACTGGAGATTGGTCTCTGCTTGTTCTTGATACTCAGGAAGAGCTTGACCAAATTCCACGTATTGACAAGCTAAGAAAATTGAATTCCGGCACGCTTGTAGTTTGGCAGAACCTTGACAGATTAAGCGTTGGTGAGATTGATTGTAGCCGTTCAATGGGCAAGAAAATGGATTCAGTTCGCTCGCATTTATCTCTTGTTTTCCACAGGTATGTCAGCGGCGAGCCCGGGCTGAAAAAGATGCTAATCAGGATGAATGGTACCCCTGTCGAACCCGCAGATCCATTTTTACTAAAGCGCAATACACAAGCGATGGCTGATGAAATCATGATTATAGACGGAGCTAAAGTCATGGTAAGACCATATATACTGCCGCACATTTCAAGCCTGACTCTTGAGGAAGTTACTGACCTTGGCGGCAAAGACGGTTTACGCAAAAGCCAGGGTTTTTATGTGTACCGGAATAAACGGCTGCTGGTTTGGGGTACATGGTTTCACATGATGCGGCAAGGCGAACTCTCAAAATTAGCGAGGGTTCAGGTGGATATTCCAAATGAACTGGACAATCTCTGGACATTGGATATTAAAAAGTCAACGGCTACCCCACCGGAAGCAGTGAGAAACAACCTCAACTCTGTAATTGAAAGACTTGCCGAGCAAAGCAAGTGGACTTGGGTTTTCAGAGGGAAAAAGGAAACTCATGATTTCGTCATACATATTTGGAATCGCTTCCGAGGAAAGAAAGGCGGTTTCTACTACAGTATTAACCGCTACCATCCTATGGTTGAGATTCTTCAGGACGCACGGCCTGAAGTAAAACAAAATCTGGAAATGCTCTTGAGATCTATAGAAACAGGTTTGCCATTGAATCAGCTTTATATTGATCTGACATCTGAAAAGCAGGTTGAAAATGAAACGGAAACTTCGAGGCAAAAGATAGAGGCAACTCTCCAAGGATTGCTTAATCAGATGCCAACTGAAGCAGCGAAAGAAGAACTGTTGGACAGACTCGCCATATCAGATCCATTTGTACACTTTCCCGAAATAATTGAACACTATAAAGCAGGAGGTACGGCATATGGCAGGCACTAATCCGGAAATGCTGGAAGGCACGATCTCCACCATCATTAACATAAAATATCCGGACATTCCACCGACCGAAGCTGAATTTGATGCCGAGGTTTCGGATCTCAGACAGGCATTGGCTTCTTTATATGCTGTCAGTGATGACGCATTTGCAGAAATAAAGCGCAAGCTGAAAGCCAATATCGTTGTTCAGATGGATTTAGGGGTTCTCATAAGAGATAAACAGCAACACTTGCCTTGGCTCTCCGCTCGGCGCGCATCGCTTGATTTCTTCTTCTGGAATAGATACAAGAAGTATCTTGAAATGGTAAAACACTGGAATCCACGAGTAACAGGCAATCTTGGACTCGTTTCAGACGAGATTGTAGACTATCTTGGCGACCCCAAAAGCGATGAACCGTTCCAAAGCCGCGGTCTTGTTTTAGGTGACGTACAATCAGGAAAAACGGCCAATTATACTGCTATTTGCAATAAGGCGGCAGACACAGGCTATCGCGTGATTATCATACTTGCCGGAATGATGGAGAATCTGCGTCAGCAGACACAAGAACGGCTGGATGCCGAATTTTCAGGGAGAATGAGCCAATATCTTCTTGACCCCAAGGCGGAAATAGAAAATGTTTCTGTTGGCGTTGGTAAATATGGGCAGGATAAACGAATTGAGACATTTACCTCCGTAACAAAGGATTTTGATAAGAATATCTTGCGGGCGCTGAATTTGTCACTTCACAGCGTAAACTCGACTGTTTTGTTTGTGGTCAAGAAAAATAAGAGCATTCTCAATAACCTGATCAGGTGGCTGAAAAGCAATAACATTAATGCAAGAGGCGCTATAAATCTTCCATTGCTGTTGATTGATGATGAAGCTGATAACGCCTCTGTCAATACAAAAAAGGAAGATGAAGATCCCACCGCCATCAACGATGCTATTCGCCGGTTGTTAAAGTTGTTCCGGCAAGCGTCTTACCTTGGAATAACGGCAACACCATATGCGAATATTTTTATAAACCCGGAAACAACGGATGAAATGCGGGATGATGACCTGTTCCCGCGTGACTTTATCTACTCACTTGCAGCGCCAACAAACTACATCGGAGCAGAGAGCATCTTTGGCGAGGAATCGCAGTTCAACACGGTTCTCGAATCACTCTACCCGCAGGAGATGGACACATTCTTTCCTTTCGACCATCGCAAAGAACTTGTCGTTGATGAGTTGCCGCCAAGCATGAGGGAAGCTATGGCATATTTCCTTCTTGCCAATACTATCCGCGATATTCGTGGTGACAGCAAAGAACATCGCTCCATGATGATTCATGTCAGTCGTTTTACGAATGTCCAAAACCAAGTCAGCGCATTGGCACATAAATGGGTAGAGGAAATCCGTTCGGATTTACAGAATTATGCTGGCCTTGCTGAAAAAGAAAGCGACGAGATTCCCAATATTGCTTATTTGAAAGCTGTATGGGGAAAGCATGGTTTGTCTGAAAAGGCAGACTCTGATGGGCATTCAATGCCGTGGCATAAATTCTTGACAGAATACTTGTTTAACTCAGTGGCTTCTATTGTGGTTCGTGCGATAAACCAAAACAATAGCGTAGCAGGCTTGGATTATTACAAAAATAAAGAAAACGGGCTTAGGGTCATAGCAATTGGCGGAAACAGTCTGTCAAGAGGATTGACTTTAGAAGGCCTTTGTGTCAGCTATTTTTACCGCAGGTCTTTGATGTATGACACACTTTTGCAGATGGGGCGCTGGTTCGGATACCGCCCAGGATATGAGGATTTGTTCAAGATATGGATTAGCATTGATGCTATTGACTGGTACGGTTATATAACAGCCGCTACTGAAGAATTGAAGAATGAAATCTCAAAGATGCACAATGCCGACCAAACCCCTATGGAATTTGGATTGAAAGTGCGTCAAGACCCAGCTTCGCTGATTGTAACAGCAAGAAACAAAATGCGGGCGGCAACACCAGTCAAGAGGCCAATTAGTATTTCAGGTCGGCTTCTTGAAACACCTCGGTTGAGAGCAGACACAGCATCGCTTCGGCAGAACGAAGAAGTGTTCAGAGATTTTGTTAAAAGACTGCCTGAAATCGGCCAGCGTGTACTGCGGGACGGCGCACGATACTTATGGGAAGGTGTGTCAAAGGACGAGATTGAGCAATTAATACGCGATTTCAAAACGCATCCTTGGCATATGTCATTCCAAGGTAGGGCGCTTGCTGATTTCATCAGAGGCTCCGAAGGAATCTCCAATTGGGATGCGGTAATTATAGCAACGGATGACGGTAATACCATCCAGTTGGAATGCGGCAAGGACACTCTTGCCATCGGAACGCAGAGCAGGATTGTTAAAGTTACAAAAGACCAAATCAGTATAAGCGGAACCAAAGTCAGAGTCGGAGCTGGCAGGGTTTCGCGCACCGGTTTGACCGCAGAACAACTTCGAGAAGCCGAGGATAAGTTTAGGCAGGAAAGTTCCAAACCAAATGTTCCAGATAGTGCATACCTCAAGATTAAACGAAATCCTATACTTATGCTCCATGTGATCTTTGTGGACCGAACTAAGAAGGACGATAGAGGAAATCTCCGAACACAGATTGATACTGGCGCTACTGTCCCAGATTACCTTTTTGCTCTTGGCATCGGCATTCCCGCCAACGGAGAAGAAAGAATAGCCTATTATATGGTAAACATGGTCGAACTGCAAAACTATTTTGATGCTGCGGAGGATGAGGACGAATGAGAATCACACCTGAAATTCTTCAAGCCCAATGGGATAGCATCAAGTTCAAAGATGGCGGCTTTTTACAGATTGACACTGAGCATCCTTTGGAATGGCATATCGGTTATCAGTCTGTCAGCCAGAAAACTCTCCTGCTTGTTTCTGGAGCGGAGATTGGAACAGTCGAGTCCTCGAAGTCAATGTCAGTATTTCGGCGCAGGAGGGATGACAATCGTTGGTCACTCACTTTTGAACTGTTGAAAAATGAGCAACAAGGTGTATTTGCCATTTTTTGCTGTGACATGATTGAGTATTCACGTCCGGCGCCTAACGAGAAGGATGCCTTGAAGCTCGTCATAAGCCGTTATCAGCAATGGAGCAAGCTACTAGAATTTCAAAAAAGCGGATTGATGGACGAACCAAAGCGCAAAGGGTTGTTGGGAGAGTTGCTCTTTTTGGAGCAACAACTTGACAAAATGTCATACTTTCTTGCGGCAGTGCAAGGCTGGGTGGGAGCAGACAGCGCAGACCAGGACTTCATGTACCCGGATAGCTGGCACGAAATTAAGAGTATTGTAATATCGGCAACGAGCGTATCGATATCTTCAATTCAGCAGCTTGACTGTCTTGAAGAAGGTGAGTTGGTTGTCATGCGGATTGATAAGGTTTCACCTGATAAGGTTGGCGCAGTATCTTTGAATGGTGTTGTTCAGCGGCTTAAGTCAAAGCTGTCAGCCGATGATGCGGCGCTGGATTTGTTCCAAGCCAAACTGACTTCTTACGGCTATATAGACTTACAGGAATATGCTGAACAGAAATATTACCACTCTGGTACTCAGAAATACAGAGTGGACAATACCTTCCCGCGGCTCATTGCAGAAACGCTGCCGCATCAGATTACTGCGGCTCACTACGAATTGAATCTGCCTTCCCTTGAAAGCTGGCTGAAAGGATAAATGATGGACGCACTTGAATTCAGAAAAGATTTTCTTGAAGATATCAAGGCCGATGCGATTACAACCGGTGAAGGTTCTTGTGCGTCTTTTGTTGCCGAGTTTGCCCGCTACTTACAAGAAGCGGACTATCTCATGGATTTCACGGCGTCTTATTTTGAAGGAACAGGAAAGCGCAATCGCAAGCTGCGGATTGACGGATACGCCTATGATGAGTTTGACAAGACAATGAGTCTTACCATTGCAGATTACGAGGGTTTTGACGATGAGCGCGTCCTTGGATTGACGCAGGCTAAACAATTGCAGGACAGGCTTGTTTACTTCGTTGACGATGCACTGAATACGCCATTACACCGCGAAATTGAAATGAGCAGGTCATCATCTGACTTAATTGACCTTCTTCGGGAAAAACGTAAAGAAATACGCAAGTATCAACTGCTAATTTTCACAACAGCAAATGTCAGCGCAAGAATAACCTCGCTTGACTCGAATGAGATTGACGGTAGCCCATCCGAGTGTCAAATATGGAATATTGAACGTCTATTTAAAGTGTGTGGCTCAGACACAGGTCGGCAGATAATAGAAATAGATTTTAAAGGACTTTCAGAGCATGGTATTCCGTGTATGGATGCGAGCGGCACAACAACCGAGGAATTCAAGAGTTACCTCTGCATAATCCCTGGAATTCTTCTTGCAGATATTTACGATAAATTCGGAAGTTCTTTACTTGAGGGAAATGTTCGTTCTTTCCTCTCCACCAAAGTTGCTGTCAACAAGAAGATTAGAACAACCATAATGCAAAAGCCTGAACGATTTTTTGCGTATAATAACGGCATTTCAACAACAGCGATGAGCGTACAAACAGATGCTACACCACAAGGGATATTCCTTACCTCCGCAAAGGATTTTCAGATTATTAACGGAGGTCAAACTACCGCTTCCCTATCATCTGCCCGATTTAAAGATAAAGCAGATTTAAGCAGAATATTTGTCCAAATGAAACTGACCGTAATCGAGAAAACTCGCGAAGAAGCGGTCACGGGAATTGTTCAGGACATTTCACGTTCTTCCAATAGCCAGAACAAAATTAGCGATGCAGATTTTTTTTCGACACATCCATTCCATGTGCGTATGGAGAATTGTTCAAAACGTCTCTATGCTAAAGCAATTGATGGTTCACAATTTGATACAATATGGTTTTATGAAAGAGCGAGGGGACAGTATCTGCAAAGTCAAATGCGCCTGACAACGGCACAGAAAAAAAAGTTCCTGCTTCAGCACCCCAAAAACCAGTTGATAACAAAAACCGACCTTGCCAAAGTGCGTAATACATGGAACTGCTTGCCGTATATCGTTAGCAAAGGCGCACAGACCAATTTCACTGAGTTTGCGCAAAAAACCAGTGATGAATGGAATGAATCCGACGATGGCTTGCTTTTCGGGGATAAGTATTATCAAGAGTCAGTTGCGCTATGCATACTATTCAGGCATACAGAGTCAATGATTCCAAGCCAGCCTTGGTATCAGCAAGGTTATCGGGCTAATATTGTGACGTACACCATCGCCCTCTTGCACAAACTCATAATAAAACAGTTTCCTGGCAATGATATGGATTTGATGGGTATTTGGTCACGTCAAACTGTGCCTGAGCCTGTCAAAAAAGTTCTCGTCGGGCTGTCGGAACTTGTATATGAAAAACTGACGGACGAAAAGCGGGCTGTTGAGAATGTGACACAATGGTGTAAACGAGAGGCTTGCTGGGATAGTGTTAAGAGCGTTTCATATTCTTTGCCAGCCGAGATTGAAACCTGTTTTATCGGGAAAGAAGAAATGAAAGCCGCTAAACGGGAGGCGAAACAAGACCAGAGAATTGTAACTGATGCAGAAGTGATGACAAAGGTAGTCCAGATTGACCCTGGACAATGGAGAAATGCTTTTGCTTTCGCAACAGATAAGGGGATAGTATCACCTGATGAAATAACGGCGTTGCGCATTGCAGGACAAATACCCAACAAGATGCCCACACCAGCGCAGTGCAAAAGGTTGCTGGCAGTGTTAGACCGATTATACGAGGAGGGATTCAAGCTATGAAAGCAAAGAGCGGAACAAAATACAGAGTGATTGATTTGTTCGCCGGTGCAGGAGGGCTTAGTTGCGGATTCCTTCAGACAGGCAGATTTGACGTTATAGCCGCTTTTGAGAACAACCCTCATGCCCAAAAGACTTACCGCAAAAACCATCCCGGAACTGTTGTCTACAGCGATGTTGATGAAGCGCTTAATACTGAACTAGGCAGAGTTGATGTTGTTATCGGCGGTCCGCCATGCCAAGGGTTCTCAAACGCTAACCGCCAAAAAAATCATGCAATCAGCCATAATAATTCTTTGGTAAAGAAGTATGTTGATGTTATTCTGAAGCTGAAGCCGATGGCGTTTATTATGGAAAACGTAAGTACGCTACCTTCAAATACCCATAGATTCTATGTGGATAGGAATGATGCCGCCACCATCAAAGAATATGCAATCAAGACAGAAGAATCTCTCATACCTCTGCTTGATGAGCATTTCATGTTTGACAGCGCAGATGATATTGTTACAAAATATGACTTGATTTCACGTTTTAGATGGGCAAATGAAAACGATTACCTTACGCTGAATGTCCTGTATAAGTATCGCGGCAATCCACTCAAATTCACTGCGACGCTCGCGAAACACAGAAGCAGGCTTCTAAGTCTTGCAAAACGATTCATTGAGAACCAGAACACGGGAATGCATATTGGAGAGAAAGAATGTGCGGCTGGTAAAATAATTCTGCAATTCTTCGCCGAACCAGGTTCTGTTAGTGAAGACGTTCTTTGTAATGCCGTTGAACCGATAATAATATTTCAGCGAATGTTATCCAAAGCAAAAGAACTGCTTGATAACAACATTTCTGTATCCGAATACGCTGTTAGCCGAGGACTTGCTGCCAAGGTTAAGTCAATGGCGGTAATCGACTATATTGAAGCCATACTTGGCGCATCCAGCAATGAATATACAATTGCGAAAGGCGTTTTATCGGCAGCCAGCTTTGGAGTTCCTCAGAAGCGTATGAGGTTTGTGATTGTGGGTATGAAAAAAAGTGTGTCCGAAGTTATTTCGCTGCCAGAAGGCAGTTTTTCCGAAACTGATTTTCGCACGGTTCGTGACGCTATTAGTGACATTGAATCTTTAGCAACGATTACTGATGCCGCAAAGGGAGAGAACGGTATTGTATTTGGTAATCCACCGCAAAGAATCAGTCAGTTAGGGGAAATACTCCGCGATTCAGGAGTTCTGTATAACCATGTGTCAACAGAGACTACTCCAGAGGCATTAAAGCGCTTCAAAGTAATTAAGCAAGGCGATAACTTCCATAGCCTTACTGCCGAATTGAAAACGAATTATTCCAATCCTATCCGTACACAGAATACCATCTACCTCCGCTTGAATTACAATGAGCTTTCAGGAACGGTAGTCAATGTCCGCAAATCCATGTGGATACATCCTGTGCTTAATCGTGCGCTGAGTATTCGTGAAGCTGCTCGGTTACAGACATTCCCCGACAGTTTTATCTTTTTTGGCACCAAAGATGCACAGTACCAACAGGTTGGAAACGCAGTACCGCCAATGCTGGCAAAGGCTATAGCTAATCACTTGTGTGAATACCTTGATAGGAAGAAAGCTATCATCACTTACCTTGCGGACGCGGGAAAAGAACTTGATTAAATGTGCGGGATTGCGGGATTTTTCAATTTAAACAATCATTCCCTGGATAAGGGGGCGGAAACGGTCGCTGCGGCTATGGCCGCTTCTCTGCGTCATCGCGGTCCCGACGCCGCCGGGATGTGGCTTCAGCCGGAAGCGGGCATAGCCTTGGGGCATACACGCCTGTCAATCCAGGACCCATCCCCCGGCGGAGATCAGCCTATGGTCTCTTCCTGCGGACGTTTTGTCATAAGCTATAACGGAGAAATATACAACAGCGCCGCGCTTAAAAAACGGATCAGTCAAAAAGTAAACATAGCCTGGCGCGGGCATTCTGATACTGAAGTTTTACTGGAAGCCTGCGCCGTTTTGGGAATCGCGGAAGCCTTGAATTTAAGCAACGGCATGTTTGCTTTCGCGCTCTGGGATAAAAAGGAACGCACTCTATTTCTGGCCCGGGATCGGATGGGCGTCAAGCCGCTTTACTGGGGCAAATTCGGCGCGGCTCTTATTTTTGCTTCAGAGCTTAAAGCTTTTAAACACCATCCCGCTTTCATTGCTGATATCTCCCTCAATTCCCTGGCGGCTTTAATGCATTATTGCTTCATTCCTGATCCTCACTCTATTTTTAACAATGTATATAAATTGGAAGCCGGTCACTATCTGAAAATTTCCGCCGCTCAAGCTGTTGACGACCTTGTCTACTGGGATGTTTTGGCCCAGGCCAGATGGGGGGCGGAAAACCGGGTGAGAGATTTTCCCCAGGCTCTGGATGAATTGCACTTCCTTCTAAAGGATGCGGTGAGCATTAATATGGCTTCAGATGTGCCCTTGGGCGCTCTTTTATCAGGCGGGGTGGATTCGTCTTTAATTGTTGCTTTAATGCAGGAGGCGTCCGCGAGGCCGGTGCGGACTTTTTCCATAGGTTTTGCGGAACAGGAATACAACGAGGCTCCTTTTGCCAAAGAGGTGGCCAATTATCTGGGAACCGATCATACCGAGCTGTACCTGACCTATCAGGATGCTTTGGATGTTATACCTGAACTGCCGGCAATTTATGACGAGCCTTTTGCCGATGTTTCGCAAATTCCCACCTTCCTGGTATCGCGTTTGACCCGCCGCCATGTAACCGTGGCTCTTTCCGGGGACGGAGGGGATGAACTTTTCGGCGGCTATCCCCGGTATTTCCGCAAAGTCAACGGCCGCGGACTGGCTTATCTTGATGAATGCATGCATCACTGGCAAGGAAATAATCCCCTGATTCCTGGCGGCAGCTTGCCCGCGCACAGGTACGGCGATGAAATTATTGACGCGGCTTTCCCCGATGATGTGGAATTGCGTCAATTTTTGGACACCAATTACTATCTGCCTTCAGATATTCTGGTCAAAGTTGACCGGGCCGGCATGGCGGTATCCCTGGAAGTGAGGCCGCCCCTGCTGGATCACCGGGTATTCGCGTTTGCCTGGCGCATGCCCCCGGAACTTAGGCGCGCTTCAGGCATAAATAAATATCCCCTGCGTTATTTACTGGATAAATATATTCCCCGCCGTTTGACCGACCGGCCTAAAATGGGTTTTGGCGTGCCCATTGATCACTGGCTGCGCGGGCCTTTGCGCGCCTGGGCGGAAGATCTGCTCCGTCCGGAGAGAATCAAAAGGGACGGTTTTTTTAACAGCGGAGTAATTGCCAGGGTTTGGCGGGATTTTCTGGCCGGACAAGCGCGCCAGTATTGGCTGTGGGATGTGCTGATGTTTCAAACCTGGCTGGATTACAATAAATATTAATCTTGAGAAACCGTGCTTTTTCTGGCATTATAATTGCTATTGGATTGAAATTGGATCGATATTGATATCATAAATATTGCCGTTACATTTTAGGACGATTGGATGCCGATATCAGGAATAATCATGGTCATTCGCTCCTTGGGCTTTGGCGGAGCTGAACATATTCTCAGCATGATGGCCAATTACTGGAGCCGCCGGGGAGTTGCGATCACCTTCATCATCTCCACTCCGGAAGAGGAAATAGACTATTGGGACTTGGATCCTGCCATAAATTTGGTCAGGCTGCCGCTGAAAAAGTTAAATTTTATGCACAGGCTGGGTTTCCCTTGGAGTTTGCGTTCCCTGCGGCGCGCGATAAAAAAGACCGCTCATCCGGTGGTGCTGAGTTTTATGGATCGCTCCAATATTCCGGTTATTCTGGCCACCCGGGGTTTGGGCAAGAAAGTCATTCTGGCCGAGCGCATTGATCCGCGCACTCAGGGTTATAGTTTTATGCGCCGTCTTTTAATGCGCTTCTGCTATCCCAGAGCGGACGCGCTGACCGTGCTTACCGAAAATATAAAACGGGAATGGGCGGATAATGTTATTAACAGCCGGAAAGTGCATGTAATTCACAACCCGGTGCGCCCGCAAGACAGTAATGATTTACCGGTTCCCGATTGGCTGCCGGATAAATTCATCTGCTGCATGGGCCGGCTCCACCGGCAAAAAGGCTTTGATTTGCTGTTTGACCTGCTGCCGGATATATTTGCCAAATTTCCCCAATATAAGCTGGTTATTTTGGGCGAAGGGGTGGAGCGGGCCGGCCTGGAAGAGCGGTTAAAAAATCTTGGCCTGGAAGACAGAGTTCTCATGCCGGGTTTTATCGCCCACCCCCACGTTATTATGCGTGAGTCGGATCTGTTCGTATTTCCTTCCCGCTGGGAGGGCTTCCCCAACGCCCTTCTGGAAGCCATGTCTTTGGGTATGCCGGTAATCAGCTTTGACTGTCCCAGCGGGCCCGGGGTTTTGATAAATCATGAGGTGAACGGTATTTTGACGCCGCCCGGAGACGCCGAAGCCTTGCGCCGGCAAATTGAGCGCCTGCTGGGCGATCCGGTCTTGCGCTCCACCTTGGGCGCCCAGGCCAAACGCGACGTCAACAGCTCCTGCCGCCAGGAGGATATAATGGCTGCCTGGGAAAGCCTGATTGACCGGGTAATACAGAAGAAAAAAGTTATGGCTCCCATTATCACCAAAATGTGTTTTTACGAAAAAGAAATATAGAAAGATAAGGGGACCCTGATTAAAGCCGTACGATTTGCTCCATCCTGTCGTTGCTTCCCGCCCGTGAGGAGCGCGGGGCAATCCAGAAACAATATGGCGCGCAAAATTTTTTAACCTCATCGAATTAATCAGCGCTTCCTTAAGTTTTGATTTGAAAGTGGAATAAGATCCCCGCAGCAAATTGCCGTCCGTGGCGATTTGCTGCGGGGATCAAACTTAAGCAGCGGAGCCTGCGGCCTGGCCCTACATGGCGCAGACCCCGCGCTCGTCGGTGCGGATCCGGATTACGTTTTCCACCGGCAGGATAAATATCTTGCCGTCGCCCACCTGACCGGTACAGGCGTGTTCGCGGATTACATCCACAGCCTTGTCCACCAGTTCGGCCTTCATTACAATTTCCAGCTTGACTTTGGGCACAAAGTCCACCTGGATCTCGTTGCCCCGGTAAATCTCCGTATGCCCTCCCTGACGGCCGAAACCCTTGATGTCGGTTATGCTCATCCCGCGGACCCCCAGGGCCAGCAGGCCCTCTTTTACCGCCCTAAGCCGGGAATGGCGGATGATTATTTCCAGTTTTCTCATATCAGTATTCTCCTGCGTTGCAATTTAGAGTTTATTTCATAAAGTACCGGGAAAGTCATTGGGGTGTAAACCGCATATTCCCGGCTGCCTGGCTTAAAAACAAACACCTTTAAAGGGTGGACAGGGTGGGGATAAATTTGGTTTTTAAGCCGCTTAAAAGCCATATATGTCCGGCCTTAGAAGTCATTTCTCATTTCATAAATGACTTCTAATAAATACGGTAAGCCTGTTCATTGTGTTCAGACATATCCAGCCCCCACTGTTCATCATCGTCGCTGACCCGGATGGGGATAATCTTGTTAACCGCCGCCAGAATGACCCGGGATCCCAGATAACAGAAAATCCAGGTGGCGGCCACAGAGACGGCCTGTATTCCCAACTGACCGGGATTGCCGTAAAACAGGCCGTTGCCGCCATCGGGGTTAATGATCACAGTGGCGAACAGGCCGGTGGCCAGAGCGCCCCAGGTTCCGCCAATGCCGTGAATGCCCACCACGTCCAGAGCGTCATCATAGCCCAGGCGGCGCTTCATCAGTACCGCTCCGTAACATATCATACCACCGATAAAACCTATAAACAGGGACGCCTGGGGGGTGACGAACCCGGCGGCCGGAGTTATGGCCACCAGCCCGGCCAGAGCGCCGGAAGCCGCGCCCAAGGTGGTGGGTTTGCCGGTGCTGAGCTTTTCCACCAAAAGCCAGCCCAAAACCGCGGCGGCGGTGGCCAGCTGGGTGGTGGCCAAGGCGTTGGCGGCCAGAGCGCCGGCGTTCAGGGCGCTGCCGGCGTTGAACCCAAACCAGCCTATCCAGAGAATGCCGGCCCCTAAAACCGTGACGGGCAGGTTATGAGGCGGAGCCCCGCCCTGCTGCAAATTTTTGCGGGCGCCCAGGGCATGGGCCGCGGCCAGGGCCGCGGCTCCGGAACTCATATGCACCACCGCGCCCCCGGCAAAGTCCAGAGCGCCCAGTTCGGCCAGCCAGCCTCCCCCCCAGACCCAGTGGGCCAAAGGAGCGTAAATAAGCAGAAGCCAGGCGCCGGAAAAAACAATCATGGCGCTGAAACGGATGCGCTCGGCGTAAGCCCCGGAGATCAGAGCGGGAGTCAGGACAGCGAACATGCACTGGAAAGTCATGAACAGCACATGGGGTATAGTTGCTCCTTCCTGCGGGGCCATGCCCACGTTATTGAGAAAAATATAATCCAAGCCTCCGATAAGGCCGTGGCAGTCTGGCCCGAAAGCCAGGGTGTAGCCCAGAAAAGCCCACAGTACCGTGGCCAGGCCCAGCAGGAAAAAACTGTGCATGGTAGTGGAGAGTACATTTTTTGCCTGCACCAGCCCGCCGTAAAACAGGGCCACGCCCGGTACCATAAAAAATACCAATCCTGAACAAATTATCATAAATGCGATATCAGCTCCCACCATTTTAATATCCTTCCTTTCTCGTTAAAGATTGCCCGATTCAAATTCGAGACCTCTGCATATTGGCCGGGTATGTTTCAGACGCCTCTCCACCACCCGCGCAGTTTTAAATTTGACTTTATCCCTAAAGGCAAAGAATGGGCCAAAACGGTTTTCTAAAAGATAATAGGCTGATATAACACAAATATTATTGTATCCAGGAGTCAATGCCCCATCCTTGGATAAAAATAATCTTACCTTTTCGTACTATTTAAGAGTTAAATAGAGATATTGTTACATTTTAGAAGTTATTACTGAAATGATTTTTTAAAAGCCTTCCCCGCGCCCACCGGGCGAGAGAAAGATTTAACGCCTTGCGGAAATTCCAATAAGTGGTATTGTGTATTATTTCATTGAGTTGTCTCCCGCCGGATAAAGGCGGGGGGCGTTGCCGGCCACAGTTGTTCAGAAAGGTTAAGTTTATGTCTGAAATGTTAGGGAAACGCATCCGTAAATTCCGTGAAAACAAAAAACTCAGTTTGGAAGAACTGGCCCAGCGCGCCGCTCTGGATCCGGAATTTTTGGCTACCCTGGAAGAAGACGAAATATATCCCTCTCTACAACCGCTGGTAAAGATAGCCAGAGCTCTAAACGTGCGTCTGGGCACTTTTCTGGACGACCAGGTCAGCCAGGACCCGCTCCTGGTCAGAAAAGAAGAGCGGCAGCCCCAGTTCACCACTCACCGGGGCAAAGACAAAGCTTCGGAAGTCACATTCTACTCGCTGGGGCGGGGCAAGACCGACCGCCATATGGAGCCTTTTTATGTCGAATTGTTGCCCGAGTCCGCCGCCCAGCCCCTCAGCTCCCATGAGGGCGAGGAGTTTATTGTGGTCATATCCGGCCAGGTGGAACTGATTTACGGTAAAAAAACTTTTGTCCTGGATCCCGGCGACAGCATTTATTACAATTCCGTGGTCAGCCATCACCTGGGATGCAAAGGCGGGAACAGGGCCGAGATCTATGCGGTTTTGTATTTCCCTTCCTGAAAACCGCTTTTCTTCGCCCGCCCGGTTTGGGGTTGGCGCAGTAAACCCAAAGCCGGGTCGACAGGCTTCGCTGCGTCCCGGGTTATCCGCCTGGGCTTAAAATTAAAAAAGGAGCAACCATGCTTTCCAACGACCCTGACCGCCCTCTGCGGCAATACACTCTGGGCCAGCTTCTGGACCGGGCCATTGCCGCTTACCCTGACAACGACGCTCTGGTCTATCCGGACCGGAACTTGCGCATGACTTACCGTGAATTCGGAGAATTGGTCGATATTCTCGCCAAAGGACTCATGGCTATGGGAGTGCGGCGGGGCGAAAAAATAGCCCTCTGGGCCACCAATGTGCCCCATTGGGTGCCTTTGTTTTTCGCCGTCGCCCGGATTGGAGCCATTTTACTCACGGTCAACACCAACTACCGCAGAGCGGAACTGGAATATCTGCTCAGCCAGTCGGAAACGGAAAATCTTTTTCTCATTGACGGCTTCCGGGACGTGGATTACATGGAAACCGTCTACAGCCTGGTCCCGGAACTTAAACAGCAGACCCGGGGACATATTCACTGCGAAAAATTTCCCTCGCTTAAACGGGTTCTGTATTTCGGCCCGGAAAAACACAGCGGCATGTATTCCCTGCCCGAACTCATGAATCTGGCGGTAATGACCGCTGAGGAGGAATATGAGGCGCGCCGGGCGGAGGTCCTCTGTCAGGACGTGGTCAACATGCAATATACTTCCGGCACCACCGGTTTCCCCAAAGGAGTCATGCTCACCCACTATAATCTGGGCAACAACGGCTATTATATAGGCGCCAATATGCACTATACGCAAAAGGATCGCATCTGCCTGCCGGTGCCCATGTTCCACTGCTTCGGCTGCTCCCTGGGAGTGGCGGCCGCGGTCAATCACGCTTCCACCATGGTGATCATGGAACAGTTTGACCCGATTGAGGTAATGGCGGCCATTGAGGAAGAAAAATGCACCGCGGTTTATGGCGTGCCCACCATGTTCATTTCCATGCTGGAACACAAACTTTTCGGCAAATTCGACTTCTCTAGCCTGCGCACCGGCATTATGGCCGGTTCCCCCTGCCCGGAAACCGCCATGCAGGCGGTGATGGAAAAGATGTACATGAAGGAAATAACCATTGTCTTTGGCCTGACCGAGTCTTCTCCCGGCATGACCCAGACCAGAACTGACGACTCTCTGTCGCTGCGGGTGAGTTCGGTAGGGCGGGCCATGCCTTTTGTGGAAGTGCGGGTGGTGGATCCGGAAAGCAACATCCCCCTGCCCGCGGGCCAGGTGGGAGAAGTGTGCTGCCGGGGATATGTCAACATGAAAGGTTATTATAAAATGCCCGAAGCCACCGCCAAAGCCATTGACAGCGAGGGCTGGCTGCACTCGGGCGACCTGGGAGTCATGGACGAAAACGGTTATCTGACTATTACCGGCCGTTATAAAGACATGATCATAAGAGGCGGGGAAAATATTTATCCCCGGGAACTGGAAGAATTTCTCTACCGCATGGAAGGGATTTCCGACGTGCAGGTGGTGGGCGCGCCCAGCCGCCGCTATGGCGAAGAGGCGGCCGCTTTTGTCATTTTAAAATCCGGCTGCACTTACGGCGACGGCGACATCAAGGACTTCTGCCGGGGCCAGATATCCCGTTACAAAATTCCCAAGTATGTGGCTTTTGTGGATTCTTTCCCCCTGACGGGCAGCGGCAAGGTCATGAAATTCAAACTCAGGGAAATGGCCGCGGAAATGTTTCCGGATGATTGAAGAATAAGAGAGCGCCGCTTCCTTGCGGGTTATGGAGGGGATGCTTGCGAAACTCGACCGTTCAGCTTAAATATGGCCGGCTTAAAATCGGGGGAGGCGCGCCGGTGGCGGTGCAGTCCATGCTCAACACCCCCAGCGGGGACGTGGAGGCGGCCTGCGCTCAGATTAATTCCCTGGCCTCCCTGGGCTGCGAGTTGGTGCGGGTGGCTGTGCCTGATCCGGCGGCGGCCAGGGCGCTGCGGGATATAGCCGGGCGCAGCCCCCTCCCGGTGGTGGCGGATATTCATTTTGACCCCTGCCTGGCCGTGCTGGCCGCGGAAAACGGGGCCTCCGGCCTGCGCCTCAATCCCGGCAATATTGCCGGGCGGGAAAAATTGCGCAAGGTGGTGGACGCGGCCAAAGCCCACCGTTTACCCATCAGAATAGGAGCCAACAGCGGTTCTCTGCCCCCGGAACTGAAGAGTCTGCCTCTGCCTCAGGCCTTGCTGGCCGCGGCCTCCAATCAGGTCAAGATGCTGGAAAGCCTGCATTTTCACGATATAAAGGTCAGCCTCAAATCTTCTTCGGTCCTTGCCACCATAGCCGCCTGCCGGGCCTGGGCGCAAATGAGTTCCTATCCCCTCCATCTGGGCGTCACCGAAGCCGGAGGAATCCTGGCCGGGGCCGTCAAATCGGGCCTGGGGATCGGGACTCTGCTCATGGAGGGCTTGGGCGATACTTTGCGGATAAGCCTTACCGCGCCTCCCCAAGAAGAAGTAAAAGCCGCTTGGCACCTGCTGCGCGCCTGCGGCCTGCGCCGCCGGGGGGTGGAAATTATCTCCTGCCCCACCTGCGGCCGCACCCATATCGATCTGCCGGCGCTGGCGGAGGCGGTGGAACGGGAACTGGCCCTGGTGAGCAAACCTCTGACCGTAGCGGTAATGGGCTGTGTGGTCAACGGCCCGGGCGAAGCCGGGCATGCCGATGTGGGCATTGCCGGGGGCGCGGGCAAAGGGGTACTGTTCGTCAAGGGCCAGGTGGTGGCGTCCATGGCGGAAAACCAGTTGCTGGAGGCATTGATCAGAGAAGTAAAAAAACTGGAAAATTCGCTCCCGTAATTCCAATTCCAGATACCGCTTAATTTCTGTTAAATCCCCGGCGTCTTGCCGCCGCGGGCATGAACTATAGCGCCTTGGGCTTGGCGGGCTATTGGATTAATGGGCAACTTTACCTCTTATTGTCTCGCTTGAGTGTGGCGGTTATGATTTGTCCTTATCTGGTGATGGGGCCAGGGCGTTTAATACTCCTTCGACGGCTGTTAAGCCTCTCTCGTCAAGAAGCAATAATT
>JAIRYI010000075.1 GCA_031267815.1 Desulfarculales bacterium | reverse complement strand
ATATTTGATTTTTCATCTTGCGACGCCGTGTTTGGCCGCTGGAGGCCGCTGGAACTCAAATTGGTTATTTTGGATAAGGTTTTTTTACAATATTGGGGCCATGTCAGGCTGCCGCCCTGCTCACGGGTGGCTCTGTTGGTGGCTCGCATATCCGCATAAATCTCCTTGCGTTCTTGTCGTTCCAGTTCACAGGAGTTTCGTATAAGGCTGGCACGGTCTTTTTTGGTTAAAGGCAACATCTGCCAGCCCAGCCTTTTTTGTTTCCATTTCTTTTTATTGACGGCCAGTTTTTCCAGAAATGGTGCTTTGATCTCTGCTAAAGCGTTTTGCTGTTTAATTTTCAACTGCCGGTATTGCTCAAGTTCCGCAACATTCTCAAAAGGTTCAGCCTCATAATGCTCCTGATCTTTAGGCAGCTCATGTCTGGATTCCTGAAAAATCCCAAAACGGGACTCTAATTTGCCTCTTGACAGGTTGCGGTCAAGGGCGCTGGCCTTGATATTATTCTTTTTCCTGCCCTGGGCCTGGAGGATCAGGCCATTGCCGTGCGGTTTTACGGCAATTCCATATACGGCCAGTGATTTGTGCATTGACTGCCAATCCTGGGCCAAACTCACCTGCTGCATAATCTGCTCTTTGTGCCCCTGGCAGTAACTTTCAAAGGATTGCCTGCCACTGAAGGCTTCCATTGCCGCCGCTTTTTCGCTTATGCCCCTGCTCTTTTTTTTATCGCGGTCATTATCGACCGCCAAACCGTATTTTTTCTCCAATTCCCGCCTTAATTCCGCCATTTTATTATAAGCGCGATAAGGTTCGTTACGGCTTAACTTCTCCGGGTGGATAAGATTACAGGCGATATGGATGTGGGGATTATCTGTATTGACATGCAAGGCACAGTGGCGTTGGTGTTCCCTCAAACCCAGCGCCTCGGCAAACCTGCTTTCAATTTCTTTTATGCTTGCCAGAGTCAGCTTTTCTTTATCCTCTGGCCTAAAACTGATTATGACATGATATGTTTTCTCTTTTTTCGTGCGCGTGTTCAAAGCCTGGGTAGCCATTACTTCAGAGATACTCGTCTCATAATCTTCATTATCACTGCAGCCGACACACCAGAGGGCCGCGACTTTGCCATGTTCATTATCCGCAATATAACGCGCCAGCTTCCGGTAATTGTCATAGTGTGGATCACAACTGATATGCTTACTAACCATTAAATATGCTCCAACATCTTTACCGCCTGTTTTATTTCTTTCTGGCGGGCTTCCAATTCGCGCAGAAGTCCGCGCACGTCAATGGTATGGCCATCTTTATTGCTGAGCCACAGCTTAAGCAGGCCGCCCAATCTGCCCAGGTCTCCGTTGATACGCGCCAATTCACGAATTGACAGCTGCGTATCCAGACTGCGTACCTGTTCACCAAGGCATAACATTTTAGCAAAGGCGGAAAATGAGAGACCGGCCCTGCCGGCATTTGCCATTATACTTTGGTGATCTTCATCACTCAGGTATACGCTCATTTTCCTCTTCTGGCTTGGCATTTTTGTGTACTTCTCCCTGTTTTCAGCGTTGAGCCGTAAGGCGAATAAGCCCCGCAAGGCAGGATATGGTAAGTAACCCGGTGGAGTTACCTTACCTATCCTGCCTTCCCAATGTATTAGATTATATTGGACTGAAACCGCGAAAACACCTGATTCCAACATGGGTCAAGATAATGCACCATACGGCGGAGTAGTGACCACACAGTCCAATATAGCGGCTTTATGGTCCCAGATTTTTACCGCAAATATAAGTTAAAATAATCTGCTGTAAACTTATATAACTTGCGGCGATTTTCTTTTATCTTGCTTTTATCTTTATTCTTGCATCTGGTTGCATATTGTTGCAGGTGATTATATGGAATCGGGCATAAAATCTATTCCGGCGCGAAAAATCATCCCGGTTTGCGGTCGCGGATAGGAGCAGATTTAAGCATTACAATATAGGCTAAGATGAGCCAACATACGGCAGAATAGCGGCCATATCTTCCAATATAGAGCCGGTATCGTTCAATACAGCCGACGCGGACTGAAATTAAAATATCCAGATATAATGGTATAGATATTGGTATACTGAATTATATCAACTCACATATGAAAACTATTGTGTCGCAATATGTCATTTTTCTGCCGTGTTATAAAGGAATTCGGCGAAACAATCCGCAAACGAAGAACCGCAGACAAGATACAGGCTGCTTGGCTGACTGAGGCCGGAATATTTTCGTGCTGCCTCCTTGAGACCTGCCTCAGCCAAAGCCAGACAGGCGGCAAAATCCTGGCATTGGGAACAGAACCAGCAATGAATCCAATCCTCAACCGCCGGGCAGTATGGAATCAACCTTGAACGGGCAAATTCCACCGCTTCCCTGGGCCAGCCGTTTTGGTTGACCCTGAACTGACAAAAGTCTGGCCAGCCATAGTCAATCGCCGGATAAATATATTCATCCTGAATCTGCGGCCGGCAAACATCCAGAGAAATTCCATTCCCTCTTACGCGAGATAGTGAACTTTCATTTTGCGGAGATATGTTACTGTAACTTGCTGTGATAATTGAACTATCAACTTGTCCGATTTCTCCGGGGCCATCAGCCATTGCTAATTCACTGATATTATTACGGTGTCCGTTTTGTTCGCTGGAAAACAGCGATAAAAATTTCATTTTTCTGCCTGTCTTGAAGCCGATAATTGATATAACTATCTTAAATAATTACGGTGTCCGTTTGTCCGTTTGGCCGTAAGCAAAACGGACAGAAATAACTGCTGTAACATGTTGATATTATTTGACTGTCCGTTATGTCCGTTTTGTCCGCTAAAAAAACAGTAATGGGGAATTAATTTTTCTCAAAATTCCTTTTCCTGGTCGTCACTAAAGCGCAAAATATAACCCCGCTGCCTTCCTAATCCCGGCAGGGAGGGAAACCACTGCTGGAGGCGCTCACCGTCGGTCTTGAGCATTCCGGCCAGCTTCAGCACTTTGGCCGCCCGTTTCGCATTGTGGCCTTGGCATATCTCTTGAAACGATTCAGGCAGAATGTAATAAACGGTTTCACCGTCCGTTTCTTCTCTAAATCCGGCCCGGTTCAGAACCGGTGAATCATGGTTGTCAATTCTTTGAAAGCGGCTGCCGCCGTGCTGCTCAAAGAACAGCCTGATCTGATTTAAGACAGCCTTATCTTCCTGGGGGCCGACACCGCCCCGCTGCTCAAGCCAGTCAGCAAAACATCTTTTTATAGCTTTGAGGGCGGTTCCCGGCTCCCAGGGCAGCATTTGCCACTCAATGGCCATTTCTCCCGCCAGGGCGCACAACATGAAGCGGCGGGCCGCTCTGCGAACCTGGCCGTCCGCATTGGCAGGACAAATGCTGTCGAGATGATTGTTCAGCCCGGCACGCAAAGCTTGTTCCGCTTCAGAGCGGTTTTCGATAAACGATTTGATAAAAATTCTGGCCGCATGGCCATAATGGGTTGAGGCGGCTTTTTTTAAAGCGTCTGCAAATGCCTGAGCCGAATTAAAGCCATGAATATTTTCAAACAAACCCAGACCCGCCCCGGCATCGGCGGGAATGTCCAGCAGCCGGACTTCCTGGCCTGCTTTAACCTGCCTGCCTTCCTCGGCCAGCCTGGCGGCTAACCCAGCTTCTCCGGTGGATAAAATCATGCATCTCCAACACTTTGTCTCCCGCAAAGCGCCGTCTTGGGCGGCCCGGCTTTTGCCCTGGCCGTTGGCCAAAAGATATGCCGCTTCGGCTATGGATTGGGCCGGGCATTGACTGATTTCATCCAAAGCCAGCAATGAATCATTATGAAGCGCGGCCAAAGCCTCAAAACCGTTTACGGTGGCCCGCCAGGTTTGCACAAAACCACCGGTTCGGCCTGAACCCCAGCAACTGGCGGCAACTTCCAGGGAAGTGGTCTTGCCGATACTGGAACTGCCGGAAAAATTGAACCCACCTGATTCAAGACCTGCCGGAAGCATAAGAGGAGCCGCCAGGCTGGACGATAAAGACATTATCAGACGGCTGTTGCCCATAACCCAGGCGGCAAGGCTGTCTTGCCAGCCCACCATACTGCCCCCCATCCGGAAAGGATTTCTGACACTCCTGGCTTGCAGGACAATCTGCCCTTTTTCGTAAAAACCAATCATCCCATCAGGTAACATATAAACTCCGTCATGCCAGCCGGTTGAGGAAACACATAAAACCCGCTGCCCGGTTTTGTAGGTAGCCAGAAAAAGCCCCAACATATTTCGGGCCTTGCGGCTGGAAGCGATAGTCAGGCCTTCGTCCATCAAGCGGCCAAGCCAGGCCGAGGCGTCCCGCCCGGCCAGAAGTTCCCTGGGCATGGCCCAGGTATGCGGTTTCCCGTCAGGATCGGCCCATTGCAGCAAAAGCCCCCATGCATTGCTTGCTCTGTCCCTGGTCTGCCCCAGAACTTTTAAGGGGGCGCATAACCATAACTCTTTAGGAGGCCCGCTATCGCTATCCTGCTCAATGAACCACAAGCCGTCCTTGCGCATTGCAAAACCTTCCGGCAGCGGTTCAGGCTCTGCGCCAGGCGCGGACAGGGAGTCAATATTCATTGCCGGTTTCTCCGGCCCTGCTTTTAGCGCACTCAAGAAATTCATCTAAATCAGATTGGCGGTAGCGTACATGCCGCCCCAGGCGGCTGAATGGTATACCGTGAAGTCTGGTGTGGCGATCCTGGTGCAGGAAGCTTTCCGAGCATTGCAGATACTCAGCGGCTTGCGCTGTGGTCAGCCAGCGGTTATTAGCATTTATTTCCATCTTTCTTTATCCTCATAATGTTGCTGTTTATATTATTGATTTATTCCATTTGTTATCAATTTACAGGCGGAAATATGAGTAATTAAAGAGTAAAATCAGCGGAAAATGAAAATAAAAAAGCTGTTATATCAAATAGATACAACAGCCAAAGAAAATAACCTGAGTCTTTTAGGAGTAAATTCTATTTTATCTGCCGGGAGCGCGGAGGCAGGGCGGGCAGTGAAGGGTATTTGGCCAGCATGTAGGGCACATCGCTTTTTTCCGCAATAATCAAGTTTTTATAGATGTTTACATCTTGTGCTTTTATACTGAAAGCGGTTTTGTTCTTCAGACAGACATCAAGATAATTCATCAGCCTGATAATTCTGGTACACGCCGCCCTGGGCGCTTTGTCCATATCATTTATCTCCCGTTTTTCGTTATTAATGGCCGCTTCCCAGGCCGCCCGTTTGACGGCTTTTTCTTCCTGGCTCAGTAAAGGCTCTTGGGTATCAGCAACCAGGTTATTTTGTGAAAACTGCTCAGGCAGGGGAGATTCAGCCTGCTTATCAGTATTTTTAGTATTTTTAGCATGTTGCCGCATTGCTGAATTCTCAGCAAATTTGAGGAAAGGAAAATGCTGTATTACTTCATCAGCGTTGAAATAAATGGGCTCGCTTACAATATCATCCGCACAATTATGGTAAAGCCGGAAAATAAAATGCTCCGCAATCCCTTTGTTCTCCTGATAGACTGGCAGCGGCAGATATGGGTTTAAGGGATAAAACAATTCTTTCCCTTTACGCATACATCTGCCGTAAACAGCAATATCGCTGTCTTTGGCCGCATCCAGCAGAAAATTTTCCATATCACGAACTAAGTCAATAACGTCATTGGCAATATTATATTTATATTTTCGCAGTAAAGTTAATGCGTTATCTTCACCCAACCAGGCTTTTAATATGTCTTCAAATATAATTGGCCTGGACAAGGCAACATGGCGCACCGCTTCGGGCTGAAAAAAGCCGGGTTCAGCCTTGGCGATATAGGCTTCCCAATCTACTCTGTTTATCAATAAGTAAGGTAGCCAGGCTTCCCTGCCTTCAGCGTAAAATTTATTGGTGGCGCAACTGTCGTCGCTGCCCCACGGAGTGATCAGGCAACCCTCCCGGATTTCCCGATCCGTGCAGAGGACAAAAGCCTTCCGGTGTAAGGCAACCGGTAAATCTTTTCTATGGTCTTTTAAGAATGTCAGTAGTCGGACAGGGCTCATTTTCATTTGCCTTGTAATTTCATTTAGTTCAATATAATTGTTCATGGCGCGGCGTCCTTTGAAAAATGACCGGCACCTCTGCCCGGCATCAGTCTTGGGCCGGGCAGACTTGCCTGCGTGGCCGTGATAGGCCTGTTTATCATTTTTCGTTAATTCGCCGCTTGGACTTTAACTTTTTCCGGCTTGTTGTTGATGGCTTGAGATATTATAGCCGCGGCTTCCTCGGCTGCCTGCCGGGCTGGGCTGGCTTCCAGGTGCGCATACCTGGCGGTGGTGCTGGGATTGCTATGGCCCAGGATTTTTCCCACTACTGGCAGGCTGGCTCCGCTGTTGACCATCACCGAGGCAAAAGCATGGCGCAAATCATGCAAGCGCCAGCTTTTCAGCCCGGCTTGCCGTAAAACATTTACCCAGGCTACCCGTAAGTCGCCCATATGCCCGCTGGAAGAGTAGGAGGGGAAAACATATTTGTCCATTCGCGGCAATTGCCTTAAAACCGCCACCGCCGGAGCGGGAAGCTGCAATACTTTAAAACCGGTCTTGGAGTCGGATAAGGTGGCTACGCCTTTTTCCAGATCGATCTTGTCCCATTCAAGGCCCAGGATTTCACCCAGTCTGGCCCCGGTAAACATGAGCAGGCGAATGCCCGCCGCCGCTGACGGGGTAATGGTGTCCACAAGTTCGCCGGTTCGCCGTTCTTTGGTAACTTGCCGCTCATGCCAGGTTTTTTCCATTCTGGCAATAGTCTCGCCAATGAGCGACAGTATCTCAGGAGTCATAAATTCCTGCCGTTTATGTTCTTTATATTTGTTTATCCCGGCAACCGGGTTGACTTTATCATGGTCGATGTAGCCCATTTCAGTGGCCCAGGAAAAGAAAGAACCGGCTACGGCAATTGTCCGGTTAGCTTGATAAGGTTTATCCCTCAAGCTATGGTGCAATTTGGCTATGTGCCTGAAATCCACCTCCTTTATCCGTAACTTGCCCAGAGTGGGTTTGAGATAGAGGTCTATTAATGATCGGTAGTTAGCCGCTGAGCTTGCTTTCAGCCTGGGATCCACAAACTCGGCCATAAAGGTTTCCAGTACGGTTTCCGTAAGCGGAGTGCTTTTACTTTGCCTTATTTCCAGGGCAGGGTCTCCCCCCAGGGTCACAACGGCAGCCTTGTCTTTAGCCATATGCCGGGCCTGCTCAACTGTTATGTTGGGAAATTTGCCTAACTTAAGCCAGCGCAGAGGAGCGGCGCGGCCTTTCCCTGCCCGGTAGACAAAATAGAAAACTTTGCCTCCCTTGGCCCCGACCCGCACCGCCAGCCCTATAAATTCATCATCAAATATAGTATACCGCTTACCGGTAGCCTCGATTCCTTTAATTGCTGTTTTGGTAAATTTCATAATGTTGCACCTCTATAATTGTATTTATACTGAATTATACAGGCGTAACAGCATATAAGGCAAGTTATATTTTTGTTATTTGTGCCAATTAACACCAAATTTCATTAACTTTTCATGATAAACTTGGCTAACACCAGGCTAACACCGCAGATAAAAAATTAAGCAACTTGATGTAAGTTAAAAAATATAACTATGCTAAAAATAAGGATAAAATAATATCATACAAGGTTATGAAAAGAACTAGCTATGATTGGAAATTTTCGCGAGGGAAGAGCAAACAACTATCACAATTCAGCTAAAAATGTGATTTTAGCTGAATTGTAACGAAAGGATTAAAAAATTTGCAGGGCTTGGCAAATATAGAACAACTTATCGTTCCGTGTGGCAAAAACCACGCTTTTTGTCGCACGAGGTTCTTAAATCTCGCCAAAATTTTAATTTTGGCGAAAAGGAGAAACCATGATTAACGGCAAAAAGTACGACTGGGAAGATGTCAGTATCATGCTTCCTTCCGGGCTGGCAGTGGGAGTGCAGGAGATAAGCTATTCCGATGAAAAAGGCATAGAAACCCTCTATGGCCGGGGTTCCACTCCGCGCGGCTATACGCGCAAAAATTATTCCGCTTCCGGCAGTTTAGTGCTGGATCGGGATGAGTTTGAGCGCTTCAAACTGGCCATGGGGGGCAGCCCCTATACAGCCAGACCGGTGCCGATAGTGGTGAATTATGCGGATTACGATTTGCCGCCCATAGCGGACATTTTACCTAACTGCAAGTTCACCAAGGTCGAGACGTCGGCCAAACAGGATGACGCCGGCACCGGCCAGATGAAATTGGAATTTACTATTTTGGAACCCATCAAATGGGGCGGAATGCCCGCTTACTAGCGCTTCCGCGAAAATAGAAAATTTTCGCGGGATTCAAGATCCCAAGCCGGCAAAAAGTGTGATTTTTGCCGGCTTGAACGGGAAGGAATTCTATTTTTGCCGCAAATGTTATATAAAACAAAAGATTAAACAAGGATTAAAAAACATGGAAAAAGTAAACGAAGAAAGCAAAAAAGTAAACGAAGAGACCAAATACCGCCATCTGACCACCGAATTTATAGACTTTGACGACAATCCGGTCAAGGTTGATATCCGCTTCAAGCGCCCGGGGCAGGCGATATGTGACCGGGCCATCAAGGATTTGTCGCGCTCGCCGGGCAGGGCCATGTCCAATCTGCTGATGGCCTGTGTCCATCCTGACGACAAGAGCGCTTTGCAGGCGGCGATCGAAAATTTTCCCGGAGTGGGAGTGGCTTTTGCTTCCGAAATTATGGAGCGCACCGGCTACAGCGCTGAGGTGGTCAATAAACTGGGGAAGCAGTAGAGCAGCGGCGGGCGGACTTGGAAGCAACCCTGGAAGGTTTAGGCTTACGAGTCCGCCTGCTGCTGGGCGAAGAGATGAGCCAGTATCCCAGCCGGGGCTTTGTCCGTCAGGCGGCGTCGGTTATGTATCTGCAGGATTTTATCATTGATTTAATCGCCGCCGGAGTGAACAAGGGGGTTAACGGCAAATGAGGATGAAAAATCCTATTCTTAATAAATACGTTTTGTGGGCAGCAGGCGGGCAGGAGCCCGCCCCGCGGCCGCCTTGGGCGGCTGGCGTGAGCGGTAACCGGCTTGGCCGGGGCCGCGACACGGCCGGAAGGCAGGAGCCTGGAGGCCGATAAATGGACAGGCTATTTAAAGTATCGGTCATAATGTCTTTGGTGGATCGCTTGAGCGGGCCGATAAACAAAGCGGCGAGCGGAATAAAGAATATGAATTTGTCCGCCATGTCCCTGTCCAGCCGTCTGGCCCTGCTGGCTAAAAGCATGCTGCCGGTGGCGGCCGGGGCCGGAGCTTTGCTGATGGCCTTAAGCGGACCGGTCAAAACGGCGGCGTCCTTTGAGGCTGCCATGAGTGGGGTGAAAGCCATTTCCGGCGGCACGGAAAAAGAGATGACTTTGCTTAGAAAATCCGCCCTGGACTTGGGCGCGGCCACTTCTTTTTCAGCCATGCAGGTGGCTGAAGCCCAAACCGAGCTGGCCCGCCTGGGTTTTACCGCCGACAAGATCGTCTCCGCCATGCCCGGTCTGCTGGACTTGGCCGCCGCCGCCGGAGTGGGCCTGACTGAAGCCAGCACTCTGACCGCTAATGCTTTGAACGCTTTTGGCCTGGAAGCTTCCCAGGCCGGGCTGGTGGCGGACATTATCGCTGAGACCGCCAATCGCAGCGCCGGCGATGTGGCGGGATTAGGCGCGTCTTTAGCCAATGCCGGCGCTATTGCCAATGCGGCGGGAGTGGATTTTGCCGCCCTGGCCGCCATGACCGGCAAGCTGGCTGACAAAGCCATTGACGGATCGGTGGCCGGCACGGCCATTAAAGGCATAATCAGCGATTTGCAGTCGCAGTCGCCTACCGGCGATGCGGCCAAAGTGGTCAAAGAGTTAGGACTGGTCACTCAAGACGCTGCCGGCAATATGCTGCCCCTGTTTGAGATTTTGCAGCAGCTGGAGGAAAAAACCGCAAGCATGGGTAATTCCGCCCGGGGCGAGGTGATGAAACGCCTTTTTGGCGAGCGGGGCATGGGCTCAGCGGTGGCTCTGCTGGAAACCGGCACCGCCAATTTACGCGAGTTTGCCGGAGCCTTGCGCAACGCCGGCGGCGCGGCGGCTAAAGTGGCGGAAGTGCAGCTGGACAACCTGCAAGGCTCGCTGACCATCTGCGCCAGCGCCTGGGAAGGCTTGCAAATTTCCATCGGCGATATTTTTATTCCCGCCTTACGCAAAGGGGTGGACGCCATCAGCGGTTTATTAAATTGGCTCAATCAGGCGGCTCAGCACCCCATAGGTAAAATTCTGATCGCCCTGGCGGCGGCGGCGGCCACAGCCGCCATTGCCGTAACCGTGCTGGCCGGAACCATGGCCGCTATGAATTGGGCCTGGCCCATGGTGACCGGCGGCCTGATTAAGACTAAAGCCCTGTTTTTATCTATGGGAGCCAGCGCCAAGGCTTCAGCCGCTTCGGTTTTGGTTTGGAACAATGCCCTCAGGGCCGGCATGATCTCATCCATGCGCGGGGCGGGAAGCGCGGTTGCTTCCTGGGTGGTTAATTTGGAATCGCACGTAAATCGGGCGGGAAGAGCGCTGAAAGGCGCGGCCGTCAGAATCAAAGACGCCATGTTTTTAACGGCGGTCAGCGCCCGCAATACCATGGCGGCGGTGGGGGCCAGCGCCGCCAGTGGTTTGGCCGGCTTTGGCCGGGCGGTAAAAACCGGGGTTCTTCATCCTGTGGCCACGGCCCGAAGCGGTCTGTTCGCCTTTGGCCGGGGGGCCAAAGCTGTTTTCCTGGGCCTGGGCAGCGCGGCCAAAAGCCTGCTGGCTTTGATGTTTAATCCTCTGGGCATACTCATCGGCCTGGCCGCGCTTTTGTATCTGGCCTGGAAAAATAATTTCGGCGGCATCCGGGATATCGTGGCAGGCGTGTGGGACAAAATAAATTTAGTATTCAGCGCCATTGGTCAGATATGGAACACCTTTAACGGCACCAAATTTACCCTGGGTAAAGATATGGCGGAATCCCTGGAATCCTCCGGGCTGATGGGCATAGTCATGGCCATTGCCGGCATAATAGGCCGGGTGAAGCTGGTGATAAGCGGGTTCTGGGAAGCGATCCAGGGCGGCATCGGCGAGGTGCAGGAGGCCATCGCCCCGGCCATGGAGGCCATAGGTCAAGTCTTTGAGATCATCGGCAACTTGATAAGTAAAGTCTTCGGCCTGTTCGGCGGCGCTGAAGGCAAACTTAACCCCGGTCCCTGGAAAACCCTGGGCAAGATCGTGGGCGGGGCGCTGATGTTTGGCTTAAAAATGTTGGCCCACGTGATAAGCGCGGTCTGGACCGCCCTGGCCTGGGTGATCGAAAAAGTGGCCAAGGTTATCGAAGTGTTTTTGGATTTCGAAGCCCAGATATTCGGGGCCATTTCCAGCGCCTGGGATTCGGTGGTGGAGTTTTTGGAAAATATTAATTTATTCGAGATCGGCAAGGCCATCCTGGGTACCTTGATCGATGGCATCAAGAGCATGTTCTCAGGTCTGTTTGAAGCTGTTGGCGAGGCGTTCATGAGGATTGACCCCATGCTACCCATGTCGGACGCCAAGATAGGCCCCTTCAGCCATCTGACCGCATCAGGCCGGGCCATCCCCGCCACCATCGCGGAGGGGGTTAAAAGCAACGCCGGGCTGCTGCGCAGCGGGATCATGGATATGGCCCAAAGCATGAATAATCTGCCCGGGCCGCAGCTGGCGGCTCCAGGGATGCCGGGAACCTGGAGCGGTTACGATTTTGGTATTCCCCAGGCGGAACAACCAGCCCATGGGGCGGAGGGGAAAAACAAAAAAGGCGGGGATATCTATGTGAACACCCTGCATATAACCATGCCCGAAGGCACCAACGCCAAAAGCTTTGCTGATGAACTCAAGAGTTTGGTAAGAACGCGGCGGGTGAGCAACGATTAGCTAAGCGGAGTGAGTAAATATTCAGGTTTCAGACGGCCTAACTTGCCCGGCGATTCGATGGCCTGAAAATTAAGGGCATTGAATTCATGGGGAAAGGAAAAAACCTTGGATTCTAAGGACAAGCCCGGAATGACGAACACGGGCAACAGATAAAAAATCTTGACAAGCGAGCGCTTTCTCCGTATGCTGATGATTAAGATACGCTTAAAAATAAAAACCGCGCAAAAAAACCACAAAGACTGACGGGAAGGGGCCACCGGAAAAATCCGATGGCCCCGCGCTTTTGTTCTTGACATGAGGGCGGATCGCCGCTAGAGTAAAAAATAGGTGTTCACTACACCATGTTCAAAGGACGGCGCACGCCCGAAAGTTCGTGTTTTTTTGTCTTTAAATTTTGCCGGGGGGTGACGAATAGAATACCTTCACGGGGAATAAGTCAGCAGCTTCCTTTGGCTGTAGTGAATCCCCGGCAAACTTTTTTCACTGAAACATAGGAGGTCTTTATGTCGAATCAAAATTTACCCATTCCCGTCACCCATCCGTCTTTACGCTCTGTTCCCCCGGAAATTACTCTTGAACTGTCGCCATCAGGTTCCTGCTTCGTGGCCAGCAGCCGCCAAATAGCTGTGCATTTTGAGAAAAAGCACAAAAATGTATTGCAGCAAATTCAGGATTTACGCCGCCTTTGCCCTTATGAATTTAACGAGCTGAATTTTCAGCCCGTTAACTATCAGGATGAAAAAGGCGAATCGCGTCCCGAATACTTGCTAACCCGTGATGGGTTTTGCCTGTTGGCCATGGGCTTCACCGGGGCCAAGGCGCTCAAGTTCAAGCTGGCTTACATCGAGACTTTTAACGCTCTGGAAGCGCGGGCGGCGACCTCTTCAGCCACCCCGGCGGCCCTGCTGGAAACCCTGCTGGACTTAGGCCCCCAGCGCCTGGCCCAGCTTAAGAAGCTGGTCAGTTGCCGGCGGCGGAGCTTTACCCGCCAGGAGACCGCCCTGGTCATGGGCCTGCACCC
>JAIRYI010000033.1 GCA_031267815.1 Desulfarculales bacterium | reverse complement strand
CGGAGGCACTACCTGTAATGTGGCGGTGGACGGCGCTATGGGAGATTTGATGCTGGCCCTCACCGTACTTACCAGTGATGACATATTATTCAGGGCAGGGGCCAGCGTTCCCATTGAGGATGATCCCATGAGGGCTATAGAGGATCTTTATTTGAAACTCATGCCTCTTGCCGCCGGAAAACCGTCTTTGCTTTTCACGGTGGCCCCGGTACTCAGCCGCGCCGGGGGCGATGACTTTATCGAGGCTTTGGACGCGGTTTCCGGCGGGGTTCCTCTGTTCGGTTCCCTGGCCTTCACCTACCGGCCTGATTTCGGCGGTATTGAAACCTGTTGTAACGGCAAACGATATTCCAATGCGTTTACGCTTATTGCCATGTTTGGGGAGATGACGCCCGAATTTTACGTTACCGCTATCCCGGAGAGTAGGGTGATCCGGCAAAATGCCGTTATTACCCAGGCGGTGAAGAATAAAATTCAGAGTATCAACGGCCAGACGCCGCTGCAATATCTTGAATCTGTGGGCCTGGCGGAAAACGGCAGTATTGCCGGACTCGCTTCCTTCCCTCTTGTGTTGACCCTGGCGGACGGCTCTAAGATGGTGCGTTCCGCCTATGCGGTCACCGCGGAGGGATATATTCTGACCGCCGGCGCTGTTCCTCAAGGCGCGCAGATTGGTTTTTCCGACTGCGGCCCGGAATTTGTTTTTAAATCCTCGGAAAAAATCATAGCTCAAGCGGCAACGGCCGCCAGAGGCAGAAACGCGCTGATTTTTTCCTGTGTTGCCCGCCGTTGGACCCTCGGTATCATTACAGATGCAAAGATAAAGGAATTGACCAAGCTTCTGGATGGGACGGTTCCTTATCAGCTAGCCTATTCCAGGGGTGAAATTTGTCCGGTTAAAAACCGGGAAGGGATGCTGGTGAACAGATTTCACAATTTTTCTCTAATTGTCTGTTTGCTGTAATTTAAACGGTGATTGAGGACTTTTAGACATGATACGAATGCTGACCGCTTACACCAGGGAGATCGATGACCTTGAAGCAGCGGTAAATGAAATATTGGAGCAGTTGAATTTAAATGAACGCCTGCTCCGCCATGGTGTGGGAATACTGTCGTTTCATCCGGAATTTCTGGATTCAGGCGCGGTGCGCGCCGTCAGTGAAGCTCTGCCCTTTGATTCCATCGGCGGCACTACCTGTAATGTGGCGGTGGACGGAGCCATGGGAGACCTGATGCTGACGCTCACCGTGCTTACCAGCGATGATATTGTGTTCAGGGCAGGAGCCAGCCTTCCCATTGAGGATGATCCCCAAGAGGCGATAAAGGAACTTTATTCCCGGCTTGCGCCTCCTTCGCTTGAGCGTCCGTCTTTACTTTTTACTTTGGCCCCGGTAATCAGCCACACCGGGGGCGATGACTTTATCGAAGCTTTGGACACGGTTTCCGGCGGGGTTCCTTTATTCGGTTCCATGGCTTTCACCTACCGGCCTGATTTCGGCGGTATTGAGACCTGCTGGAACGGCAACCGTTATTCCAATGTTTTGACGCTTATTGCCATGTTCGGAGAAGTTAAGCCGGAATTTCACCTTACTTTTATACCCAAAGACAATATAATCCAGCAAAACGCGGTTATCACGCAAGCGGCCAAAAATCAGGTTCAGAGCATTAACGGCCAGGCGCCGTTGCAATATCTTGAGTCTGTGGGGCTGGCGGAAAACGGCAGCATTGCCGGTATTGCTTCCATTCCTTTTGTCCTTACTCTGCCGGACGGCTCTCAGATGGTTCGTTCCGCCTATGGCGTCACCGACGAAGGATATATTCTGGCTTTTGGCGCTGTTCCTCAAGGCGTAAAGACAGGATTTTCCGGTTGCGGCGCGGAGTTTGTACTCCAGAGCGCCAGGGAGACCGCTCAGACTATGGCGTCTTCCAAGGCCAGAAATGCGCTGATATTTGCCTGCGGCGGCCGCCAGAGTACTCTCGGCCCCAGCACCGAGGCGGAGACAAAGGAATTGGCCAAACTTCTGGATAACAGGATTTCTTATCAATTTGCCTATTCCGGAGGTGAATTCTGCCCGATGCGAAACAGAAACGGAAAGTTGGTGAACAGATTTCACAACTTCTCCCTGATTGCCTGCCTATTGTAATTCCATACGCGAAGAGAAATGTTATTGGACAATCTGCTCAGGGGCATATTTCCCCTTGCGTAAACTCCGCCAAGAGCGGCCAACCATGATCACCACGCCCACGGCCAGACCCAGGCAGAGCAAGTCCATGACGAGCAAGGTGAGAGTCCCGCTCATATCTTCCCCGTTTTCCAAGCGGCTGATAAAGCCGCGCAGCAGGAACAGCAAAGCGGCGATGGTGGTAAGCACCATAAAGACAGCCGGAAGCAGAGTGAACCAGGCCTGGCGCTTGCGTTTGAGTAGCCAGGATGTTACCGCCAGCAGAGTTAAAGCGGCCAGGAGCTGGTTGGTGGTGGCAAACATGGGCCAAAGCAGAGTAAAAGCGTTATTCCAGGCCAGCCACAGCATGAGCAGCACCGAAAGGCCGGCGTTGAACCACGCCGTGCGCATAAAAGCGGGAACATTGTCCTTTAACAGCACGTTCCACAGTTCTTCAAACAGATAACGGTTAAGGCGCACCGCTGCGTCCAAAGTGGTTACCACAAAGCCTTCCACCATCAGAATGCCAAAGACACAACCCATATAGGTGGGAATGCCCATAGTGCTGTTCAGCAAGAGGCCCATACTAAGGGCAAAAGCCAGGATGGGATTGGAAGCGCCGTCGCCTGAAGCGGGCCAGACAATGCTTAAGTACTGGTTCTGGCTGAGAGCGGCGCACACTACCAGCATGGCGCCGGTAGCCAGAATACCTTCCAGGATCATGGCATTATAGCCGATTTTACGGGCTTGAGATTCCCGGGCCAGCTGTTTGGAGGTAGTGCCGGTGGCCACCAGGGAATGAAAGCCGGAAACCGCGCCGCAGGCCACGGTAATGAACAGGAAAGGCCAGATAGATCCCAGCCGGTCACTGCCGGTTTCTAACGCCACTGCCGGCGACTGAATGGCGATTCCTTGCAGACCGCCCACAACGACCACCGCAAGAATGGCGAGAATGCCGGCATAAAGGATCTGCACGTTGGTGAAGTCGCGTGGCTGCAAAATAAGCCATACCGGCAAACCGGCAGCCATCGTGACATATACCGCCAAAATGATCATCCAGATTCTGGGATCAAACGACACCGGAGCGATGATTCCAATATAAATGGAACCCAAAGCCACCGCCGCGGCCACTATATAACCCACCCCGATATTCAGGTTGCGCTTATAGAGCATATACCCCAGAATAGGGGCGAACAGGGTGATGACGATAACTGAAGTTGAGGCAATGCCGCCGATCATGCCGTGAGGCACGCCGCCGATTTCCCTAACCCGCAATAGAGTCTGATCCGCCGGCAATCCCATCATTTTCAGAGGAACCGCGCTGGTCAGAGCGGTTACGGTCATGGACAGGAAGGCCGAAGTGACCAGAGTAAGCATTAACACGGAAAAACATATGAACAAAAAGAATCCTGTATTACCCAAAGCAGTGCGCGTGACTTCGGCGATGGAACGCCCCTTTCCCCGCAGGCTAACAAAAAGGGCGGAGAAGTCATGCACCGCCCCGATCAGCACCGCCCCCGCCAGTATCCAGGCCCATACCGGCAAATAGCCGAAAAGTACAGCCACGGTGGGCCCCACAATAGGGCCGGCCCCGGCGATGGCCGAGAAGTGATGGCCGAAGAGAATGTTAAATTTAGTAGGCACGTAATCCCTGCCGTCATTGAGGGTCTGAGCCGGGGTAGGGCGGTTGGCGTCTTCGCCTAACCACCGGCTTACCAGACGGCCATAAAATCTCGCGGCCAAAATGAATACGGCTACTGAAATTAAAAGCAAAGCCAAAATATTCACTTTTCGATTCCTTGTACGGGGTTACGTATTTTATGGGATACGATATTTGCGGGTCAGTTCGGCGGCGTCGGCAGGGCCGTCGCTCAACATCCAACGCTCATCGTTGCCCAGACTGAGTACCACTCCTTTATCAGACATAAAAAATAGCTGATCACCCAGTTCATTGTTCACTTCCACGCAGTTATCATAAGTGAGGTCGTGTTCCGTAACTTTTACGGCCACAGCTTTGATCAGATAAGTCATGCCTTCTTTACCTATAAACGTGTCGCCTTCGCGGAATTTATAAGGCAACACCAGATAGGGCATCAGCCCCTGACTTTTTTCAAAAGAACTGCGCGCCATTAATCCTTGTTCATTTAAATAGTAGTCAATACTGGGAATTGGATAAAATTGCGGATCTTCTAAATCATGGCTAAAAATAGTGTATTCGCTTACCAGATAACCGTCTTCACGCTCCCCGTGGGGCCGGATATGATAAATCACAGTAAATTCCAGCGATTGAACATCATCTCCCAAGCCTTGATAAATCATGATCTGGTCTGGTTTGGGCGCGAATTCATGAGCCCAGTATTCCTGAGCGTCCGCCTTGGAGCCGGAAGTTAAATTGATTAATAACAATACGACCGTTAAGCAAAATTTGACCATAGAATTAACCCACAATATTGTATTGAAATTATGGAGTCAGTCATTTATTTGATAAGTATAGCACCGTTGCGCAAAGATTTTATATAGCTGTAGCTATTATAAATCCTGACTTTTTTTTTCGATATTAATATGGCGGCCGTTCGCTGTTGGCGTATATTTTTGTTCACGGATTTTTTTCGCCCGCCAGGCGTGATTCAAAGCATGGACAAGAGCAATGGCTGAAGCTTCCACAATATCAGTGGCCAGACCAATTCCATGAAATTGCCGGACGCCGTCACTGGCCAAAATATCTACCTGCCCCAAAGCGTTTTCGCCCTGACCTTTAGCCTGCAACTGATACTTGACAATACTGACAGGCAGTTTACTTATCCGATTAATTGCCCGGCATACCGCGTCCACCGGGCCGTTGCCGGTGGCGGCGTCAGCATGCTCTATGCCGCCCACAGAAAGTTTAACTGAGGCGGTGGCGGTAAGGTGAGAGCCGCTTTGCACACTGAAACATTCCAAATGAAAATGGTCGCCAATATCTTTTAAAGTATCCACAAAAACCAGAGCCTCCAAATCCTCATCAAAAATCCGTCCTTTTTTATCGGTAAGTTTTAGAAAGGCAGGGTAGAGTTGGTCAAGATCATAATCAGTATCATGATAACCAAGCCGGCTTAGGCGGTGCCGAAGCGCGGCCCGGCCTGAACGGGAAGTAAGATGAAATTGTCCGGGTTTCATTCCAATGCTGTCGGGAGAAATTATTTCATATGTGCAGCGGTTTTTAAGCACTCCGTCCTGGTGAATACCAGAAGAATGAGAAAAGACGTTGCTGCCCACCACAGCTTTATGAGCCGGAACAGGGGTATTGCATAATTGGCTTATCATTTGACTGGTACGGTATATTTCAGTATGGTCGATATTGGTATGCACATGCAAGCTGTTTTCATGCACTCTGACGGCGGTGATAAATTCTTCCAGAGCGCAATTGCCCGCCCGTTCTCCCAAACCATTTACCGTGCCTTCCACCTGACGCGCTCCGGCTTCAACCGCGGCTATGGAATTGGCTACCGCCATCCCCAAGTCGTCATGACAATGTACCGCGACAACCACTTTATCAATATCGGAAACCCGGTTGAATAATGACGCTATTATGTTGGCAAACTGGCTGGTGGTGGTATAACCTACTGTATCAGCTATATTTATAGTGGTTGCGCCCCCTTTAATGACTGCCTCCGCCATACGGCACAGAAAATCAAGGGAAGTGCGTCCGGCATCCTCGCAGGAAAATTCCACATCATCAGTATAGTTGCGCGCCCGTTTGACCGCCCGCACGGCGTGTTCCAATACTTCTTTGTCAGTCATTTTCAGTTTATCGCGTATGTGTACCTGGGAAGTAGCCAGAAAAGTATGAATACGGAAATCTTCCGCCGCCTTTAAAGCTTCCGCGGCCATATCAATATCCTGATCCAGACAGCGCGCCAAAGCGCATACTCTGCTGTTTCGCAGTTGTCCGGCGATAACGCGCACAGATTCGAAATCTCCCGGTGATGATATGGGAAAACCGGCTTCTATAATATCTACTTTCATCCGCTGCAAGGCCAGGGCAATTTGCAGTTTCTCTTTAACTGTCAGACTGGCCTGTAAAGCTTGTTCACCGTCGCGCAGGGTAGTGTCAAGAATTATTAATTGTTCATTCATATTATTTTTTCATTGGTTTAAAAATATAAAAAATCCGCGCTCCAGGTGAGCGCGGATTTTTAAGGTTTGTGAAGTTACATTATATGTAAGAAATAAGTTAACAGCACTCCTCCATTGCCCACGCCTCAATGGCGGGCCGTAGGAAGTTATATAGCAGATGCTTAACAGGAGACATAAATTTAAGCCTTAGAGTTACGAATAGTGTTTATTTTAAACTTATTTAACAAAATCAGTTTATCTTGTCAAGACAATATTTAAATTTTTCGATGTATCCCTAAATATTTAGCCTAAAAATACCCCCCAAATACCCCCCAGCAAGTGTCCTTTTATGTTTTATTATGTCTTTTCATGTCGCATGATTATTTAAAATGATTAAGGGACACAAGCGGTTAGTCTGCTTATGTCCCTTAATGTCTTGTACAGTTGGCGGAGAGGGTGGGATTCGAACCCACGTGCCGGTGATTAGCCGGCAACCCGATTTCGAGTCGGGCCCGTTGCGACCGGACTTCGGTACCTCTCCCTATATTAATAATGCACTCTGGGTTTATTTGCGGCGCATAGCAAAAAAATTCTGCAACAAGGCAATACTTTGTTCCGCTAAAACGCCGCTGCTAATTTCTAACCGATGATTAAACCGCGTTTCTTTATGTAAGCTTAAAACCGACCCCAAAGCTCCGGCTTTAGAGTCATTTGCCCCGAACACCACTTTTTTTACCCGAGCCCAAATCAGAGCGCCGGCGCACATAGGGCAAGGTTCCAGGGTAACACACAATATGCAATTCGGCAGACGGTAATTATGCAAGATTTCAGCTCCAGCCCGCAGAGCCAATATCTCCGCGTGGGCGCTGGGGTCGCACAGGGCAATGGTCCGGTTGCTTGCGGAGGCGATTACCTCTCCCTGTTCGTCAGCCAACACCGCTCCTACCGGCACCTCTCCCGCCTTCCCTGCCTGCCGGGCCTGCTCTAAAGCCAGACTCATCAACCGCGTTTCAATATCACTCATGAAGACAGATGAGGTCAGAATGCATTTTTATGCTCCTTGGGGCTGTGGTCTTATAGTCATAACCGGCACCGGCGCGATTTTAATAACCTGTTCCGCCACGGAACCTAAAAGGATGCGTTCCAGACCAGTACGGCCTTGAGTTCCCATAATTATCAAATCAACATTTTGTTCATTGGCCGCCGCTATGATCTCTTCTACAACAGATCCTTTAACAAGCAGGCCGATTGTTTTGATGCCCGCAAAATTGTCGGCAATGAGTTTATCCAGCACTGTCCTGGCTTCATCTATCAGACTGTTATGATGCTCTTCGCCGGAGGCAGGGACTTTGTCGTCTTTACCTGCCGGTTTACGGATAGGTACGGGAGATACATAAAAATGGACAAATTCCGTAAATTCCGGAGCTACATAAAGGATAATCACTTCAGAACGCAACTGCCGGGCCATTTTAGCCGTATAATCGGCCACAACCTGACTATGCGGGCTGAGATCCAAAGGGCAGAGTATTTTTTCAATATCAGAAGCAGACATTATTCTCCTTATGCCCAAGGTGGTCCCGTTGTTTTTTCAACGGGACAAGCCAACCGTCAGCGGCGGTTGAGGGCACAAAGATTGGAGATTACCGTATTCCGGTACGTTTAATTGCTGAGGATTAACCAGCTGCCATGCCGTTGAATCAGCCAGAAATTTACGGAATAAGCGGTTATTGAGGTCATGACCGGATTTATGAACTACAAAATGACCAAGTACCGGGCGCCCTATCAGAGCCAGATCACCGACAAAATCCAAAATTTTGTGGCGGACAAATTCGTCTTTAAATCGGAGACCCTCTTTATTAATTACATTAAAATCATCCATAACCACAGCGTTTTTTAAAGAACCGCCCAAAGCCAAACCGTTCTCATGAAGTTTCTGCATATCCGCCAGAAAACCAAAGGTTCGAGCTTTGCTTATTTCCCGGACATAATTTTCACTGCTCAAAAGAAACCGCAAGCGCTGTTCCCGTATGGCCGGGTGAGAGAAGGCAATAGAAAAATCTACCGATAATTCCTCTGAGGCAGGAATTATCTTTACAAATCTGTCATTATCCTGAATGGTGACTTCTCGTTTGACAATATAGAACTGTCTGAGTTTATTTTGCCGCGCCAGACCGGCATAACGCAACAGGAGCAGAAAAGGCGCGCTGGAACCGTCCATAATCGGTATTTCCGGGGCGTCGGTTTCCACAATGGCATTGTCCACCCCCATAGCATATAAAGCGGAAAGCAGGTGTTCCACTGTGGAAACAGTTACATTATTTTGGGCCAAAGTTGTGCAGAAATGAGTATCCACCACGTTATAGACATCGCCGGGAATCAAAGGTGAACCGGACAAATCCGTACGTTTGAAAACAATACCTGTATCTGGTTCGGCTGGCCGCAAAACCAAATTGATTTTCTTCCCGCTGTGCAGTCCAATACCGGTACTGCTGGTACTGCGCTGTAATGTATGTTGATAAAAATTCATAATATTTCAAACCTCACAGCATAAAAATCCTGCACCGGCAACATTGCGGCATAATAATATAGCACCATGTTTGAGCAGGAATTTCATCGTTCATTTCTTTATGTTATTCCAAAACTTGTTATTGGCGTTTTATATTGCGAAAAATTATATTGCACAAAATGGGCCAATTGTTTTAATTAGAATAACTTATTGAAAATACACAATAAAATATTTTATAGAAAAGCAAACTGGCGTTGGGTGTGTGTTTTTTTTATTACACAAATACTGATTTGTGTGGTAAAAAAACTACGTGGGGAGTTTGCGTTTCCCAAAGACTTTTAGAAGAACCTGATAATCCGTCTCACCGTTCCGCCATAAACGCAGGCCCGCGCCCTGGCAGGCGCGATCATAAAAAGCCGCTCCCAACGGACCGGATAAAAACTTTAATTTCCCTCTGGCCTGAGCCAGAGTACGGCAAACCTGCTCTGTGGGTAAAGGCGCGCCGCCGTCCAACCATAACATGGCTGAAGCGGGAGTATCCTGCCAGACATCTAGCCAGATCCCCAGACTTCCCGCTTGGGGTTGGCGCGGGACCAGAAGATTAACTGGCAGTGCAAGGTAAGGGGTAAGATCAGGAACCAGCAGTAACTGTTGCTCCGTAACCAGACTGAGGCGCTGCAGATAAGAATACACACGCTCCATAGCCGGTTCTTTTTTTTCCAAATACAGCACCCCCCACAGCGAACTATGAGTCATTATTTCCGGCGTCCATAGAGAATATTCGGTTTAAGTGCTGACGTCATGACATTTATGACCGTCTCTGATACTCAAAAATTACTATTTGAATCAAGCAGGGCGGCAATCTGTTTTACTTCAGCCAGCGGCAGGCCGGTAAGCCGGGCAACTGTTTCCGCGGGTATGTTTTCACGTAAAGCATTAGCGGCCACTTCCTGTATTCCTTCCAGGCGCCCTTTCTGTTCGCCTTCCTGTATCCCTTCCATCTTTCCTTCCAGGCGCCCTTTCTGTTCGCCTTCCAGTATTCCTTCCAGGCGCCCTTTCTGTTCGCCTTCCAGTATTCCTTCCAAGCGTCCTTTCTGTTCGCCTTCTTTATAGGCTCCGTTATAATTGTCTTCAAAATCCATGCGCGCTTTTTCTCTGGCTTCGGCCAAAGCCCGGGCGCGTTCGTCCCCGCTCAAAACTTTTATTACTCCCCAAGCCTCGGCTATGGCGGGATTGGTCTGGGCTGCTGCCATAAATTCCTCCTTTTCTCCGGCCCGGAAAAACCGCATCCAATCGCCCAACGGGGTGCCGTCAGGCGTGGTTGCTT
>JAIRYI010000018.1 GCA_031267815.1 Desulfarculales bacterium | reverse complement strand
GGCAAATCCAAAGCCGCGCGATGGGCGGGCGCTTTACCCCACGGAAAATATTTTTAAGAGAATTTATGCCTCTGATTGAACTGAAGGAAATTTGCAAGACCTACCGCGATACCGGCGATGAGGTGCGCGTTTTGCATAATTTAAACTGGGAAGTGGAGGAAGGCCAGACTCTGGCGGTGCTGGGGGCCTCGGGAGTGGGAAAATCAACGCTTTTGCACATTTTGGGGGCGCTGGATCGCCCGGATCAAGGTAAACTACTGGTGGCGGGAGAGGATATTTTTATCCGCAGCCCTCAGATGCTGGCAGGCTTCCGCAACCAAATGATTGGTTTTGTTTTTCAGTTTCATCATTTGCTGCCGGAATTTTCGGCGCGGGAAAATATCATGATGCCGGCGCTTATTGCCGGCTGGAAGCGGAGCAGGGCCGGAGAACGGGCCGCGGAGCTGTTGGAGCAGGTGGGTTTGAGCGCCCGCTCCCATCATCGTCTGGCTCAGCTTTCCGGCGGAGAGCAGCAGCGGGTGGCTTTCGCCCGGGCTTTGATAATGGAGCCCAAGATACTGCTGGCCGACGAGCCCACCGGCAACCTGGACGCGCGCGCCGGGCAGATGATTTATGAATTGTTATTGCGCTTGAACAGAGAATATAACCTGACCACCGTAGTGGTGACCCATAATGAGCAGTTGGCCAATCTTATGCGAAGGCGTTTTCAATTAGTGGAAGGCGTCATCAAACCCCTGCCCTGAGGGGCGGGCTTAAAGCGAAGAGGTTTACGAACGTGAAAAAAATTTTTCCCCTAATCTTGATATTGGCAGTCATGTTCAGCGGAGGCCAGGCCTGGGCGGCTGATGCTTTTGTGATAGCGGTATTCCCGTTTGATGTATCCAGCAGCGAGCCCCAGGATCAGCTCAGGATCAGCATTCAGGAAAATCTCACCTCCCGGCTGAGCGAGGCCGGCGCCAGAGGAATTCCCGTGCGGGAGGTCAACCGGCTGGTGCAGGCCGGCGGCAGAAGACTGGATATGTCCAGCGTCCGCGATCTGGCCGGAGAATTGGGAGCCGACTTCGCGCTTTTCGGGTCTCTGACCGTGGTGGGCAGCCACTGGTCTTTGGACGTCAGATTGTTGGACTCCATGGGCATACGCCAGCCGCAGAGCATTTTTACCGAAGGTTCCAGTCTCAACAACATGGTTTCCCAATATGACCGCCTGGTGCGCGAAATTATCGCCCTGGCCTCCGGGCAGGAACAGGTGAGCCGGGTGGATGTGCTGGGTACCCGGCGCATAGAGTCCGACGCTGTTATGCAGATAATGACCAGCAAACCCGGCGGCGTTTACTCTCCGGAGGCGGTCAATAATGACTTACGGGCCATCTGGGCCATGGGCTATTTCGACGATGTGCGCATAGATGTGGAAAGCGGGGTCGCGGGCCGGATCCTCACTGTAAACGTGGTGGAAAAACCCAGCGTGCGCCAAGTGTTGATTGTGGGGGCCAGCGAAGTAAGCGAGGATGATTTGCGCGAACAGGCCGGCCTGCGCGCCTTTCAAGTATACCGGCCCGAGGTTATAGGAGAAATTGAAGGCAAAATTCTAAGCGTATACCGGAACGCCGGTTATTATAACGCCAAAATACGGACGGCGGTGGAAGACCTGGAAGGCGGTGAGAAATCCATCACCTTCAATATTGAAGAGGGCAACAAATCCTTTATCAAAAGCATTCGCTTTGTGGGCAATGCCCAAGTTGACGAAGATGATCTGAAAGAGCAGATGGCCACCAGCGAGAAAGGCTGGTTTACCTGGATCACCAGCGCCAACGTCCTGGAACCGGAAAAGCTGAACCAGGATACCGAACGCCTGAGCGATTATTATATCAGTCTGGGTTATCTGGACTCCCGGGTGGGCGAACCCGCCGTCACCATGGAAGGCGATGATATCATCATCACCATCAATGTGGAGGAAGGCTCCCGCTATTCTCTGTCTTCTCTGTCTCTGTCAGGCGACATGCTGATCTCCCAGCAGGAATTGGTTCCCGCGCTCACCTTGCAGCCGGGGGATTGGTTTGAGCGGGAAAAATTGCGCGCCGACATATCTTACATTACCACTTTATACGCGGACCAGGGTTTTGCTTTCGCTGACGTACGCCCCAATATGTCTCTGGACAGGGTTAATCATTCCGTCTCCATGGATTATACCGTCACCAGAGGGCAGAAGGTGTATTTTGAGCGTATTCTGATTACCGGCAACAACAGAACCAGAGATAAAGTCATTCGCCGGGAGTTCAGCGTGGCGGAAGGCGATCTGTTTTCCTCCACCGCTCTGCGCCAGGGCACTATGCGCCTGCGCGCTCTGGATTATTTTGAGGACGTCAGCATAGCCACGCCTAAAGGCAGCGCCGAGGACCGTATGGATCTGCGCATCGACGTCAAGGAAAAGCGTACCGGGCAGATTCAGCTGGGGGTAGGCTATTCCACCGCCGACAGCGCTATGATCATGGGATCAGTCGGGGAAATGAACCTTTTCGGCCTGGGCCAGCAGCTTACATTCTCCGGCAGCATCGGGGGCAAAGGCAACCGCTATATCATCAGTTTTACCGAACCGTGGTTTTTGGATTCTCCGGTAAGCTTCGGCGTGGATGTTTATGATTGGGACAGGGAATATAATTCTTATACCCGGCGCACCACCGGGGGCAGGATACGTATGGGCTGGCCCACGCCCTGGGACCGGGTCCGCCTGTATACTTATTATACTTATGAGATCAGCGATCTGTATGACCTCCAGCCTTATGCCTCATCTTATTACATCAGGGAATCGGCGGGTCAGCACAGCACCAGTTCCCTGCGGGCGATTCTGCGCCGCGACACCCGTGACAACGCTTTTCTTACCACCCAGGGTTCAGACGTGAGTCTAAGTGTGGAGTACGCTCCGGAGGAACTGGGCGGCAATGTCAATTTTATCCGGGTAATAGGCGACGGCTCGGTTTATCTTCCCCTCTGGTTCGGTCACGTGGGAGTTGTGCATGGCCGCCTAGGCTGGATGACCGGCACCGGCGATGATGACAACATGCCTATTTTCGAACGGTTTTTCATGGGCGGCATCAACACCATGCGCGGCTTCCGCTATATGTCCGTAGGGGAAAGAGACCCGGCCACCAACGACTATATGGGCGGCGACTATCTGGCTCTGCTTAACTTGGAATACCGCTTCCCTCTGCTGGAAAAGATGGGACTCATGGGGGTGGTATTCACCGATATCGGCAATGTCTGGGGCAGTTCCTGGGAATTCACCGATTTGCGTCAGAGCGTGGGCTTGGGTATCCGCTGGAATTCTCCGTTAGGGCCGCTGCGGCTGGAATACGGCTATATCATTGATCCCATGGACGGAGACGGCACCGGCGGCTGGGAATTCACGGTGGGCAGCGTATTCTGATATTATCGGAATTATAAATCGGAAGTCATTCCGTAAATGACTTACAAGGCCGGAGGAGTATGCCCGGCGTTCTGTCCGCGGCAATGATTTCGGCCTGTATTTTCCTAAATTTTTAAGGAGTGCTTTTATTAATGGCAAAGTCAGTCAAAGTTATCATTTTCGGGTTTATCGCCGCTGTCATCATGATCCCTGCTCTGTCCGCCCGGGCGGATCCGGTAAAAATAGTGATAATGGATTCCAACCGGGCTATAAATGAAGTCAATACCGCCAAGCGGGCTCAGGCGGAAATAAAGCAGCGGGTGGAGAGCCTGGAAGCGGAACTCAGCAAACTGGGCGAGGAATTGCAAAGAATGCAGCAGGATTATCAAAAGCAGGCCGCCATGCTGAATCCGGAAGCCAGAGCGCAAAAAGAAGAAGAGTTGCAGGCTAAGGCGCGGAATTTTAATGCCCGCCGGATGGCCGTGCCCACTGAAGTAGCCGCCGCGGAAAAAGCGGTTTTGGATCCCATCATCAGCAAAATGGGAGAGATATTGCAAAAGCTGGCCCAACAGCAGGGCTACAACCTGATCCTGGAAAGGCGGGTTATACTATTCCATGACGCCAGCCTGACTGATATCACCGATGAAGTAATCAGCGTCTTTAACCGTGAAAATCCTTAATTTTTTGGATCTGCGCCAAAATAAAAATGGAAATATCATTGGGAAAACTGGCCGCCTTCCTGGGCGGATCCCTTGAGGGCGGAAGCCCCGATTATCTGGTAAGCGGGCTTAAGGGTCTGGAAGAGGCGGGGCCGGCGGATATATCTTTTCTGGCCAACCCGCGCTACGCCGGCCTTTTGCCCGCCACCGGAGCCGGAGTGGTGTTGGTGGGTAAAGATCAGGCTGTGCCGGAAGGTCTGGCGGTGATAAAGGTGGATAATCCTTATCTGGCTTACGCCAAGATATTGACCCTGGCCGCGGCCAAGCCCTATCAGGCAACCGGAGTTCACCCCACAGCGGTTATTGAAGCCAGCGCCCGACTGGGGAAAGACGTCAGTATCTATCCTTTTGTCTATATCGGCCATAATGCGGAGATAGGCGACCGGGTCATCCTTCATCCCGGAGTGACGGTGGGAGACAACGCTAAAATAGGCGATGGCAGCCTGCTCTATCCCAAGGTTACCGTTTATCATGACTGCTCGGTGGGCAGGCGTTGCATTCTCCATGCCGGGGCGGTTATCGGAGCGGACGGTTTCGGCTTTGTGCCGGGGGAGAGTAATTTCAAGATTCCCCAGTTGGGTATTGTCCAGATTGACGATGAAGTGGAAATAGGCGCCGGCACAACTGTGGACCGGGCCACCACGGGTAAAACCTGGATCAAACAGGGTGCTAAAATAGATAATCAGGTAATGATAGCTCACAACTGCGTGGTGGGCGAACACACCATGATTGCGGCCCAAAGCGGAATAAGCGGAAGCTCGAAAGTGGGCCGTCATGTGATCATGGGCGGCCAGGTGGGAATAGGCGGACATGTGGAAATCGGCGATGATGTTCAAATAGGAGCTAAAAGCGGCCTGATCAGCTCGGTGGCCGGCGGCGCCCGGATACAGGGTTCACCCCCCCTGCCGGTGAAACAATATCTGAAAACCATTCTTCTGGTCAATCGCCTGCCGGAATTATTCGAACGCCTCAAACAGGTGGAAAAAAAGCTCAGGCAGTAGAGAAGATGGAGGATTTTATGTCCGGGAATATTGAAAATCTTGATATTAAAAAAATAATGAGCCTGCTCCCGCACCGCTATCCTTTTCTGCTGATTGACAGGGTTTTGGAAGTTAAAAAACGGGAATACATCCGGGCGTTGAAGAATGTCACTTATAATGAACAATTTTTTCAGGGGCATTTCCCTTCTCATCCGGTAATGCCGGGTGTGCTGATTTTGGAAGCGCTGGCTCAGGCGGGCGGCATTATGGCTTATCTCTCCCATCCGGAAATATTCAGCGACAAAATTTTCTATTTCATCGGCATGGATAAGGTAAAATTCCGCCGCCCGGTAGTGCCCGGTGATCAGCTCATCCTGGAAGTCCGGAACAAGCATATTTCCCAGCGGGCGGTACGTATGGACGCCAGAGCTTTTGTAAATGAAAAGCTGGCGGCCCATGCGGAAATGGCCGCCGCGATTGGAGCGGTCAGCGAATCCGGCCTTGCCCCCTCACCGTAGCCGTTGCCTTGAGGAAAGAAATAATTATGAACATTCATCCCACTGCCCTTGTGGACGCCAGCGTCCGGATAGCTGCCGGGACGGTTATAGGGGCTTATACGGTTATTGGACCGGGAGTGGAAATCAGCGAAAATTGCTGCATTGATCATCATGTCAACATAGAAAAGGACACCTCGCTCGGCCCTGACTGCCGGGTATGGCCTTTCGCCTCCATTGGCTCTGACCCGCAGGATCTTAAATATAAAGGCGAACCGACCCGGCTGGTCATTGGCGCCCGTACCCGGATTCGTGAATTCGTCACCATCAGCCGCGGTACCGGGGAAGGAGGAGGCGTGACCAGCATTGGCGATGATTGCCTCATTATGGCCTACAGCCATGTGGCCCATGATTGCCGGATAGGCAATCAGGTGGTGATGGCCAATGCCACCACTTTAGCCGGGCATATTATTATTGAGGATAATGTGGGCATGGGCGGTATGGTGGCGGTTCACCAGTTCTGCCGCATCGGGACCCATGCCTTTATCGGCGGCTGCAGTTCTCTGTCTCAGGACGCGGCTCCTTATATGCTTTATGAAGGAATACGGGCCGGCTCGCCTTCCGTCAATATAGTGGGATTGAAGCGCTCCGGGTTCAGCCCGGAGGTTGTGGATGCTTTGAAACAGGCCCATAAAATTCTTTTCCGCAGCCAACATACGGTAAAGAGAGCCGTGGAACTGATAAATGATTCCGTACCCATGCTGGCGGAGATCCGGCGTCTGCTGGAATTCATCAAAAGCGCCGAACGCGGCATTTCCCGCTGATATTTTAACTTCATGGATAAAATAGGCATAATCGCCGGCAACGGCCAGTTTCCCCGCTTAATCGCCAGAGCGGCCCGGGCGGAAGGCATGCAAGTGGTGGCCGTTGCCTTGGAGGGAGAGGCTGATCCTGCCTTGGAACAGGAGGTGGACAGCCTGACCTGGATAAGATTAGGTCAGTTGGGCAAGCTGATTAAAACTTTCAAAGCCGCCGGAGTAAATCAGTTAGTCATGAGCGGAGGGGTCAACAAAGCCAGGCTTTTCCACAATATCCGCCCTGACTTCAAACTCATAACCTTGCTGCCGCGGTTTAAAAATATGGCTGACGACGGCCTCTTGCGGATTTTGGCTCAGGCCATGGAGGAGGAAGGTCTCATTATCCGTCCCAGTCATATCCTTCTTCCCGCGCTTTTGGCCGCGCCCGGACTTTATACCAGGCGCGCGCCCCGGCCCAGGGAACAGACAGACATGGATCTGGGCTGGGAAATATTTAACAGTTTAGGGCGGCTGGACATCGGGCAGGCTCTGGTGCTAAAGAATAAGGTGGTGGTGGCGGTGGAAGCGGTGGAAGGCACCGACGCCTGCATTCTGCGGGGAGGGGCGCTGGTGAGTTCAGGCACGGTGGTGGTCAAGCGGTGTAAAATTAACCAGGACGAACGTTTTGACCTGCCCTCGGTGGGAACAGGAACTATTGCCGCCATGACTCAGGCAGGGGCGGTTTGTTTGTGCATCGAGGCAGGGCGCACCTTGGTCTTTGATAAAGAAGAGATGATCCGGGCGGCTAATGAGCGGAACATTTGCATAGTGGCCCGTTCTCCCGTCTGAAAATGTTCCGGAAAAGGCGGTCATTTCCGCGGCGTTGGCCCAGGTGGGGACGCGGGAACGAAGATCAATTATAATATATAATTATATGAGAATGTTGCCCCCTGACCGGGAGCGGCGGATCTTTTGCAAAGTCATGATGCCCTTACGGGAAGGAAAAAATATGACGGAAAAAACAGACAGAAAAAAAACAGTCAGACCTAAAATAAAAGATGAACAGACTTCCAAGAGCTTGAATGTACAGCTATTGATCTGCATTGATCTGGCTGCCAAAGAAGAAAATAAAAGAGACCGGTTAAGCAGCGCCAAAGACGCGCTTAAAATAGCTAAAATTTTAAACGGCCGTCTGCTCAAAGCGGAGCGCCGGCTGACCGGCATAAAAAAACAGCTTGCCGAGGTATAAATTTCTGGAGACGGGGAACCGGCCGCTGCCTGCCGCTTCTTTGGCTCTATCGCTGCCGTTCTGGGGCGGGGGGCGGGGGGCGGTCAGGTTGATTTTTTGGCTGGTTTGGCTTCAAATCCCAGACAGGCCTGCCCTGAACTGCGGCGCACCACCAGGCTGGGCAGACTGGCGGATTTAAACCCCATAAGCCGGCAGGCATAGGCGCGTTTTATCTGCCAGGTAATTGCAAAATGGCGGCAGCGAAAACAATTGGGCCCGTAAATGGAATTTTTTGTCATCGCCTTAAGGGAGCCATTTGAGCAAAGCCTGCTTGAGGGCTTCAGGCAGGATAGGTTTGGTGAGATAGTCATTCATGCCGGCGTCCAGACATTTTTCCCGGTCTCCGGCCACCGCGTTGGCGGTCATGGCCACGATGGGAATTTCGGTTGTCCGCTCCGGGCCGGTCTGGCCGGCGCGTATGGCCCTGGTGGCTTCGTATCCGTCCATTTCCGGCATCTGGCAGTCCATCAGCACCAGATCATATTCATCAGCGCGCAAGGCCTCCAAAGCCAGCATTCCGTTGTCAGCCATAGTCACCCGGTACCCCATTTTTTGCAGTATTCCTTTGGCCACCAGTTGATTGATCTTGGAGTCGTCCACCAGAAGAATCCGGGCGCCTGACAGAGCGGGGGCGTCTGCCGGAGGGGAGGCCGCGGCGGTGAGGGCGGCTTGAGGAGAGAGGGTGGAGCCGGGAGCGGCCACCGCCCCTTCCGGGAAGGCGGCAAGAGCGGTTTTGTTCAGGGGGGCGGGGAGAAGGACCTGTTTTAAGATTTCCTGATCGGCGTCAGGAGAGGAGATATCCTGGGCAGGGTTGAAGGGGATTTCAAACCAAAAAGTGGAGCCGGCGCCCATCCGGCTTTGCACCCCGATCTCTCCCTGCATAAGATTTATCAGCCGTTTGCAAATAGACAGGCCCAGGCCTGTCCCGCCGTATTTGCGGGTGGTGGAAGAGTCGGCCTGGGAGAAAGGTTGGAAAAGAAGGGCGATTTTTTCCGGATCAATGCCTATGCCGCTGTCCTTTACTTCAAAGCGCAGCCGCCCCTGAGCGGGCGTGGATACTTTTATCAGTACACTCCCCTGATTGGTGAATTTCAAAGCGTTGCCCACCAAATTGATAAGCACCTGGCGCAGGCGGCCGGCGTCACTGTTCAGGAAGAGCGGGGTACACGGATCGATTTCATATTTCAGGACAAGTCCGCTCTCATAGGCCCGGTAGGCAAAAAGAGAAACGGTTTCATCCAGTATTCCCGCCAGACTGAAATCAGTCTTCTCCAGTTCCATATGCCCGGCTTCTATTTTACTGAAATCAAGAATACTGTTCACCAGATAGAGCAATACTTCGCCGCTGCTTCTGGCGATGCCGGCGTATTCCCGCTGCTGGGGGCCGAGTTCGGTGTCCAGAAGAAGAGAGAGCATGCCGAGTATGCCATTTAAAGGCGTTCTGATTTCATGGCTCATATTGGCCAGAAATTCGCTTTTGGCTTTGGTGGCCGCTTCCGCCTTTTCCTTGGCCAAAGTGAGTTCGGTGATATCGGTGTAAATGATTAAAATACCCAGGCACTGCTCCAGGCGGTCAATTACCGGGCTTATCATAGTTCTGACAAACAGGGATTGACCGGGAATGAAGCTGAGTTCTTCATTGTGGTTTTCCGGCCGGCGCTCGCTCATTACCTTATGGCAGTCGGCAATGAATTTATCGGCCCATTGCGGCGCCGCCTTGGTCAGGCGCAAGATATCGCGTATGTGTTCCCCGATCAAATTGATGCTTTGCGGTATGCCGAAATAGTGATTCAGATTGGCCGCGCCGTTAATGAAATTGAGCTGGCCGTCCAGCAAGATGATAATATCAGGAGAATTTTCCAGAAAAAGGCGGTTGTAGGTATCCTGTTTATCCCGTTCTTTTTCATGTTTTAAGCGCATTTTTTCCGAATATTCATAGCTGCTTTTCAAATTGTCGTATTCGAATTGCAGGCGCTTGAGCTTTTTATTTAAAAGCTGGTTCTCCCGGTCCCGTCCCGCCGGATCCGGGTTGGCAGGGGATTTCCTGTCGTTATCGGATAATATGCTCATCAAAAAGCCGGCCTTTTCAGAACAGGCATAAAGCAATAGAAAGATTGTGGGCCATATTGTGCGCGACGCCGGACTTTATGGAAGTTGGGCAGTATTCGCCATAGGCATAGAAGCCGGCGGTAGTGATGGATGGGAGCATCTCTTTGATAAATTCTCCCTCAAAGGCATTTTCCAGGCCCAGCACCGTATGGCGGATAGCGCAGGAAGCTATGAAGACAGTGGAGTATTTATAGCCTGGCGGAGGATTTTTAATCTGTCCGGCTATATAGTTGACCGCCTCGCGGGTGGCTTTTTTAATGTCATCAGTCTGAATCAGCCTTATGGATACAGTGGCTCCCTGAGGTATCTTGCCGTGGGAAGTGGCAAACCCGGTGCTGCGATCCATGGTATAAAAGGGACGGCATACCGGCTCGTCAGAATCGTCCTGGTCGGCGTACTGCACGCTTAACGGAGCGAAAAACAGGCTTAAATCGGTTTCCACATCCAGTTTATGAGACTGCATGTATTCATAGACAGTCATATTGTCGATGGTTTCCACGGTTCCGCCGTGAGCCTTGGTTACTATGGATGTGCCCAGGGAACTGCGGGGGATATTGCGTATGATAAAAGCCGGTTTAATATTGCCGCTGAGCAGCAGCAACACGGCATTGTGGCGAAAAGCCTGGCCTTCGGCAAAAACGCGGATATCGTCAATGCGGTAATAGTCGGCGGCATTGCCGCCGAACACGGGCTTGCCTCCCGCCAACCGGCTTATGACTGCCAGGGTATCGTCAGGAGTGAAATAATCGCTTACAATGGAAAACAGAAATACCGCCTGAACTTCCTCTCCGTTAAGCCTGTCCCGCGCCTTTTCATAGGCGCGGGTAAGCTGGGCAGCATAGTTTTCATCAAGTTCCTCGCTGACCTGGGCAGAAAAACGGCAATCATCGGCGCTTAACACCAGCAGGGAATTGGAGAGCCGGTGATAGCCTTGAGAACTTATTTGGGCCGTGACCGTGCATCCGATAATTTCAATGCCCAGCCTTTCTTTCAGGGCCGGAAGCAGTTGATCCGGCTCGCTTTCTCCTTCAGCCAGCAATATGCCTATGCTGTTGGCCTTCAGGGTAAGACTGCTTTTTATCTGCTGACTGAGGTCTTCGGCCGCTGTCAGCATATCGTCTATTTCATAGGTAACCGCCACCGAGGATTCCATAATTTTCTCCTTATTTTGTGCTGGTTGATCCCGATATCAAGAAACTGTCCGCTTTGAATTCCGCCTGTGATTAAAATTATAATTGAGGCGGGCGCGGTTGCCAATAGGGCTTTACTCACCCGATCGGTGTTTAAGCATGCGCCCCAATTCCCGCAATTCATCAATTTTAAATAGCCGGGCGGCGATGAGATACAAACCGGCGCCCGTGACAATCAATAATCCCAGCCAGCAGGCGCTGATCATCCGCCCTCCGTTCTGCCAGTCATGGTACTGGCCCAGGATTTCCAGGCCGGTCCTGACTCCCAGGGCCATAAAGAGGCAGGCAACGGTTATGAAAAACAGTGAGCGCAGGATTTTAGCCAATCCCAGAGAACCTAGCTTACGGTTTAATATCCATAACAAAATTATTAAATTGGCGCTGCTGGAAATGCTTGTGGCCAGAGCCAGGCCTACGTGTTGCCAGACGTGCATAAGGCCCAGGCCAACGCCCAAGTTGAGCAGGAGAATAACTGCTCCCACTTTAACCGGGGTCTTGGTGTCCTTGAGGGCGTAGAAGGCGGGCAGAATAGCGCGCAGAGCGGCGAAGGCCCATAAGCCGGCGCCGTAACCCCAGAGCGCCCGGGTAGTGGCTTCCACGGCCGGCCAGTCAAATTCTCCCCGGGCAAAAAGCACCGCAATCAAAGGTTCGGCCAGCAGCAACAGACCGGCCATGGCAGGCAGGCAGATAAACATGGTGAGCCTTAGCGCGTAATTGAGGGTGGCGATAAACTCCTCTTTCTGGTGACTGACCGCCTGACGGGAGAGACTGGGCAGCACCGCCGTGGCCAGAGCCACCGCGAATATTCCCAGGGGAAATTCCACCATGCGGTCGGCGTAATAGAGATAACTTACGCTTCCGCCGGGCAGAAAGGAAGCTAAAACCGTATTGAGGACCACGGTTATCTGATAAACGGCGGCCCCGAAGGCAGCGGGCAGCATAAGAGTTATAATTTGTTTGAGATAGGGATTTTTGAATTTAAAGCGGGGCAGGATGCTCATGCCGCGGGCTTTGAGAAAGGGGATCTGAATTAACAGCTGAGCCCCGCCTCCCAATAGAACCCCCACCCCCAGGCTTAAAACCGGAGGATCCAGATCAAGGCCCAAGGCGCAGCAGATCAGGCTTAAGTTGAGCAGTACCGGGGAAATGGCCGGGCTGATAAAATGTTCCTGGGTATTTAAAATACCGCTGCTCAAAGCGGCCAAACTGATAAAAAATATAAAAGGAAAACAGACTCTGGCGAGCAGGAGGCTCAACTCATAGACAGACGAACCGGGAATAAAACCGGGAGCAATGACCGCCAGCACCGCTCCGGTGAAAATCATGCCCAGGGCGCATATTAACAGTAAAACCAAAGAAAGCGCGCCGCTGACCGAACGGGCCAGCTCACAGGCTTTTTCCCGGCCTTCGCGCAGGAGAGACTCGGTGAAAATAGGAATAAAGGCTATGGTCAGCGCTCCCTCGGCAAACAGACGGCGCAGCAGATTGGGCACCCGGAAAGCGACAAAAAAGGCGTCTGCCGCCGGGCCGGCGCCAAACAGATAGGCAATGATTATATCACGGATAAATCCGCAGATGCGGCTTAGAAAAGTGGCCGCTCCCACCACGGAAGCGGCTTTAACCATTTTTTTTGTTTCCTGATGGCTCATATCCGCTTCATTACTCTTGACATCAAGCGTGAAACCGGTTATTACTTATCTTTAATTCAGTGCAAATGAGTTACGGATAGATAGTATAACAGGAGGATCGCTAAGTTGGCTAACCATGTTTCCGCCTTGAAAAGGGCCAAGCAAAATGAAGAGCGCAGGCTGCGCAATAAAGCTTATCGCACCAAAGTCCGCAATGCGCTAAAATCCGTCCGCCTTGCCCTGGCCGGTGAAGACCGGGCTTTGGTCGGTCAGGCCTTGCGCAAAGCTTCTTCCATAATTGACAAAGTCGCGGGCAAAGGAATTATCCCCCGCCGCACCGCTTCCCGTTATGTGGCCCGCCTTTCCGCCCAAGCCGCCAAACTGAACGTTTGAGTCTTGCCCGCCCGCGCCGCATTCGGCGATTGCATCGGAAGCGTAATTTTACCCCAACCGCTCAAAATACGAAGTATTTTGAGCGTGACAGCGAAAGATAAGGCCTGGGGGCAGGCGCCGGCGGTTAAGTTTGGAAAGGCAGGCATATCTGCGGGCTGAAACCTTGGGGGATCACGTAAGGTCCCTCCGGCACCACCGCAATTGCTTTGTCTTCCCGGCTGTCCAGCCACTGGCGTAAAGCCGGTTCCAGGTTGCTTATCACTTTGATTCCGGTGAGCAGAGATTGCTCCTGATTGAGCAGGGGAGCGTAAAGAGTCATAGTTCCCCGGCGCATGGCTTTCAAAAGCATTTCCGTGGCCCATTCATCTATTTCCGCCTGGGGCTTATTGAGCAGGTTATGCTGAAACCGTTCCGGCCCCTGGGCCAGGAGGCGGCGCTGGGCCTGTACGAATTCCGGCGACCCCAGTCCCTGTTTACATTCAGCGGCAAGGAACAACTGCCCCCCCGGAGCCATAAGGCCGGTGGCTCCCACCATGCCCTTTACCGCCTGATAATAGGTCTGATCCAGAGGATAGCCGCCGGCTGAGGTAAGCACCGTGTCATAGAGTCTCTTTACCGGCATAGTCACATATTTTTCTACAAATTTCACCGCTTGGCCGTGACTGGGGGCAAGGATTCCAAAATTGACAAAAGAAAGCCTGCGCCGTTCGTCCAGGGCAACGTTTAAAGCCCAGACAACTCCCAGACGGGAAGCTATTTCCATCTGATCGGCGTGCATGGGGTTGTTGGCCAGTTCTAGATTGGCGGCGCGGGGGTCTTCCAGAATACGGGCGGAACGCAGGTGGGTGATGGTTTCCTGATGGCAGATTCCGGGGCTGATGACTTTATCTCCGCCGGAATAACCGGCCATGAAATGAGGGCTCACCATTCCGGTCACGATTTTTATATCCGCCTGGGCAAAATGGCGGTTTACCAGAATGGGGGTTCCCCGGCCGGTCACACCCAGATTCACATGGGTATCCAGTTTCCGGGCATAATGGCACAGCACTTTGGCCCGCTGCAACACCGCCGGCCCGCCCGCCAATTCTTCCAGTTCCTGGACGCCGGGGGGGCGGTTAAGGCCATTGGCCAGGAGTACGGTTATATCCTTAACCCCGACCGCTTCCAGACGTCCCAGGAGCGCGTTTAAAAGCAGGCCGTTGGGCGTGGGCCAAATTTTGTCGCTGATGAGAATACAGGCTTTTTCTCCCTGCCAGGGAGACCGGCCCTCTCCGCTAAAAGGGCGGTCAAGCGCTTCCTCCACCGCCAAAGCATCGTCAGACAACACCGGCATGGCCGGGCGTCTGTAAATATCAACCGGCCAGAGATCGTCAAGTTCCACTCTGATGCCCGTCTGGCCATAGTTAAGATTGATTCTCATTTTTTTCCGTGCGTTTTTTGCCTCCTTTGCCCGTTGCTTAATCATACGCCTTTTTTATTTGCTTGTCAGCTTGATATAATAAAGAGCAGTCCTGTCAAGGCAGTTTTTTAAAAAAGTTTGTTTGCAGATCGCTGAATAAAACAGGAAAGCGCCTGAAGGTAAGTCTTCTTCTCTGAAAAAGTCGTTTGCGGCTTTTTCAGGATCGACTATATGATTGCAAAACTATTGACAAAAAAATGTTGTTATGTACAATCAAAATATTTTTTGTAAAAAATATTGCGCGAAATTGCATTGTAATCATAAAAGGATCCGTTACGATGAAATTGTCCGTGACGACTTGCCGATTGACGAACTGTTCAATGAAGCAGCATACAAACGTTATATCAAGACCGCAAAGATCAGCGATGTACTCGGACGGGAATCAATTTTGAAGAACCTGAATTGCACCGGGATGAGCAATGGCAAATTGTGTTTCACTAACGCCGGAGCCTTGTTTTTCAGGGCGAACGATGCGGATGTAATGTTCCGCCATGCGGGTATCGTTTGCGCCCTTTACAAGGGAAATGACAAAGTCTACATTTTGGACGCCAAGGAACTGAACGGCGATATTGTCAGTAATGTGGACGATGCAATTATTTTAAGGACAGCGCCTGATATTTCTATCGGCCGTCAAGGAGAGTTTTCTTGCTGGTAGCCGATTTACATATTCATTCCCGCTTTTCCCGGGCCACTTCCAAAAATTTGTCTCTGGACGGATTATGGCGGGCGGCGCGGATGAAAGGCATTAATCTTCTGGGAACAGGCGACATCACCCATCCCGCCTGGATGGCGGAACTGGAAGCAGGCTTGGTTCCCGGCGGCGAAGGAGTCTACTCCCTGCCTCAATCGCGCCGGCATGAATTGGGCGCTTCCCTGCCGGAGGCGGTTGGAGGAGGAGATACGCGCTTTGTTCTGAGCGGCGAAGTCTCCTGCATATATAAAAGCGGCGGCCAGACCCGCAGGATTCACTGCCTGCTTGTCCTGCCCAATTTCGCGGCGGCGCGGCGTCTTAACAACACCTTGGACAAACTGGGCAATATAAAGAGCGACGGCCGGCCTATTCTGGGCCTGGACGCCCGCGATTTGCTGGAAATATGTCTGGACTCCCACCCGGACGCCATTTTTATCCCTGCTCATATCTGGACTCCCTGGTTCAGCCTTTTTGGCAGCAAAAGCGGTTTTAATACTTTAGAGGAATGCTTTGCCGATTTGAGCGCGCACATTACCGCCCTGGAAACCGGCTTGAGTTCTGATCCGGCCATGAATTGGCGTCTTTCCATGCTTGACCGCTATGTCCTGGTAAGCAACTCCGATGCTCACAGCCTGGATACCTTGGCCCGCGAGGCCAATCTGCTGGCTTGCGAAGGAGATTTCCCTTCTCTGCGCGCCGCCCTTTCCCGCCCCGGGCATCCTTATTTTGCCGGCACCATAGAATTTTTCCCGGATGAAGGCAAATATCATTTGGACGGCCACCGTGCCTGCGGGGTATGCCTGACCCCGGAAGAAAGCCGGGCATGCCGGGGAGTATGTCCGATTTGCGCCCGCCCTCTGACTATCGGGGTATTGAACCGGGTGGAAGAATTGGCGGACCGCCCCTTGGGCTATAAGCCGTCCGCTCCGCCCCAGGTCGAGTCTCTCACCTCTTTAAATCAGGTATTAAGCCAGGTGCTGGGCAAAGGGGCGGGGAGTAAAACGGTCGCGGCCTGGAAAGACATACTTTTGCGCCAGGCGGGCGCGGAGCTGTTTATTCTACGCCACTGGCCTTTGGAAGAGGCGCGGCGGACGGGAGGGGAAATCATGGCCGAAGCCCTGCGCCGCCTGCGCGGCGGAGAAGTGATTCTGCACGGCGGCTATGACGGGCAGTTTGGCCGGGTGGAACTGTTCACCGCCCAGGAAAGGGACGCTATCAAAGGTCAGGCCAGCCTTTTGGGCCTGCCTTCCTCTCCGGCAGCCCTTTTTCTCATGCGCCCGGAGACAAAATCAGAAGAAAAAGCGGTTCCGGCCCCCCAGGCATGCCTGGTCCCTCCCGGCGCAAGCCTGGACGATGAACAACAGGCCGCGGTTGTTCATCGGGGCAGCCACTTGCGGATCAGCGCCGGTCCGGGATCGGGCAAAACCAGAGTGTTAATTGAGCGTATTAACTATCTGTTAAATCGGGGAATAGAAGCGTCAGAGATATTGGGTCTGACTTTTACCAACAAAGCGGCGCAGGAGCTTGGCCTCCGTCTGGCTAATCCGGCGGTCAGACTCAGCACCTTTCATCGTCTGGGCTGGGAAATTATGGGCAGGCCCGAGAGAGTGTTGGATGAAGAAGAGCGTCTGGCTGTACTTAAAGATCTGGCCCGGCAAGAAGAGATAGACAGCCCGGTGGCGGATCTGGCTCAGGCCTTGAGCCTGGAGAAACAGGGGATTGGCCCGGCCAGTCATCCCTGCGGCCGCTTATATGCCCGGCGGTTGCGGGAAATGGGAGCTTGGGATCTGGATGACCTGGTTTATCAGGCCTGCCGGGAACTGAGCCAAGGCAAACCCTGGCAAAGTTACCGTCATATCCTGGTGGATGAATATCAGGATGTTAATCCTGCCCAGGCGGAAATGCTTAAACTACTGCTCAGCCGGAGCCGGGGCAAAAGCCGGCTGACCGCTATAGGTGATCCCCGCCAGGCCATTTATGCTTTTCGGGGGGCCAGGCGAGAACTTTTTCAATGTTTTGACCAAGACTTTGCTCCTTGCGCCAGCCTGGATCTGAAACGCAATTATCGCAGTCAGGCTTTGATTGTGGAATTGGCCGGGCAGCTTTTAAGCATTGAGGAAAAAACTATGTTGCCAGTGCTGCCCGCCGGTCTGACGCCTGTGGCCGCGACCCTGCCTGACCCCTGGAGCGAGGCCCGCTGGATTGCCCGGCAGAGCCTGGAACTTTTGGGCGGCCTGGATTCACGCCAGGTGGAGAGGAGAAATTCCGGACAGAAGGAATACGCCCCCCAGGACATAGCTGTTATTTACCGTCTGCACCAGCAGGGGGAAATCATCCATGACGCCCTTAACCGGTTGAATGTTCCGGTACAGCGGGCTAAAGATAAGACTTTGGAGGAGCTGGAAGATTTTAATTTCCGCACTCAGAAGGTCAGTCTCCTGACCATGCACGCGGCCAAGGGCCTGGAGTTCCCGGTAGTGTTTGTGGCGGGGCTGGAAGCGGGGCTGATGCCCTATCAGCCTCCCGGCGGCCGGGCGGACGAGGAAGAAGAAGCCAGGCTTTTATTTGTGGCCTTGACCAGGGGCAAAGAGAGGCTCTTCATCAGCCGGGCCCGGGAGAGAGTTCTTTTTGGCCGCCGCCTGGCGGGCAGGGATTCTCCTCTGTGGAACAGGCTGCGGGGCGCGTTTTTGCGGGAAAGCAACCCGCCGGCCCAAGGCAAGGCCAGGCAGATGGGCCTGTTCACTTAAAAAGGGAATTTTTATCTCCGTTTTTTATTCAAAACGCTCCCCGCACCAGGGACAGAAGCGGTAGACAGCGTCGTTTACATATTCATTGCAGGCCGAGCAGCGGGTGGTTATCTGGTTGGCGCAGAAGGGGCAATAGGAAAATCTGCTTATTTCATTGTGATCCACATGTTTAACCATCTCTTCCCAGGCATCCTGACAATCCTGTTCCAAGCATATTTTTTCACGGTAAGCCATGATGGGTGATCCTTATCTGGTAAAATTATCGGCGTCATATTTTAGATTAAAAATTATAACATATTAAGCGCCGCTTTCCATTGATCCGGCCTAAACAGTCCCGGAATCGGAGGCCGGAGCGGCGTGGCCAATTTCGGCGTCCGGCCGCCGGGCATTGGTCAGATTACGATTTCCGATAAAAGTCCGGTGTTTTTTATCGGGAATCGGAATAGATCCGCCAGAGAGAGGCCAGAGAGTCTCTTCGGGTGCCCGGCAAGGATGGATCTATGTGATCCACCTGCACGGAAATGGCCGTGCCCCCCCGCACATTGAATACGCCGCTTACGCTCAGGCGGCGGGGCGACAGAACGGCGATCAGATCATCGGCTATTTTATTGGTCAGGCTTTCCATAAAAGCCCCGTGATCGCGGTAGGCGGCCATGTAAAGTTTAAATGATTTTGATTCCACGCAAAGCTTGTCAGGCACATAACGGACCGTCACAGTGGCGAAGTCAGGCTGGCCGGTCAGTGGGCAGAGGCTGGTGAATTCCGGGTGAGTCAAGGTTATGAGATAATCCCGTTGCGGGTAAAGATTGGCGAAAGCTTCCAATATATCAGGGCCGGGATTACGGTAGCGGTAAGAAGTTACCCCTCCCAACTTGCTGAGTCCTTCTGTCTCAATATTTTTTTCGGTATTTTTCCCAGACATAATCTCCCTCATATCCCGCGGCCCGGAAGCGCGCTTTGCCTCCCCTCGTTGCCTTTTACGCCGATTAAGCTATAATCAACAAAATAATTTGCTTTAATCCTACTTAAATAAAAAGATTCTTGCCATGCCTTATGCGCTTTTATACATAGCCAATGTTGTTCTTGTCAATTGGGCCTTTGCCTACGCGCCGGTGTATGTCCTGCCCGGAGGCGGCGTATGGCCTCCCGTATCTTTGCTGGTGGGCTTTACTTTTGTAATCCGCGATTACGCCCAGCGCAAAATAGGCCACCTTGTCCTGCCGGCTATGTTATTGGGCGGCATTATCAGTTGGTATATGGCCACCCCGGAAATAGCCGCGGCCAGCATGGCGGCTTTTCTAAGCAGCGAATTAATCGATTGGGGTCTGTATACATTTTCCGGCAAGCCTTTTTACAAACGCATTTTGCTTTCCAGCGCGGTCAGCACCCCCATCGACAGCCTGATTTTCCTGGGTCTGATTGATATGTTTTCTCCGCTTACTTTTCTGAGTATGACCATAAGCAAAATGGTGAGCGCTTTTATCATATACTCTATTGCCCGCCGTCGGGAAGAAGGCCCTCTGTGCTGAAGGTTTTATGAAAAACAGCGTTGGGGGCAGCCGCTACGACCGCCTCCAACGCCTGGTTTGAGATTTATGGGGAAAGGGGAGCATGTTTTGCTTTTATTCCCCCAAGGTTAGTATTGTCAGGGTTGCGCGCGCCCCCCTCCGTAATTGCCGGTATCCCGCTCTTCGAAAACCGGTTTTAGATTTTTCCAATAGGCGTCGTCCGGTTCTTCCGCCAGCAGGCTTTCCAAGGCCTCCCGGTAAGCCGCGATTTCAATAAAACGCGAGATATTTTCGTCTTTTTGGGCGAATCCCACTGCCTTTACCACCTCCCACATAGTGAGGACTCCGCTGGCATTGGGATCGGTGGATTGGTCAAGATGGCTGTGATAATAGCTTTGATCGATAAGCTTGGTATCTAATGGAGCATATTTACTAATATCTTCAACAACTTGACGCTGATGGGCCACGCCGCCGGTGAAAGCGTAGCGCTCCGCTTTGAGAAGGGCGCGGAGAAAGCGTTTCCATTTGTCCAGATCCTGTTCGTATTCTTCCCCTGTAACTGCAAGGCGGCAGCAGGGATGCCCGGGATACATGTCGTCAGAAATCAGCACGATTTTAAGGCCTTGGGCAAGCGCCGCCACATCATGAGGCCCCCAAACCATCCCCGCGTCCACCTGTCCGTTTTTGATTGCTTCAATAACCGCGCCCGGGCTTTTGAGTTCAAAAATTTCCAGATCATCTTTCCATGATAAGCCGGCCTCCAGGAGCGCTCCGCGCAAAACGGCGTCACCGGAAGCCATGCGGACGGTGGCTACCCGCAGGCCTCTCAAATCACTCACGGTTTTGATGCTGTCCGCTTTTTCCCCCATAGCCAGAATGGCTGAGTCTGTACCCATGAGACCGCCGATGATGCGCAAATCCGCGCCGGTGGAGATTTGCAGCAGCGGCGCTACCGTGCCGAAACCGCCGACGTCAATTTTGCCTGAGCGGATGGCCGCGATCCCGTCAGCGGAATTAATAAAGGAAATCAATTCGGCGTCAAATCCTTCTTCCTTGAAATAACCGCGTTCGTAGGCGACAAAAATCTTTCCGTGTCCCGAGGCGGGCAAATAGCCCACCTTGAGATTAGTGGCCTCTCCAGCTTGAACATAATCAGCCCCGGCTGGAATCAGAATTGCCAAAATCGCCCAATATACCCATTTTTTCATAGTATCTCCTTGTTGTTGCAGTGTTGTGTAATTTTATGATTCCCGGTAGAAAGGCTGTACTTTTTATCGGGAATCAGTCGCTTGCTTAAAAATACTGAAATTATTTTTGTACGATAACATGCTTAAATCCCAATGTCAACTAAATTGGTAGGATTAGTATGAATTAAATTACAAAATAATCTTAAAGATGATGCGCAATGTCAACTAAACTGATAGGATTAGTATGGATTAAGTTGAAGAACAGTATCTATTTATGGAGATCAACTTGGCCGGGGTTGGGCAAGCCGTTGCTTAAAATATAAATTATCCTTAATTTTCAATCTTATACAGGCTATATGGATGTTGGCGCATACTTTAAACTTAAAGGAGATGAAAGAACATGCCTGAAGATTTAATGACGCCTGTCGAGCGCGCTCAGGCATTACAAGAGGGCCGGCCGGCAGACCGGATGCGCTGTGTGCCGTCTATCTCGAATACCGCCGCCCGGGTGATAGGGGTGAAGGTTTCGGAATTGCGCATTAGCGGCGCAACCTTGGCCCGCGCCACCATCGCCACCTACCGGCGTTTTGGGTTTGACGCTGTGCGCGTATTCACCGATTTGTACGTTCAGCCGGAGGCGATGGGATCAAAAGTGCGTGTGCCTCTGGATGAAACCGCTCATCTTGATTCACCGGCCATCAGCCATGAAAGCGATATAAACCGGCTTACGCCTCATGACCCTTATAAAGACGGGCCGCTCCCGGCGCTTTTGGAAGCCACCCGCCGCACTCTGGAGGCCATCGGGCAGGAAGTTCCTGTTTCCTGCGGAGTTGAAGGACCTTTTACTTTGGCCTCACTTTTGGTCGGAGCGGACAACCTTTCCCGCTGGATGCTTAAAAAACCGGAAAGCGCGCACCGGGTAATCGCCATTGCCTGCGAAGCTTCCCTCCGGCTTGCTGACGCGGTCATTGATATTGGCGCTGTCCCCAGCCTCACCTGCGCCATGAGTTCGTCCACTGTCATCAGTCCCAGGCTGTTTAAGGATTTTTCCCAGCCGTATTTGACAAAATTAACCGAGCATATCAAAGCGCGCGGCATTGCCTCGGTGACGCTGCACATTTGCGGCAAGACCGCGCCCATATGGACCGGCATGGCGGATACCGGCGCGGCCTGCCTGTCCATAGACAACATGGCTCACCTTGATGAAGCCAAAAAGATTGTAGGCGGCCGGGTGTGCCTGATGGGTAATATTCCGCCCGCGGAGGTGTTGCTGCAAGGCACTTGCGCGGATGTGCGCGCGGCGGCCCGTAAATGTATCCGCGAGGCATGGGACAATCCGCGCGGCTTTATCCTGGCCAGCGGTTGCAGTCTGGCCACGGAAACGCCTTTTGCCAATATTGACGCTATGCTTGACGCGGCCCGGGAAGCGGGCTGGCCGGTGCGGCCGGAATATTTGTGACTTGGAGATTTAAACAGGAGTTTATCCGAGAAATTTAACTCAACCGATCCTGAAAAAGTCGGTTTCGGCTTTTTCAGGGTCTGCTAACTTAAGAGGTGAGGCATGGCCAAAAGCAAGGAAATTTTATTTCAGGAACTTTCTGACTCGGTTGTGGAGATGGAAGAAAATAAAGCGGCGGATCTGGCGCGGGAGGTGGTAGAGGAAAAAATCGATGCTTATGAAGCCATTGATAAAGGTCTGGCCCACGGCATGGAGCGCGCGGGGCGGCTATTTGAAGAAGATGAATACTTTGTTCCCGAACTTCTCATAGCCGCCGACGCCATGTATGCGGGCATTGAGGTCCTGCGCCAGCATATAGCCGCGGACAGCTCGTCAGCGCCCGGCAGAATCGTGATCGGGGTTGTTGAGGGAGATACCCATGATATCGGCAAAAATTTGGTTAAAATTATTTTGGAGGCCAAAGGATTTGAAGTTCATGATCTTGGACGCGACGTGCCTCCCTCCGTGTTTGTTGCCAAAGCGAAGGAAATAAAAGCTGATATCATAGGCCTGTCCACCCTGATGACGACCACTATGGCCGGCATGGCGCGAGTCATTGAGATGTTGCATGAAGCGGGCCTTCGGGAGCGGATTAAAGTGATGATAGGCGGGGCTCCCATCTCTCAAGGGTTTGCGCGAAAAATCGGGGCTGACGGTTATTCGGCCAACGCCATGGCCGCGGGCGATCTGGCCTTGAAGCTGCTTGCGCAAAGGCGGATCCTGGGAAGTTTGAGCGCGTCATGACGGTTCAGGATGTAAATCTCACTCCCCGGCAGCGCCTGCTTAAGGCTTTGCGCTGCCAGCATGTGGACCGGCCTCCGGTGGCCTGCATGGGCGGCATGATGAACGCCGCTATTACGGAGATTGCCGGGGATTGTTCCGCCACTCTGCCTGACGCTCATTTCCATGGCGCGAAAATGGCCGATCTGGCCTTGGCCGTGGCTCGGGCCACCGGCTTCGAAAACCTCGCCGTTCCTTTTTGCATGACAGTGGAAGCTGAAGCCTTGGGCAGCGTCATTGATCCGGGAACACTGGCCTGTGAGCCTAAAATCGTATCTGAAGCCTATGCCTCGGCTGCTGACGTCCCCCCATGGGATACGGAAAAACTGTTTACGTCCGCGCGCCTGCCCATAGTGTTTGAAGCTGTTGAACGCTTGGCTGGGGCTGGGACGGACTTGCCCGTAATCGTAAGCATTACCGGTCCTCTGAGTACTTCCGCCTCTCTGGTGGAGCCGCGCTCTTTTTTTAAAGAACTCAGAAAGAATAAAAAAGAAGCCCATCGGGTGCAGCGCCAGGTGACGGATTTCCTGTCGCAATATGCCCGGTTAGCCGTGCGCAAAGGGGCTGATGTGGTGGCTGTCGGTGATCCCAGCGCTACCGGGGAAATTTTAGGGCCGGCGCTTTTTGAAGAATTCGCGGTCCCCTATTTGCGTGATATTGTCCGGGCTGTCCATGAAGAGGGAGCGCCCACCATTGTTCATATCTGCGGCGATACAGAACGTTGCCGCGATCTGTGGCCCTTGATTGAATCTGACGCCGTCAGTGTTGACGCGATGATTAATCTGGCCCGGCTCAAGCGTTCATTCCCCCAAATAGCCGCCATGGGCAATATCAGCACTTTTCTGCTGGAGTTTGGCCCGCCGGAAAAAGTAGTCAGGCGCGCGCGCAAGCTGATGGATGACGGCGTAGACATAATTGCCCCTGCCTGCGGCCTGAGTACTTCCACCAGGCTGGCGGTTATTCGCGCCATGACTGACGCCGTACGGAACGAACATTTATAAGGACAGGCTTAGGATGCCCACAGTGCGTTTTCTTCCAGATGAAATCAAGGCTGAAGTTGCGCCGGGAGTTACTTTGCTCTCCGCCGCCCGCCGCGCCGGCGCCGCGCTTGAATCTCCCTGCGATGGAATGGGCGTTTGCGGCAAATGCCTGGTTGAACTCACCTCCGGGGATTGCGCGGATATTGCCGCTGACGCCGCAAAAGCTTCTGTTCTTCAGCCGCCGGTACGTGTTCTTGCCTGCCGGACGGTAGTGGGCGAACTTGATGCGCAAGTGCGGATCGCGCGCTCTGCCGCCGGGCTGCAAGTTCATGATGAGGGAGATTCCGTTGCATGCGCCATAATGCCCCGCATGCTTAAACGGTACGACGCTGTAAGCGGCGCTACCGAGATTTTGGCGGACGGGCGGCATTTGGGCTGGGAAACAGGCGATACCGGCAAAGCTCTTTTCGGTCTGGCGGCGGATATAGGCACCACCACTTTGACGGTGGCGGTAATAAACCTTAATGATGGGCGTGAACTGGCTTCATTCAGCGGGCTCAATCCTCAGACCCGCTATGCCCAGGACGTGCTTGGGCGCATACATTTCGCTTCGGAAAAAGCAGGCTTGGAAATCTTGAACCGGGAAGTTGTTTCCGCGATTAACCAACTGGCCGGCCTGGCCTGCGCCCAGGCCGGCGTAGAGATTGCCCACATTTATGAAACAGTGTTGAGCGGCAATACCTGTATGGCGCATCTGGCCGCTGGGCTGAATCCGGAAGCTTTGGGCCGTTATCCCTTTAGCCCTGAATTTAGCGGCCACGTCTCGCTGCCGTCAAGGCCTTTGGGACTGTGGGGGGCGGAGTTTGGGGAGACCTACTTCCCTCCTGTTATTTCCGGATATATCGGAGCGGACATTACGGCCGGAATCATAGCCGCTGATCTGGCGCGGCGTCCGGGCGTCACTTTGTTGGTGGACATAGGCACCAACGGCGAAATAGTGCTGGCCCGGGACGGAGAAATGTTTGCCGCCTCCGCCGCCGCCGGGCCGGCGTTCGAAGGCATGAATATTTCATGCGGCATGCGCGCCGCCGCGGGCGCGATTGAATATTACCGTTTGCGGGATGACGGTTCAGCGGTCATTAAAACCGTTGCCGGCGCTCCGGCTCAGGGGATATGCGGCAGCGGCCTGATGGACGCGGTGGCGGAACTTGTCCGTAAAGGCGGAGTTTCTCCCAACGGACGTTTTAACGCCACGGGGGGAGAATTAGCCGCCCGAATGGAGCGTGATAACGGCAAAACCCGCTTCCGCCTGATCGGGGAGGTGTTTCTTACCCAGAAAGATATCCGCCAGGTGCAGTTGGCCAAGGCCGCCGTCCGCGCCGGCATTGAACTGCTTTTAACCCAGGCCGGCCTCAGGGCTGATGAAGTGGAGCAAGTGTTTGTCGCCGGGTCTTTCGGTTATCATCTGCGTGAGCGCAGTCTGCTGGATTTGGGGCTTTTGCCGCCGCAATTAGCCGGCCGGGTGCGATTCGCCGGCAATACCGCCAAATCCGGCGCCCGTATTTTTCTGCTCAATCAGCCGAGCCGCGGCGCCGCGCAGAGCATTGCCGGACGCGTTCATTGTTGTGATCTGGCCGGCGATCCGCAGTTTCAGGAAGTATTTATAGCCGCCATGGCTTTCCCTTCAAAGTAACGGGAATAATGATTTTAAGCATAACCTCCAACAAAGCGACATCAGAGAAATGAGCATTTTAAACGCCAACAGTCCCGCTTCCGCCAGTCCCGCTTCCGCGGACGGCGCTCCCTCTCAGGGTTTATGGGTTGATAAACTGTATTTTGCTTATGATAAAGTGACGGTGCTGGAAGACATCAGCCTGACGGTCAAGGAAGGCGAATTCGTATCGCTGCTGGGCGCCAGCGGCAGCGGCAAAACCACTCTTTTGCGCTTGCTGGCCGGTTTGGAGCGTCCGGCGGGCGGGCGTATCTCCTGGAGAGGCCAGGCGGTTACCGGCCCTTCTTTGCAGAGAGGAACGGTGTTTCAGGAATATTCACTGTTCCCCTGGTTCCGCTTACGGGATAATGTGGCTCTGGCGGTGACCAAGGCCGCGCCGGGACGGTCCAAAAACGAATGCCGCAAAATGGCCGATGATTATTTGGCCATGGTAGGCTTGGGCGACGCCGGTAAAAAATATCCCCATGAGCTTTCCGGCGGCATGCGCCAGCGCGGCGCCATCGCCCGTACTCTTGCCCTGGGCAGCCCGGTTTTACTGATGGATGAACCGTTCGGCGCCCTTGATCCCGCCAACCGGATCCGCCTGCAGGAATTATTGCTGGGAATATGGATGGAATCCTTTCCCCGGCGCACGGTGGTATTTGTCACCCATGATATTGATGAAGCGATTTTTCTGGGAGACCGGGTTCTGATTCTGGGTTCCAGTCCGGGGCGTATTATTGGTGAGATTAAGTTGGACTTTTCACGCCCGCGTTCCAGCGCCGGCCTTTTCGCCTCTGATCAGTTTCGTTCCGTTCGCGCGGAGATCAGCGGCTATTACAGCCGTGACGCTTACCGGCAGATGCACGCCGGTTTATACGTTACCTCTTCAGGAGAAGGCATCTGAATCATGGGCATAAAAAAATCTGAACGGGCCTTCATATCTCCGGCGCCGAAAAACAGCCGATTGTTTTCGGTTCTGTATTCGCTGCGGGGGCTGACCCTGTTCGCGCTGGCGCTGGCCCTATGGGGCAGCGCCAGCTGGCTGCTGCCGGCAAAACACCAATACCTGTTTCCGGCGCCCTGGACCACCGCCCTGGCGCTGTGGGAATCTCTGCCGGAGTTGCTGCGCAGCACATGGTCGTCTTTTCTTATTCTTATTCCCGGATACTTTCTGGCCGTAGTTTTGGGCGCCGGATGGGGCGTGGTGGTGGGAAGCACAAAGTGGCTGCAGGCTTTGTTTATTCCTTTTGCCCGGGTGGCCGCGCCGGTTCCGCCAACGGTCTATGTGCCCTATGCCATAGCCCTGCTGCCCAATTTCCGCAGTTCGGCCATTGCCATTGTTTTGGTGGCCGCGTTCTGGCCGGTGTTCCTGAACTCTCTTGCCGGAACGGTGGCCGTATCGGAACGGCATCGCGACAACGCAAGGGTGTTGGGCTTTGGACCTTTTGAATATTTACGACTGGTTGCCTTTCCGGCGGCGCTCCCTTTTATCTTCAGCGGCATGCATGTCGGGTTGGGCATGTCATTCATTATGCTGACCGTATCCGAACTGTTTGGCGCTTCCTCCGGGCTGGGGCGTTTTGTGCAGTATTACGCGGACTTCGCGGATTATCCGCGTATGGTGGCCGGCATTATTTATACGGGATTGGTCACCTTCCTGTCCATGACCGCCTTGGGCAGCTTGGAGCGCCGGGTAATTTTCTGGCCGCATTAAAGAGGCGGCAGCCGGCGGAATCTCAACTCTGCCCAAGAACCGGCTTGGTCTGGTTCAGCTTTCACGGGCGGCGTTTTTTCTTAAGCAGATAGCCGGTATAGCTTGCCAAATAGATGACCATGCTCAGGGCCGATATGCCGTACATGCTGGGGTATCCGTAGGCGTCGGCCATCCAGCCGAAAAAGATTATGCCGCAGCCAATGCCCAGGTCATAGGCATTGTAGTAAAAAGCCAGGGCCGCGCCGCGCCGTTCCAGAGGCGCCAGATCCACCACCCAGGCCTGCAGGGTGGGGTAAGCCGCCCCCAGCCCCAGGCCCATGCATATTCCCGCCCCCATCAGCCAGATATAGCTTTCAGCCCACATGAGCAAGAGCGAAGCCAGACCCTGTAAAAAAGCGGCGGGCAGGAGTATGCAGGCATAGCCTTTGCGGTCAGCCAGCTTGCCGGAGAAAATACGTATGAACAAAGTGCAGGCGGCGTTGAGGAGAAAGAAAAAGCCCACATTGTTTATGCCCAGCTCTTTGCCCCACAAAGGGACATAGACCACTATGGCTCCGAAGGAAATGCCGAACAGATCGGCCAGCAGGCAGGGATAGGATACTCTTTTTTCAAAAAAATGACGCCAATGAAGCTTGAGTTTGCCCGTGGGGGCGGTGGCTTCTCCGGCGGGCAGATAAGAAAGCCAGATAATGCCCAAAACGGTCAGGAAACCGGCAAAAATTAACGAATAGGAAAATCCGAGATATTCATAGGCATAGGTGCCGGCCACCGGCCCCAGGCACAGAGCCAGACCTATACTCATGCCAAAATAGCCCATTCCTTCGGCCCTCCTGCCCGGAGGCACCAGGCGGGCCACAATGGATCCGTAAGACACGGAAGCGCTGCCGAAACCAACGCCGTGCAGCATGCGGCAAAAGGCCAGCAACAGCAGGCTGCCGGCCAGACCGTAGCCGCCGATAGCGGCCAGGCAGATAACGGCGCCGGTCAGCACGCATATTTTATCGAGTCCTCTTTCCAGCCCCAAGGCGGTCAAAGGCCGGGCAATGAGTACGGCCAGGGAAAAACCCGACAGGATCAGACCTACCTGGGTCCCGCTGGCTCCCCAGGAATCCAGGTACAGAGGCAGGATGGGGATAATAGTCTGAAAACCAAAAAAAGTAAAGAAATTGGCTAAACTGACAAAGACAAAAGGCTTTGTCCACAAAGTGGACATATGGCGCGGCCTCCTAAAAATTTGATATCGTAACTTATCTGCGCTAAAATAAAAATATATTTATTCTTTGGAAGTCATTTTCCAAGAATGACTTCTTACGCCGGAGAGCATGTCCGGCGCGGCGCTCGGTGAGCGGCGAGATCCCGGCTCAAATTTTCGTTTATTAAAGTGAGACGAGGCTCTCATAAACCGTCTTCCGGGCGATTTATGAAATGAACTCTAATATTATACAGTCTATTTTTAAAAAGGAAACATCCTTATGTGGCGGCATGTTGTATTGATCGGTCTGTTTCTGAGTATGGCCGGAGCGGCTCAGGCGGCTTTGACCCTGGAAAGTTTTTCTCCGGTGGGGAAGGTGGAACGTTTAAGCCAGGTGGTGGTCCGTTTCAGCGCGCCTGTGCGTCCTCTGGGAGATATGAGTCAGGATCCGGCCGCCTCACCGCTTAAAGTATCTTTGAGCGGCGATTATCAGACCCCGCCTCCGCCCGGCAATTACCGCTGGCTGGACCAGCGCACTTTAGCCTATCTCTTCAACCAACCGGCCCGCGAAGCCATGACCCTGTACTGCAAAGTGGAAGCGGGCGTCAAGTCTCTGCAAGGCGAGATTATGGAGAAGGAGCGCGTTTTCACCATCTCCACCCCGGCCATAAGCGCTTCTCTGCCGGCAAGAAGCCGGAATGAGGAACAAACCCCTTTCCTTTTGGGCAATCAGGTAAATTTTATCCTTACTTTCAACCAGGCGGTGGATGTGGACAGTCTGCGTGAGAGCAGCCTTTTGACCCTGGATGACGGCCAGGCCATTGCCTTGCGCATAAGCGAATTGCCCATTCCTTCCTGGGAGAATCCGGAAAGTTATCTCAGCCGCGCCTATAAATACGAGGCGGATCAGAAGCTGCCGGTAAGCCGCGCTCTGACTCTTACCGTCAAGCCCGGTTTGCGCGGCCCGCACGGTTATCAGCCCACCCTGGAACCTATGGTTTTTTCTCTGTTCTCCTTTGACCCGTTGCGCATAAAAGACTGGAAAATGGGGGAGGGGGTTGAGGGTAAGTATAATCCCGAGTCAGGGTTAAGCCTCTTTTTTAACAACCCGGTCAGCGGACAGGCCCTGAAAGCGGCCCTGAAACTGGAACTGTTGGATAATAAGGGGAAAACGGCCCAGGAAATCGCCCTGGGCGACTGGGTTTCCGATCAGACTCAGACTGGCTATTATTATCTGCCCGGCTCTTTCCGGCCCGCGGCCGGCTACCGGCTTACCCTGGCGGCCGGGCTGGAGGACGTCTATGGCAGCAGGATGGAGCGGGACGAAGTCATTGAGTTTAAGACCGGAGATTATTATCCCCTTTTTTACGCGGCCACAGGCCAGGGGACGATGGAAAATGCTTTCCCTTCCAGCCAGCGCATCTGGCTGCGCAACCTGGCTAATTTCACCGTCTCCGCTTACTGGTATAAAGAAGATTCCGCCGCGGCCGTTCATAAATGGTTCCAGGAAAATTACTGGAGGTCAAAAACTGTTTCTGAGCCGCCGGCCCCCGCCCTGGCGGTCAGGGATCGGGCCATAACCGTACCTGTCAGGAAGAACCAGACTTCCCCCTATGTTCTGGATTTGGAAAAACTGCTGGGTCAGGCGGTGGACGGAGGGATTGTCCTGCTGGAATACCGCTTCCGGGACGGTGAGGGGAAACAGGAAACAACCCAGCGGGCGCTTTTACAATACAGTGATCTGGGCATTTCCCTGAAATATGGCCTGGACAGTTCTCTGCTTTTGACTACCAGCTTAAGCCAGGGGAAACCCTTGGCCGGGGTTAACCTGACGGTCTGGGATCAGGAAGGCAGGCGGCTGTGGCAGGGCAGGAGCGACGAGAACGGTCTGGCTTCCTTTCCCGGCCTGACCGAACTCAAACCGGCGCGGGCCGCCAAGAATGACTGGGGTTATCCTGATATTCTCATCAGCGCAGAAAAAGACGGCCAATTGGCTGCCCTCAGCAGCAATTATTATAATAACAGCCTTAACTATGCCGCCGCCAATTATGCTGATCAGGATCTGTCCGGTCAGGCTGACAGGCGCGTGCATGTGGTGAGCCAGCTGCCGCTGTATCAGCCGGGGCAGACGGTCAATTATCTGGCCTACGTGCGCCAGATGCGCGCCGGCGCGCTCGCCTTGCCGGAGGGGCGGGAGGTCAAGGTGCAGATAACCGACCCGGAAGGCAAAGTGATAAATGAAGAAAAGGCGGCCCTTAACGCCTACGGTTCCTTGAGCGGCAGTTTCCGGCTGGAAGAGAAGGCCCGCCTGGGTTATTACAATCTGCGCCTGATCTGGGGAGAGGGAGAAAAGATTGATTGCTGGCAGGCTTTCCAAGTCAGCGTATTCCGGCCTCCTGACTATAAAGTTGGTTTACGCCTGCCCTCCGGCGACCGGGCTGAGGTGGATGCCTCTTATTTTTTCGGCGCTCCTCTGGCCGGAGCTCAGGTAAAACTCACGGCTGCCCAGTCCCTGGCGCCCTTTAGCCCGGAACGGCTTGCCGATTATGTGGTTGAGCCGGCCATTGAGAAATATATTTCCGACCCTGAAACCTGGGAAGAGATATCCTCTTTCAACCGGGATCTGGGAACGGTGGAAGGCAGGCTGGATGAACAGGGCGGAGCAAGTCTGCCCCTGCCCCTTATGCAAAAAGCGGAAGGCAGGACCATGAGCCTGTACGTGCGGGCCGAAGTGACCGACCTCGCCGGTCTGGTGGCCGGCAACGCGGCCAGTTCCTATATTCATCCCTGTTTATATTATCTGGGGATTAAAAATCCTTATCTGGTTCCGGCCGGCCGGCCTTTCACGGTGGATCTGCTGGCCGCCGGGGCCGACAATTCGCAAGCGCCGCCGCTTAAAGCCGATCTGCGTCTCCTGCGTCTTAAATGGGATGTGGTGAGGGAGCGGGGCAACGACGGATTTTATCATACCGTAGGCAAGCTTAATCAGGATCTGGTGGAAGAAAAAACAGTGGATTTGCCTTCTTCCGGGACCCAAGTGGAGTTCAGCCCGGAATTTTCCGGTCAATACCTTGTCGCCGCCACGGTCAGAGACGAACAGGGAGGCAAATTTACCGGCTTCAGCACCATCTACCTTTACGGCGGCGGCGACAACAGCTGGTGGAGCGGCGATGGGTTCAGTTTGGAACTGGTCAGCCCCAAAACCCAGTTGGAGTTGGGTGAGAGCGCGGAAATAATGGTCAAAAATCCTTTCCCGGAGGCTCTGGCCCTTATCAGCGTGGAAAGGGAAGGGGTGCTGCGCGCCTGGACCGAGGAATTGCGGGGACCGTCCCCGCTCATTAAAGTGCCTCTGCGGGATACCGATTCCCCCAATATTTATGTAGGAGTACTCCTCCTGCGCGGGCGTTCCGGGCAACCGCCTTCCTCCGGGCCGGATTTGGCCAAACCGACGGTACGGTACGGCAACCTGGCCTTTACGGTTAAAAACCAGGAATCCCTGCAGGTGGATCTAAGCTCCAACGGCTCCAAATTTAAACCCGGCGCGGAAGTGGAAGTGGAAGCGGCGGTCAGAAAAGCTGACTTGCCTCTCTCCTGCCAACTCACCCTGCTGGCGGTGGATGAGCGGATTTTGAACGCGGCCGGGAACAAAAACAATTATGATCCGTATGAAACTTTTAACGCCGGCTGGCCTCTTAAAGTGGTGAGCTATGATTTGCGCCCCAATATTATTGAGCAGCGCTTCAAATCGGGAGACAAAGGAGATAATTCGGCGTTGGGAGGAGGAGGCTATGAAGACGCTCAGTCCCTGTTGCGTCAGAATTTCGCCCCGGACGTTTTCTGGCTGGCCCAGGGAGAAACAGACTCTCAGGGCAAACTGCAAGCCAAGTTCAAGCTTCCCGACAGCCTGACCGCTTACCGGGTGGTGGCGCTGGCCGCGGATCGGGAAAACCGATTCGGCCTGGACAGTCTGGAAATAGTGGCCAGCAAGGATCTGCAGATTCTGCCCGCTCTGCCTGCCTTTCTCACCATGGGCGACAGTTTGCGGGCGCGGTTTATGGTGCAGAATATGACCAACAGCGGCCCTTACCCGGTGAGCCTCAATTTTGAAGCGGAGGGGGTAATCGGCGAAGGCCCGGATAAGCAGTTTATTTTTCTGGGGCCCAATGAAAGCAGGACCGTGGAGTTCCCCTTGAGCGTACCCCTTGGAGAAACCCGCGAGGCCAGACTGACCGTAAGCGGAATGATGGCTTCCGCCGGCGACGCCGCTTCTTTTACCATTCCCGTTTTGCCGCCGGGTCCGGAAGCCGCCGCCGCCAGCACCGGTCTGGCCCGGCCGGAACAACCAGGTCAGGCGGAAGTGGAATTGCCCGCCGCCGCGGACAGCCGTCTGGCCAGACTTGCCGTCACCGCTTCGCCTCTCCCCACGGCTTCCCTGGATGTGGCGGCGCGTTATCTGCGCGAGTATCCCTGGCTGTGTCTGGAACAGAGAGCAAGCAAAGCGGTGGGCCTGGCCTTCATTCAAGCCCGGGGCGATATTCTGGGAATGGAGCCGCGGGAAGGAGAAGCGGCCCTATTGAAGGAACTGCTGGCCTCCTGGGCTGATTTCGCATCTGATGAGGGGCAGTTTTATCTCTGGCCGGGCGGAGCCGGGGATGAGCGGTATCCCAATCCCTATCCTACCGCCTATGTTCTGCTGGCCAACCAGGTAATTAAAAATCTGACCGGCCAGAGCATGAACGCGGACCTGGAGTCCAGAGCCTACGCCTTTTTGGATAAGGCCTTGCGTTCGAGCCGGCCTGGATCTATCTGCTCCGGCAGCGAGGCCATGATGATCTGGATGCTGGCCCGGCGCTATGATCCGGCCCAGGGAGGAGAGCTTGACTCGGATTCCGGCGCCGCCCAGCTTAACAACCTGCTGCGCCAGGCAATTTCCCGTCTTTCCGGACAAGACCCGTTTGCCGTTTCCGCCCTGCTTCTGGCCGCCAAATCCCTGGGCCAGGATAATATGGCCGCGGAACTGATTGCCAGGCTGGAGAAAAGCGCGGTGATCAGCGCCGCCCATTTGCATTTCGGAAGGGTCAGGGCCGGGCTTTGCCCGGCGGCTCTGGGATCTGAACTGCGTGACAATGCCCTGGCTCTATATGCCTTGACTCTGACCCGGCCGGACTATCCCGGCTTGCAGGCTTTGGCCGTGTGGCTGGGCGATTCACTGGCCGCCAAGCCCTATATAAACACCCAGGAGGCGGCTTACAGTCTGTTGGGCCTGAACGCTTATCTGGAGAGCTTGTCCTTGTCCGAAGAAGGAGCGGAGGTAAAAGTGATCCTGGCGGGCCGGGAATTGGCCGCCCGGAGCTTCAGCGGGCTCCATGATCAGCCTTTACGCCTGGAAGTGGAAGGAGAGCAGCTGGGCGGCGCGCGCCAATCTTTGACCGTCGAGGCCGAGGGGGGGCCGATATATTACACTGCCCGCCTAGCTTACCGTTTAAACGGGGCGGAGCAGCCGGCGGTAAATTCCGGCTTTACCTTAAGCCGCGTCATTGTCCCTGAAACCGGGGAAAACGCTCAGGAGGGCAAAGCCAGCCTGGGGCAGGTACTCAACTGCACCGTAACGGTCAGCGTTCCGGAAAGCCGCCTCCATGTCTTGGTCTTTGATCCTCTGCCCGCCGGGCTGGAGCCGCTCCAGGCCACCGGCGCGGTCCTGAGCGATCCGGAGCAGGATCATAATGGCAGCTTGCCCTGGGATTGGATTGAAATGCGCCGCGACGGGCTGATGCTCTATGCCGGCGTTCTGGAGCCGGGAGTTTACAGTTACAGCTATAAACTGCGCGCCGCTTTTCCCGGCAAATTCATTCACCGGGCGCTGCGGGGCGAGGAAATGTACCAGCCGGAAATTTTCGGTCACAGTCCGGCCGGCATATTTGAGGTGCAATGACAGATGACCCGGCGCGACTTCAGGCTGGCCGGACTGTGGGGTCTGGCCAGCCTGTGGCTATGGCTCCTGCTGGCCTTTATGGCCCAGCCTCCGTTTGTCCCTGGCTATCACAACGGTCACTACCGGACCATCCTGGACGCCGGAGGCAATTATATTGCCCGCATCGATCATCCTGATATCCGGGCCGGGCGCTGGTTGAAAGAAGTTCCTCCTCTGTTGCGCGCCGCCGCTGTGGCGGCTGAAGACCGGCGCTTTTATCTCCATCCGGGCGTTGATCCTCTGGCCCTGGCCCGGGCCCTGTGGCAAAATTTGAGCCAAGGAAAAGTGGTCAGCGGCGCTTCCACCGTCACTATGCAGCTGGCCCGCCTGGAAAGGCCGGGCGGGCGCGGCTACTATCACAAATTGCGGGAAATGGGCCGGGCTTTGTGGCTGGAGCTTCACTACAGCAAAGACGATATTCTCGCCTGGTATCTCAATATGGCGCCTTTCGGCGGCCCTCTGGTGGGACTGAGCGCGGCCGGCGAATTTTTGTTTGGTAAAGACCCTTGGCGTCTAAGCCCGGCGGAAGCGGCGCTTTTAATGGCCCTGCCTCAGGATCCGTCCCGTCTGCTCCGTCCGCAAAACCGAGATCGTCTCCAGGCCCGGCGCGATCATATTCTGCGCGCCATGGCCGAAATGGGAGCTTTGCGGGAGGATGAACTGGCTCAAGCCCTGGATGAGCCGCTGCATATTGAAGATCCGCCCCCGGCGCCTCTGCCCGCCCCTCATTTCAGCCGGGCTTTGAGCCGGGCGCTGCCGGCCGGCGCTCCGGAAGTGATTGCCACCTATCTTAATCCTGCCTGGCAGAGCCGGATCAGCTATCTGGCAAAAAATCTGTGCCGCCGGATGGCCAATCTGGGCTTGAGCCAGGCGGCGGTAGTGGTTTTGCGCAACCGGGACAGAGCGGTCATGGCCTGGGTGGGTTCGGATGATTTTTATAATCCGGACAGCGGTCAGGTGGATGGAGTGTTGAGCCTGCGCCAGCCCGGCAGCGCGCTTAAGCCTTTTCTCTATGCCCTGGCTCTGGAGCAGGGTTATTCCCTGGCCCAGCCTCTGGACGACAGCCCTTTGCTGCTGAATACGGACGGCGGCACTTACCGGCCCCAGGATTACGACGGGCGTTACCACGGCCAGGTGAGCCTGAAAACAGCCCTTGCCAGTTCCCTTAATTTACCCGCTTTACGTCTGGCCTGCAGCGTCTCGCCGGCCGTCATGCTGGATACGCTGCGTTCCCTGGGTTTCACGCTGCCCTACAGCCCCCAGCATTACGGTCCCGGCCTGGCTCTGGGCAACGGGGAGGTTACTCTCCTGGCCCTTACCAACGCTTATGCCACCTTAGCCAGCCAGGGGCTTTGGCAGGGACCCCGGTTATGGAAGGGGCAGGAGCCATCTCCTCTTATTCAGGCTTTGACCCCTCAGGCCAGCGCTCTGATTACTCATGCCCTGGCCGACGATCAGGCCCGGGCCTTGGGTTTCGGGCGCAACGGGATACTGCAACTGCCTTTCCCCGCCGCGGTCAAAACCGGAACCAGCCAGCGCCACCGGGATAACTGGTGTGTTGGTTACAGTAAAGATTATACGGTGGGGGTATGGACGGGAAACTTTGCCGGCCGGCCCATGCTGGGAGTGTCCGGGGTCAGCGGAGCCGCTCCTCTCTGGCGCCAGGTGATGCTTTTGGTGCATCAGAATCTGTATGGCAGCCTGCCTTTGGATCCGCCGGGAATAAGGCGAGTCAAAGTTTGCCTGGACAGCGGGCTTAGTCCCGGACCCAACTGCCCGCGGGTGTCCGAGGAACTGGTAATGCATTCTTTGGATGATTGCCCTTTGCATGAGCAAGAGCCGCCGGTTTCCGCCGGACTGCGCCTGAACAATCCGGCGCCCGGAGGAGTATACGCTTTTGATCCCAATATAAGCCCGGAACGTCAGGCTCTGACCTGCCGTTTGCGCGGTCTGCCTGAGGGCAGGGAAGTGGCCTGGTTTTTGAACGGCCGGGAATTGACCGGGCAGGGACAGAGTCACCGCCTGCTTCTCACCCCCGGCCGCCATACTCTGGCGGCGGAGAGTGAGGGGCAACGGGTGGAAGTGAGCTATACGGTACTGGGGGGAAGAGAGAATTTGCGCGATCCGGGCCCCTTTTAATTCTGATTTTTAATAAAAGGGGTTATAATTTTTGTTGGGAATTGAAATTGCGTTATAGGGCTAACATGCAGTAAACACTAAAGTATTTCTTGCGAGTGGGTCTAAATCGCACTTTGATTCGACCGCTAAATAAAATTGGAATAACTCCAACATGGGGTAGGGTATGAAGTTTGTTAAGCAAAACGCGTCTGCCATGAATGGAGCGGGTAAAGCGGCCGAGGGAGCTTTTCTTAATAATATAATGCCGCTTATGCTTCCCTGGCATGTCAGCCGGCGCTTGCCGCCGGCTGACATGCTGCGCAGCTGGCCGGAACTTATGGGACCTTATCTGGCGCCGCGGGTGCGGCCGGTGTGTTTTTCCCGGTCCCGGCCCGGAGATTTAGTGCTGGCGGTGCAAGGCGCGGCCTTGCGCCAGGAATTGAGCTTGAGCGTTTCCGACATCATGGACAAGTTCCGTCAGGCCGGTTTTGCGGTGGAAGGGCTGAAATTCATTACCGCCCGCGCGGAGGCCCCGGCCAGAGTTTATTTGGATACCGCTCCCTCCCCACCCTCCCCGGAGGAACTGGCCCGGCTGGAAACCCGGCTGGCTCAGGTGGAGAATATTCCCCTGCGTCAGGCCCTGCAAAAATTCTGGCTGCGCAACCTGGCGGCAGGGGGCTAGTACTCTGACGGGCGCGATTTCCCCATTGCTGGGTGTTGCGGCCAGCCTGCTGTTTATGCGCCCCGATATAGGCTGGGGGGCGTTGCTGCTTGTTCCTATTAAAGGTGCTAAAGCTTTTAAGCCAAGCAACCGGAAAGCTATCGTTTACACCCAATGGCTCAGGCTGCTAAAATATACATTTTTAAGTGTTACAGAGTGCTAGCTCCGGGTTTTATCTTCCTCTTTCAGCGCCGCTTGCGCCGCCGCCAGCCGGGCGATGGGCACCCGGTAAGGCGAGCAGCTGACATAGTCCAGCCCCAGGCTGTGGCAGAATTCCACGCTGGCCGGGTCTCCTCCGTGTTCGCCGCAAATGCCGCATTTAAGGTCTTTTTTTACACTGCGGCCTTTGCTTACTCCGATTTCCATCAATCTTCCCACCCCTTGGCGGTCAATGGAGACAAACGGTTCCTGCAACAGGATGCCGGCCTTGAGATAATAAGGGAGGAAGCGGCTGGCGTCGTCACGGCTTATGCCCAGACAGGTCTGGGTCAGGTCGTTGGTTCCAAATGAAAAAAATTGCGCTTCCAGGGCGATGCGATCGGCGGTCAGGCAGGCTCGGGGAAGTTCCACCATGGTGCCGATTAGATATTTTATTTTGTGTTTCAATCCTTGAGAATTTATTACCTCTTCGGCCACGTTCTGCACAATTTCTTTCTGCAGTTTGAGTTCGCTTTCAAAACCGACCAGAGGGATCATAATTTCCGGCAGCACTTTGCGGCCTTGTTTGGTGACCACGCAGGCCGCCTCAAATATGGCGCGGGCCTGCATTTCGGTAATTTCAGGGAAGGTATTGCCCAGCCGGCAGCCCCGGTGGCCCAGCATGGGGTTATTTTCGGTCAGGAGTTCTATTTTTTTCTCCATTTCCGCGACTTTCACTTTCATGACCGCGGCCAGTTCCTTGACTTCTTTGGCGGTATGAGGCAGAAATTCGTGCAGGGGCGGGTCAAGGGTGCGGATGGTGACCGGCAGGCTCTCCATAGCCTGGAATATGCCGATAAAGTCCTGGCGCTGCATGGGCAGCAGTTTGGCCAAAGCCTGTTTTCTCTGCTCCTGACTCTCCGCCATAATCATTTCCCGAACCGCGATAATACGGTCATCTTGGAAAAACATATGTTCGGTGCGGCACAGGCCAATGCCTTCCGCGCCGAAATTGCGCGCTACACTGGCGTCGCGGGGGGTATCGGCATTGGTGCGCACTTTAAGGCGGCGGACTTCATCCGCCCATTTCATAAAAGTGGCGAAATCGCCGCTGAGCTGGGCGTCAACTTTAGGCACCCGTCCCTTGTAAACTTCCCCTTTGCCACCGTCCAGGCTGATGAAATCGCCTCTTTTAACCACCAGACCGGCGGTAGTGGCGAAAATGCCTTTTTTGTAATCGACAGTAATATCTGAACTGCCCACCACACAGCAGGTGCCCATGCCCCTGGCCACCACCGCCGCGTGGCTGGTCATACCCCCCCGGCTGGTGAGAATGCCCTGGGCTATATGCATGCCTTTGATGTCATCAGGGCTGGTTTCGATGCGCACCAAGATGACCGGGTCGCCGGTTTGGGTCAGCTTTTCCGCTTCGGCGGCGCTGAACACCACCCGGCCGATGGCGGCTCCCGGACTGGCGGCCAGACCGCGGGCGATCAGAGTTTTTTCAGCTTTGGGGTCCAGCATGGGGTGGAGCAATTGATCCAGCTGGGCTGGTTCCAGGCGATTTAGCGCCTCTTTTTTGCTGATAAGTTTTTCTCCGACCATATCCACCGCGATTTTGATGGCCGCGCTGGCGGTGCGTTTGCCGTTGCGGGTCTGCAACATCCACAGTTTGCCCTGCTGAATGGTAAACTCCATATCCTGCATGTCGCGGTAATGGTGTTCCAATTTGTCGCGCAGGGCAACCAGTTGCTTGTAAGTGTCCGGCATGGCTTCTTCCATGGTCACTACGCCCTTGGGCACTTTTCTGGACCCGTTTATGGGTTGGGGAGTGCGTACTCCCGCCACCACGTCTTCTCCTTGGGCATTAATCATAAATTCCCCGAAGAAATAATTTTCGCCGCTGGAAGGGTCGCGGCTGAAAGCCACTCCTGTGGCCGAATCTTCCCCCATGTTGCCGAAGACCATGGACTGCACCGTGGCCGCGGTACCCCACTCTTCGGGAATGTTGTTCATCTGGCGGTAAATCTGAGCTCTGGGAATGTGCCAGGATTCAAAAACCGCGTTGATTGCCCCGCGCAATTGTTCCATGGGGTCATCGGGGAATATTTTCCCGGTCCGTTCCATCACCAAAGTTTTAAAGGCGCGCACCGTATCTTGCAACGCTTCCGTACTGAGTTCGGTGTCGTGTTTGACTTTATATTTTTTCTTTATCCGGGCAAGAATTTCGTCAAAGGGATCATAGTCTTCATCGCCCAAGGCTTTTACCCCCAGCACCACATCAGAGTACATGTTGACAAAACGGCGGTAGGCGTCCCAGGCAAAACGGTCATTGTTGGTTTTGGCCGCCAAACCGTTAACCGTGCGGTCGTTGAGGCCCACGTTCAGCACTGTATCCATCATGCCCGGCATAGAGATGCGCGCTCCGGAGCGCACCGATACTAAAAGAGGGTTTTCCGGGTGCCCGAATTTGGCGCCCATGATCCCTTCTGTCTTGCGCAAAGCATCCATGATTTCTTTTTTTATGCCGGGGGGGTATTTACCCCCGTGGGAATTGATATAAGTGCAGACTTCCGTAGTTATGGTAAATCCCGCCGGCACGGGGATGCCCAGTTTGGTCATCTCCGCCAAGTTGGCGCCTTTACCGCCCAGCAAATCACGCATTTCAGCAGAGCCGTCAGCTTTTTTATTGCCGAAAAAATATACGTTTTTCGTCACAAGTTCCTCCTCAAATAAATTTGAAAAGCTCTTTATTTACCGTTACCGGTAAAGACTAAAGAAAGCGGGCTTGACTTTGCCGTACCGGCAAGGAAAATTAAGCCTGGAGGCAAAGCAAGAACGCCATATTACGGCTGAAGGTCTTATATGCATATTTCGTACGAAGATTAAAAAATCATTGCAATGTGCTACGTTGACTCTTATAACTTATATTCTAACACAAAAATCAGGATAAACGTTATTAATTTTAGTTAATAGCAGGCAAAATTAACTTAAAAATACAAAGGAGAAAAGTACATAATGAAGCCTATAATTATGAACGTTAACGGCAAAGCTCCGCGTATCCATGAGAGCGCCTGGATTGCTCCGGGCGCGGTAGTGGCCGGCGATGTGGAAATAGGCCCGCAGGCGGGGATCTGGTACGGAGCGGTGATCCGCACTGAACATATACCGATAAGCATTGGCGCCCGCACTAACATTCAGGACAACGCCGTTGTACACAGCAGTTCTATGCATGGCCCCACCCGCTTGAGCATTGGCGATGATGTCACGGTAGGGCATGGGGCCATTCTCCATCACTGCAATGTGGGTAACCGGGTGTTGATTGGCATGGGTTCCATTGTGCTGGACGAAGCCTGGCTGGAAGATGAGGTGGCAGTGGCGGCCGGCACGCTGGTGGGCATGCGCACCAGAGTGCCGGCCGGAAATCTGATTATCGGCAATCCCGGTAAAATAAGGCGCAATCTCACGGCGGAGGAAATGAGCGCTTTCGCCAGAGGGACCAGAACTTATGTGGAATTTCGGGATTTATACCGGGATGAGAATAAAAGGCGAGATTTGGATAAAGCGGCCCCGGGAAAATAAATTACGGTCACGGCCAATGTCAGGCGGTTAGCGTGGCCGCCTCCGCCTCAAGAACTAAGCCGGGCAGAGTATCCGCCGCCGGCGCGGTTTTGGCGTCGCCCCGGTGAACCACAATTTCATAGCCGCAGCCGGCAACGCGGTCATTCAAGCACATTCGGCACTCCGCCGCCTCTTCGCCGGTGCATATTTTATTGTCATATAATTCGTATAGCTTGCGCACCTTCAGGGGCGACAGATTGGGCATAAGCACATTGGCGCCGGCCATCAGGCCCAATTCTCTCCCCTTGGGATCAACCGTACCCAGGGCGGTAGTGGCCGGAATAAGGGCCATAGGAAACATGAGCCGCAATATGCCGATCAGGCGCAGCGTAAGGCGCAGGCTTCCGTTCCCAAACAGTTTGAAAGGCGTATCCTGATGGGTAAGATAAGGGCCTATGCCGATCATGGCCGGCTGCAGCTCTTGCAGAAAGCGTAAGTCAGCCAGCAGATGCCGGCCGGTCTGGTGAGGGGAGCCGACCATGAAGCCGGATCCGACCTGATAGCCGATTTCCTTGAGATCCATCAGGCACTGTTTACGTCTCGCCAGACTCATGGCGGGAGGATGAAGGCGGCGGTAATGTTCCTCGGCGGCGGTTTCGTGGCGGAGGAGATAACGGTCCGCTCCGGCGTTGAAAAATCTGCGGTAGCTCTCCTTGCTCTTTTCCCCCAGCGACAGAGTGAGAGCGCAATCGGGGTGGGCTTCCTTGATGGCGGAAGCTATCTCGCAGACCAGGTCATCATTATAATAAGGGTCTTCCCCTCCCTGGAGGACAAAGGTGCGGAAGCCCAGGGCATAGCCGTCGGAACAGCAGGCCAGGATTTGCTCCCTGTCCAGGCGGTAGCGGGATAACTTACGGTTATCATGGCGGATACCGCAATAATAACAGTTGTTGCGGCAATAATTTGATAATTCCACCAGCCCGCGTATATAAACCGCCTTGCCGTAAACTTTATGCCGTACCTGAGCGGCGCGGGCAAACAACTGCCGGTCATAAGCATCGCCGGCCAGCAGATCTGAAAATTCCTGATCGCTTAAGTCCCGGTTGTGATAAAGTTTGTCTATCATAAAAATATTACTGTTTGTAATGGTTAGAGTTCATTATATCCCAGTTTGCGGGCAAAGTAACGCATGACTCCTTCCACAATAAGAGCATGTTTCAGATGAAATTCATCTTTATTGAATTCGGTCAGAAGCTGCCAGGCTTCCTGGCGGTTGATTAATTTTGCCATTACCGGAGTCCTTAGCCTGGTATGGAATTAATAATACCTATATATTTAATATGTTATATAATAACCGTCTTTGCGGGCCTGTCAAGCTCCTTTTATTCTTGACAAACCGGGAGAGGTGAGGGTAATATAAAGCATATTAAATTAGTAGGCGCGCTATGTAATCGAGAAAGGATATTAAAATGGGCATTCATAAAAAAATTACGGATCTGATTGGCAAAACCCCCTTACTGGAACTTGGCAATTATGAAAAGGAACTGAATCTTTCCGCTGTTATCGTGGGCAAGCTGGAATACTACAATCCGGCGGGCAGTGTTAAAGATCGTATTGCCAAGGCCATGATTGAGGGTGCGGAGCAAAAGGGGCTTTTGAAACCCGAGTCCATTATTATTGAACCAACCAGCGGCAATACCGGCATTGGTCTGGCCGCGGTGGCCGCTGCCAAAGGATACCGGGTAATTCTGACTATGCCGGAAACCATGAGTGTGGAGCGGCGTAATCTGCTGAAAGCCTATGGCGCGGAACTGGTTCTGACCGAAGGCCCCAAGGGCATGAAAGGCGCCATTGCCAAGGCCGAGGAACTGGCGAGGGAAACTCCTGACAGCTTTATTCCCAGCCAGTTCACCAATCCCGCCAACCCCGCTATCCATAAGGAGACCACCGGCCCGGAAATTTGGGAGGACACCGCCGGCAAAGTTGATATTTTTGTCAGCGGTATAGGCACAGGCGGCACTATAACCGGCGCGGGCGAATATTTGAAGTCTAAAAATCCCGCCATAAAGGTAATCGCGGTGGAACCGGCCGCCTCACCGGTGCTTTCCAAAGGCACGCCCGGGCCGCACATGATCCAGGGCATCGGGGCCGGCTTTGTCCCTGAGGTCTTGAATACTTCCGTCTATGATGAAATTATCACAGTCGAAAATGAAGCCGCCTTTGCCACCGGGCGTCTGCTGGCTAAAAAAGAAGGTCTCCTGGTGGGCATTTCTTCCGGAGCGGCAGTGTGGGCGGCCACGGAACTGGCCAGACGGGCGGAAAATAAAGATAAACTCATTGTGGCTATTTTGCCCGATACGGGAGAACGTTACCTGTCAACCGTGATGTTTGCTTAACCATCGGCCGGGAAAACTTCGACTTTTTTTACACCTGTTGCGGGCGGCATGCATGCCGCCCCCTGCTCCGCTGTAACATTATTAGCAGTCTAATCCATCGGATTCAAACCGCGTATTCCCGGCTGCTTGGCTTAAAAATAAAATAC
>JAIRYI010000090.1 GCA_031267815.1 Desulfarculales bacterium | reverse complement strand
AAAAGGGTTTGCTGATTATGACTGTGTGGCCGGGTCTTTCGTTGTGCTCGGCATATTTCCCTCCCCCCATGACGAACTTTCCCGCTGGGATCAACACAAACTCCATCCCGATGCTGTTGCTGTAGGTCTTTAGGCCGGTCTGCGCGGCAGGCGCGGGGCTGAACAAAAATAACGACAAAAGGCAAACCCAGATTATTATCAGACGCATGAATGAAATCCTCCTGATTATACGATAATTTCTGCGAGGCACGATTCACTATGACCAGCGACCCAGAGCCGGCATCTGTAATTTAACCGCTTGCAGCAAGTTGGCCATAATTACGGTAGTGGTCAGGGTTCCCACTCCGCCCGGCGTTGGACTCATAAAAGCGGCCGTTTTAATCACCCCCGGATCCACATCGCCCTGGATGGAGTTTTCGTCTTTTCCCGGACTTACTCCGGCGTCCAGCACCACCGCGCCCGGCCGCACCATGTCAGGGGTGATCAGGCCCGGCCTTCCCGCGGCGGTCACCAGAATTTCCGCCTGGCGGCAATGCCAGGCCAGATCCCGGGTCTTGCTGTGGCATACGGTCAAAGTGGCGTCGCGCTTTATCAGCATGCCGCTCAGAGGCCGGCCCACTGTGTCGCCCCGCCCCACCAGAGTAATTCTTTTGCCTTGCAGGCTGATTTGATAATAATCCAGCAAGGCCAGACAGGCCAACGGCGTGGCCGGCAGCAGAGCCTTTTCCTCCTGGCCGTCCAGCAGATAGCCCCGGTTAAGGGGATGAACTCCGTCCACATCCTTGCGGGGATCAATAGCCGCCAGCAAAACGCTTTTATCCCAGCCGGAAGGCAAAGGCAACTCCACCAGAATACCGTGAACCGCGGCCTCCTCATTCCAGACGCGCAGCAACCCCAGCGCTTCCTCGAAATTATCTTCCCCCACCTCCCGCACATTGACCGTAATGCCCAAACCGTCCCCCAGCCTGACTTTAGCGGAAGCATAAAGCAGGCTGGCCTGGTCAGCGCCCGCCAGAAGCACGTTAAGCCGCGGACTTATGCCGGCCGCTTGCATCTCCCGTGCCTGAGCGGCAATGCGGGCGCGTAAATCCCGGGCCGGGGCCAGACCTTTCATTAGCTGGGCGCTCATCAATCTTCCTCTGTTATATCCAAGTTATATCCATAATGTTCAGCCGTTTCCCGTCACTGTCGGCAAATAAGGATTAAAGCCGGCCTCAGCCCATAAGCGCCGCCGCCGCGCCGCCGCGGACCATATCCAGATCGCCCCGGCCCAGCCCAGCCTCTTCCAGGCAAAGCAGGGTTCGAGTTACGCTTAAGAGAGGGAAATCGCTGCCTAAAAGAATTTTAGGCGCGCCCATAAGCTCCACCGCCAATTTTACCCCTTCCGGTTTATAAAGAAAAGGGAGAGCGGCGGTATCCAGCCAGACATTCTTAAATCTGTCTGTCACTTCTTTTTTGAGCAGGGAATAGAAAAAAATTCCTCCCCCCAAGTGAGAGAGGATAAATCTGGTGGCGGGGTGGCGGCCCAGTAATTCATAAAGACGGCCCAAGCCCATGGGCGCCTTGCCGGGATAAAGAGCGCCCAGCGGCTCATTGACATGGAGCATGACCGGCCGGCCCCGCTCCGCGGCCAGGCGGCAAAGGGGATCCAGAGAATTCAGGTCCAGATCACTTTGGTAAAAACCTATCTCTCCCAGGCCATCCAAACCGGCGTTTAAAATCCGTTCCGCCTCCGCTTCCGCCCAGCCGGCCGGGGGCCATACCGAACCCAGGCAGCGCAGTTTGTCCGGGTATTCAGCCCGCGTTTGCAGCAGATAGTCATTGTGCAAACGCGCGTTTTCCCGTTTATGCCAGGTAAATCCCACTGCCCAGGCCTGATCCACTCCCTGCGCTGCCATGGCCGCCAGCAGATCACGAGCGTGAGCCAGAGGGCTTGAGCCGTTTTTATACATCAGGGCAAAAAACGGTTCTTCCCTCACCAGTTCTTCCCGCCTGGCTATCATCCGGGGAGGAAATATATGAGCATGAGCATCTATCAACATTTTTTCAATATTTTTTCAATGCCCGCGGCCGGAAATGAACAGCACACGGCCCGCAATATTGACGGCAGGTAATTCCGCCGCCATAATATATTAAATACAGGTTTTTTCAACCCCTTGCAAGGAGAAGGGCATGAGCGTCATGAATTTGCAGGCTCTGGGAGGCAGAGAGATCAATCTGGATGAAGCGGAAGTGCCCCTCCTGGGCCTGGTGGCGGCCGGCCGGCCCATTGAGGCGGTGGAAGACAATGCCTCCATTTCCATTCCCCGCAGCATGCTGGGCCGTTACCGCACCTTCGCGCTGGAGGTAAGGGGCACGTCCATGATTAACGAGTATATAAAACCGGGGGACATCATCATAGTGGAAGAGAGGAGTAGCGCGGAAAACGGCGAGGTGGTGGTGGCTCTCATCAACGAAACCGATGTGACTTTAAAAAAATACTTTTTGGAAAAGGAATTTATCCGCCTGGAACCGGCCAACCCGGAGATGGAGCCGATTATCCTGCCCCACGGCCAGGTCAGGGTTCTGGGAGCGGTGAGCGGGCTTATCCGCCACTATGCTCCCAAACGCAGGCTCCGGCCCTGACTGTTTTCCGGCGGCGGGAGTTTAAATCACCCCGCAAGCAAGCGGCGCATATAAATATTCTCCTCCAGATTTTTGCGGAGTATACTTTTATCCGGGTTAAATTTCAACTGCCGTCCCCGCTTTCTTCAAGATTGAGATCCAGGGGGCCGGAGTCATAAAGAATGGTTCCCCAGTGATACATTTGGCCAGGCTCAATAATAGGAGGAATGGGATTGGGCGGATCAACGGGCGGCCCATAGGCCCGCAAGGCCAGTTGGCTGCAGTAATACCGGTCCGGCAGGTTTAGCCCCACCAACCCGGTAAAATTGTAGGGCCTGCCCACCCAGGAACGGGCCCGGGCAACCGCCTGCTCATTATATTCATCCCGCCATATGGGGCGAATAATCAAAAGCCGGTTGGCGTCTGATAAAAAAGTGAGCAAAGGCGTGGCAATCACTCCGGCGGAAATCGCCTCCACCACCTGGTCATTTTCCGCGTCGTAAATAGCCGCGTGCGACAGGGGGGTGTTGGTTGCCGTGGCCACCAGATTGCTGCGCCAGTTTACGCCCCGGATTATCAGCCAGTCGCCGTTGGCCAGGATTTGCTTTATCTCCCCATAAACGCGCCGGCTGTCCAGGGTATCCCCCACCACGCTTTTGACCGCGCAACCGGCGGCGGCCATAAACAACAGCAATATAACCGCGCATAGCTTATTACTTTGCATATCTCTGCCCCGCAGTTTGATTATTTCCGCGCCGCGCTCCAAACTTTGGCTCACAGTCTGAACCGGGAAATCAACTGTCCCAATTGTATGGCGTTTTGGGACAGATCTTCGGCGGCAACGCTGGACTGCTCCACCAGGGCGGCATTTTGCCGCCCGCTCTGATCCAGTTGTTCCATTGACTGGCTGATTCCTACAATATCATCGGCCTGACGCAAAATGGAACTGTTGACTTCCGCTATATTATCAGCCACATTCACGACTTTATCTATAATTTCTTTCAGGATATCGCCGCTTTCCCGCACCAGAAGATTACCGTGGTCCACTTTGCCCACACTGTCGGTAATAAGGACATGGATTTCTTTGGCCGCTCCGGCGCTGCGCCCGGCCAGACTGCGCACTTCACCCGCCACTACCGCAAAACCCTTGCCTGCCTCTCCGGCCCGGGCCGCCTCCACCGCGGCGTTAAGGGCCAGGAGATTGGTCTGAAAAGCAATCTCGTTAACCACAGTTATGATATCATTAATTTTGCGGCTGGACTCAGTTACGTCATTCATGGCCTGCAAGGTTCTGTCCAAAACCTCTCCCCCCCGCCGGGCGCTGCCGGTGCTTTGCGTCACCATCTGATCAGCGGTCTGGGTTTTTTCGGAATTATTTTTGATGGAGTCGGCCATCCCCTGCAAGGTGACGGATACATCCTCAATAACCTGAGATTGGCGTTGGGTGCGTTCGTTCAAATCATTGGCTCTGTTTTTTATTTCGTCAATGGAAACGGCAAGATTGTCCGACAGGTTTTTCACCCCAGCTATCAGGCTGTGCAATTGATCCATAAAACGGTTAAAGTTGTCGGCCAGCATCCCCACCTCGTCCCGGCCGGTGACGGTAAGACGGCTGGTCAAATCCCCTTCTCCCGAGGCCACCTGCTTTAGCCCGTTCACTACCCGGCGGATGGGAATTACCGCGCTGCGGGCAATCAGTATGCCTATGACTATCCCCAGTATTATTGAAGCCAAGGCCAGATAAAGAAAGTGCAACTGGGCCTCTTCAATCATATCCGTGAATTTTTCTTCCAGCATCCCGACATAGAAAATACCAATCCTCTGCCCGTCCAAAGCCAAAAGAGGCTCATAGGCGGTGATGCGCCAAGTATCCATCACCAGAGCCCGATCCAGCCAAGTCTGGCCTTCTTTCAGCACTTTTTGTTCCAGATCCGCGGACAAAGGCGTGTCCACCGCCCTTTTGTTCTCTCTGTTCATAACATTGGTGGCGATTCTGATGTTCTGGGAAAAAACGGTGATGGTGCCCACCGCTTTGCCGTTATACATTTCATCTTTGAATATGGAACGGCTTAATTCGTCAATTATGGCGAAATTGCGGTTGAGCAGAATTCCGCCGTATACCGCCCCGATTATCTGCCCGTCTTTAAAAATGGGGCCAGCCGCCGCCTGCCCCAGGCCCAGACCGTAGGAGCGCGGATTTTTAGGGTCAGAGGCGGGATCGGCTTTATAGAGCCGGGATAAAAATTGAGGATTTTCTCCGGCCAGATATTCGGAGGACAGGCTTAAGGTCCCTCCCAATTCTTTGCCCTCAGCCAGAACCCGAGCCACCAGCGGATTTTGCGGCTGACCGGCTTCAAGTGGAGCGTCTCCCATATGAAAAAGCAGTTCGCCCTTGGCGTCCACGACCCCGGCAAAATCAAAACCGGCCGATTCCAGAGCCGCCCACATGTCCTCCCCGCTTTCTCCGGCCGGGTCTGTAATACAGTCTTTAATTCTGTCCTGCAGGCTGATTATATGGATGGCCATATCAATGTTTTTTTGTTTATTATGAAATTCTTCCTTAAAGGTGTTCAGGCTCATCTGAACTTCCGCCAGGGCGCTCTCATTCAGATAACCGCTCATAATGCGCCCGCCTACTCCTATGAACAGGGCGCCCATAATACAGGAAACAACAATAAAACCGATTACTATTCTGGCGGTAAGAGATAATTTCTTAAGCATTATAATACCTTCTGAACTATAATTAATTCTTCGACATTAAGATATTTCCCGAAAAGCATGGCTTTCTCCATTTTCCCGGCAAAAATTTCTGCCCTTCCCAAGTCTGGAAACTTAAGATTGAAAACCATAATTATTTTACCCTGCCGTATGCAAAGATGCAGGCAATTTATCAGAATTCATTTCACAAATCGCTTTCATTAAGCAGGGCTTCGATTCGGCGATCCCGATATCAATGGCGAAATCAAAGAAATTGAGTTTGATGATTTGTTTCATTTTGCTGGCGCGCTACAGTATGCATAGCGTATGCGTAACAAAAACAGCTTATAGCGCAATATGCTATAAGCTGTTATTTTGTTGGTCGGGACGACTGGATTTGAACCAGCGACCCCTGCGTCCCGAACGCAGTGCTCTACCGTACTGAGCCACGTCCCGTCTGAAGATTATTTAGCCTATATACACTGCCTAGGCCGGAATGTCCAGAGCAATTTTGTAATCTAGTCCACCTTCGCGCAAGGCGGCGATAAAGGCCAGGAGAATGCGGGCGGTGGCACCCCAGATTATATCGTCATTGTGCCTGACAGCCATCCAACAGCCGGAGTTGCCGCGCCAGCTGATTTCCTCCTCCCGGTAATATTCCTGATTCAGCACTTTGGACAAGGGGACCATAATAATCCGCTCCACCTCTTCCCGGTTGGGCTTCAGACGGCTGCCCGGAGCAATGACGCCTAAAAAAGGGGTCACGCAAAATCCTGTCAAAGTGGTCATCTGATCCAGGCGGGCTATAATTTCCAAGTTGGAACAAGGTACGCCGATTTCCTCCCCGGTTTCACGCAGGGCGGTAAAAGCCGGATCCGGATCATCCCGCTCCCGGCTGCCGCCGGGAAAAGATATTTGCCCGGCATGATGGCTCAAATGACCGGCGCGCTTGGTGAACAGCACCTGAACGAGATTTTCGTGCCAGCACAGAGGGAAGAAAACCGAAGCCGGGCGGGCGGCAAAGACGGTTTCAGCCAGGCGAACCGTCCGGCTGCTCAAAGCGGTCTGTAATCCGCGGATCACCGCGGCCAGGGGCAAAGGATATTTTTCAAACATGCCATTCAGTTTACCGCGCTTTTCAATTTTGCCAATATTCTGCCGCGAGGTGATAATTGCCATCAATCAGAACAGTTAACGGAACGCGCCCCGGAGAGGCGCGAAAAGGTCTCGGCCTTGCAAAAAATATTTGTTAATAGTATTAATTTCCCTTGATTATCGCAATTATTTTGTTTTAATAGTATATGATAAGTTCGCGTTGATGGGTGCTGGCGCTGAAAACCGTAATCTCCAACGCTGCTTGACCTTAATTTTAACAATTATTGAAAGATAAGAGGGGAAATATGAAACAAGCTACTAAAAAAGCACTGACCAAAGTTGAAATAGTAGACCAGATCGCCAAAGACGCCAGTATTCCTAAAACCACCGCCCGTGTCGCCCTGGATTCTTTTGTCAGCCTTTGCGCCAAAGAAATTAAAGCCGGGCGGCCGCTGCGCGTATCCGGTCTGGGAACTTTTTCTCTGAAAAAAACTAAGGCCCGTAAAGGCATGAATCCCAAAACTGGAGAGCCTATCAAAATATCCGCCAAAAAACGTATGGCTTTCAAACCTTCCAGCCAAATCCGCGGCTTGCTCAACCCCAGCAAATAAGCGGAAGGCGAGTCAGCCTGGCGGATGTAACTCGGGTAACTATCTCATAATCCAAATATTACTGGAAATAACTGTGAGCAATGTAATATTATAATCAGGTTACAGCAAGCCGCCGCGGAAAAGCGCCCGAACGGCGGTCTTCAAAAAAACAAGCCCTCTTCCGGCCCGGCCGGAAGAGGGCTTTCTCGGTTTTGAGCCTTTTGTGACCGTCCCAGCAATTTGCGACAGGTCTCTAAATATGCGGCAGTCCTCGATTCCTCGGCCGTTTGTTATTGCAGGCCGCTTGCTATATAATATTTGGGGGGCGGACAGCCCCATATTCGACTGAAAAAAATCATGCCGGAAAATCACGGGAAAAAAACACGTATAGAAGGGAAAGGCAAACTGGGGCAAAAACCGGTTATTATTGTCTGCGCCTTTTTTCTGGCCGCGCTGCTTATCGCTGTCTTGATGTCATTCAAAAATACCGCGGATCTGCGGGCCATTCTGGAAAACAGCGTCAAATCCCAGCTCATTGCCGTCTCTCTGGCCGCGCGGGGAATCATTGATGTTGATAAATTCTCCTCTTATAACCGAAAGGAAGATATTAAGGCCGATCAAGAGGCTTATAATCATACTTTGAAAACCCTGCGCCGCCTGCGACAGGAGAGCGGCGCGCAGTATATCTATGCGCTTAAACGAATCGACGGCAAATATTATTTCATTTTTGACACCGACACCGAAGACGAAACTATATTTATTGAATACGAATTATCGCCCGTACACGGGCAGGCTTTCCTGGGCAGAGACGCGGCCGGTATTATGAATGTGGAGGACCAGTGGGGAAGCTATAATACCGGCGCGGTTCCCATTTGGAAAGACAACACGGTCATTGGCATTGTCTGTACCGATATTCAGGACAGATTTATGAAAGAAAACGCTCGCGCCGCTCTGACCAACTTCATTGTGCTTATCGCCGCTATGGCGCTCACTGTTTTTCTCATGTTTTTCGTCATGCGCAGACTTATGCTGAAGTTGGAGGAAGCCCGGGCTAAACTCTACCATCTGGCCCATTATGATATGGTAACCGGCATCCCCAACCGCCAATATCTGATTGACTATCTGTCCGGCCTCACCGCCCCCGGACATCAGCCGCCGGCGCCTTTTGCCGTTTTGTTCATTGATCTCGACAATTTTAAAGCCGTCAATGATAACGCCGGACATGACACCGGCGACGAACTGCTTCGCTACGTTGCCGCCTGTCTGAGCAATATGTACGGCAATTCCAAAGCGTTCCGCCCTACGGCGGGGATCCTGAACATCTCCGCCCGTGTAGGCGGAGATGAATTTCTGCAGGTGGTTCCGGGGGTATCCACCGAAGAAGAAGCCGCGGCCGCGGCCCGGAAGGTGCTGGACGATTTCCGTTCTTCCCACACCTTTGACCGGTTTATCGAAAAGTATAATGTGGGCTTAAGCATTGGCGTGTCCATATTTCCGTATCACTCCGCCAATTACAATGTACTGATCAAATACGCCGACATTGCCATGTATCAGGCCAAACAAAGCGGTAAAAACAGCTACCGCGTCTATAAGGACGGGATGAGAGAAAAACCCGCCTAAGCTTTCAAGGCCATGCCGATGGAATAGGCCTTGCCCAGCGAAGCTCCCACTTTATGATAATCTCCGCCGCTGTTGTATATTATAGGATCCACTTCATTTATATCCAGGCTTCCCCTGCTGAAATCCAGATCCGCTTCCGCCTTGACGTCGGCAATGCAGCCCACAAAAAGGGTATGGCTGCCCAACTCCAATGAATTGTGCAGTTGACACTCAATGATAAGCGGGCTTTCATCAACATAGGGGGCATTGACCAAATCGCTCTTTACCGGGGTGAGCCCGGTTCGCGCGAACTTGTCGTGGTCTTTGCCGGAAAACATACCCACGTAATCCACGGCGGCGGCCAGACGGGAATTGGGAATAGAAACTGTAAAGGCCTTGTTTTTCACAATAGCGGAAAAAGTCCAGCGGGAAGGCCTGATGGCCACGGCCAGACAGGGCGGTTCAGAACAGACAATTCCGCCCCAAGCGGCGGTCATAAGGTTGGCCCTGCCTTCTTCATCGTAGGAACCCACCAGAAAAGCGGGCAGAGGGAAAGAGAGGGTTCTGGCGCCAAGCGATTTTTTCATGATTAATCAATCCTTTTCGGTTTTCAATAAATGATCTTACCCAGCCGCGGCCAGCGGACATTGTAAGAGTCACCCAGCCAGGACCAATAAATTATCAGCGCCTGCCCCAGGATATCCTGCTCCGGCACAAAACCGCCTCTGCCGCCAAACCACATCCGGGAATCATGGGAAGAGTCGCGGTTATCCCCCATGACAAAATAATGCCCCGGAGGCACGCTGACCGGCCCGAAATAGCGCTTTTCTCTCTGCCTGGGGGTCAGGGCATGGTCAGCAATAAAATGACCCCAGGGATCATCTATGGGCCGGCCGTTGATGATAACAGACTTGTCTTTTATCTCCACCGTCTCTCCCGGCAGAGCAATTATCCGTTTTATATAATCTTCCGCCCGGTCTTCCGGATTGCGGAAGACAATGACGTCTCCCCGCTGGGGAGAGGAAAAGGGAACGAGAATCCGGCCCGCCCAGGAAGTTTCCGCGCTTTGCTTCCCTCCCCGGCCCACATCTATTTCATGGGGAATATGGATGCCGTAGCTGGATTTGCTGACCAGGAGATGATCTCCCACCAACAGAGTAGGCTCCATGGAGCCGGAAGGTATTTTAAATGCCTGCACTCCCCAGGTGCGGATCAAAACCGCTATCAGGATAGCCCAAAAAATGGCGTTCAGATATTCCCGCCACAGAGATTTGCCCTCTTTGGCCTGCTTTTTCACTTTCACTGTATTATGGCCTCAAGAAATTTATTTCATTCCGCAACAGCGCTTATATTTTTTCCCGCTGCCGCAGGGACAGGGATCATTGCGGCCCACTTTGGCCGCGCCGCGCTGGCTGGGAGCGGGAGCATCCCCTCCCCCGGAATAGGAAAGCGGAACCTGACTCGCTTTCGGCGCCGCCTCTTCCGCCGCGCCGAAAGCGCGCAGCTGAATGCGCAAAAGGCGTGAGGCCACCTCGGTCTTGATGCCTTCTATCATGCTCATGAACATGGCATAGGCTTCCCGCTGGTATTCGCGCAGAGGATCTTTTTGTCCGTAGCCGCGCAGACCGATGCCCTCTTTGAGATAATCCATATTAAGCAGATGATCTTTCCAGAGAGTATCCACCACCTGCAGCAACAGCAGGCGCTCCAGATAGCTCATGGTGGCCAGACCGTATTCATTTATCTTTTTTTCATATATTTCAGCGGCCATGGCAACCATTTCCTCAGCCACTTCCTGTTCACTGACCTCATCTGCGCCTATACTGATCCTGTGGCCGAAAAACCCACTCAACGACTCTTCCAATGGTTTGATATCTATGGATTTTGCGTCACCACCCAGATGGCTCTCCACCACCGACCGCACTTTCTCCTCAATCATATCCATAATCGTGCCGTGGATATCCTCGCCGGACAAGGCCAACTTCCGCTGCTGATAGATAATTTCCCTCTGTTTATTGAGTACATCGTCATATTGCAGAAGCTGTTTGCGGATTTCGAAATTGCGGCCTTCCACTTTACGCTGGGCGCTTTCAATAGCTTTGCTGACAATGCCCGACTCTATGGGTTCATCTTCCTCCAGGCCCAGGCGGCCCATAATGCCGCTGATACGTTCAGAGCCGAACAGGCGCATAAGATCGTCTTCCATAGAAAGATAAAAGCGGCTGGAACCAGGGTCGCCCTGGCGGCCCGACCGCCCCCGGAGCTGATTGTCTATGCGCCGGCTCTCGTGACGTTCCGTGCCGATGATATGCAGACCTCCCAGTTCGGTTACTCCCGGGCCCAGAACAATATCGGTGCCCCGTCCGGCCATGTTGGTGGAAATAGTGACCGCCCCCGGCTGCCCGGCCATAGCCACAATCTCCGCTTCCCGGGCATGCTGTTTGGCATTTAACACCGTATGCCTGACGCCTGCTTTTTTCAACATTGCTGACAGATGTTCGGATTTTTCAATACTGATGGTGCCCACCAGCACCGGCTGGCCTTTTTCATGGCACGCCTTTATTTCCCGCGTCACCGCGCTGTATTTTTCCCGTTCGCTGCGATAGACCTGATCCGGATAATCTTTGCGAACCATGGGCCGGTTAGTGGGAATCACCATTACTTCCAGCTTATAAATGCTCATGAACTCTTCGGCCTCGGTATCGGCGGTGCCGGTCATGCCGGAGAGTTTGTCATACATACGGAAGTAATTCTGAAAAGTTACGGTGGCCAGGGTCTGATTTTCACTGCGCACCTTGATGTGTTCTTTAGCCTCCAGAGCCTGATGCAAGCCTTCGGAAAAGCGGCGGCCCGGCATGAGGCGGCCGGTAAACTCATCCACAATGACTACATCGCCCTCCTGGACAATATAGTCCACATCGCGTTTGAACAGGGTGTGGGCTTTGAGCGCCTGCTGCAGATGGTGAAGAATCTCAATGTGACGGGGGTCAAAGAGATTATCAACCCCCACAATGCGTTCACAGGCCACAACTCCGTGATCGGTGAGGCTGGCCGAACGGGCCTTTTCGTCCACCGTATAATCTTCCTCCGCTTTCAGGCGGGGAATTATCCGGTTGGCCTGATTATAAAGATCTGTGGACTGTTCGGCCGGGCCGCTGATGATAAGAGGCGTTCTGGCTTCGTCAATCAAAATGGAGTCAACTTCATCCACAATGGCAAAGCTGTGCCCCCGCTGCACCTGGGAAGGTAAATCGAATTTCATATTATCGCGCAGATAGTCGAACCCGAACTCAGTGTTGGTACCGTAAGTGATATCGGCGCGGTAGGCGTTTTTGCGCTCCTCGTCATTAAGCCCGTGCAGGATACAACCTACCGACAGGCCCAGAAATCCATATATCTCCCCCATCCACTGGGCGTCGCGCCGGGCCAGATAATCGTTCACCGTGACCACATGGACTCCCTTCCCGCTCAGGGCATTGAGATAAGCGGGCAGGGTGGCAGCCAGGGTCTTGCCTTCCCCGGTTTTCATTTCCGCGATTTTACCCTGGTGCAGAACCATGCCGCCAATAATCTGAGCATCAAAATGGCGTTGGTTTATGACCCGGCGGGCCGCTTCGCGAACCAGCGCGAAGGCCTGGGGTAAAATGTCGTCCAGACTCTCGCCGTTTTCAAGGCGTTCTTTGAATTGCGGGGTATGGGCAGCCAGCTGGCTGTCGCTCAATTGGCGCAGATTGGGTTCCAGAGAATTTATCCGCTCCAAAACCGAGGCCATGCGTTTAAGCTCGCGGTCATTGCGTGAACCTAAAAATTTTTTGATGATTGCGTTAAACATATTGTCCCATATCCGTAAACAACGGATTTTATCTCCCCGCCGGCGCCCAAAATATTGGGGGACGCGGAAATATATCTTTGGCAAACGCCTTCCCTTTGCCGCGGGCGGCTGCGGAAAAGCCGCGCCTGACAAAAGGGGCGTCCTTAGATGGCGCCGGTTCTCCGGCTTGAAGCCGGCCCGCCGCGATAGGGCTAATTATAATTGGCAAGCGGTTTTCAGTCTACCAGATAGTTGCGGGGATTGGTAGGAACACCGGAAATGCGCACCTCATAGTGCAGATGGGCACCGGTGGAACGGCCGGTGCTGCCCACATAGCCGATTATATCTCCGCGCTTGACTTGCTGACCCAAGGCAACATTGTAGCCGCTCAGGTGGGCATAGCGGGTAGTAAATCCGTAACCATGGCTAATCATTACCGATTTTCCGTAAGCGCCGTCATAATTGACAAAGGTGACCACCCCGTCGGCAGGCGCCTTTACTTTGGCGCCGGTGGGAGCGGAGATGTCCAGCCCGGCATGATGGGCGGCCTTGCCGGACCAGGGTGACATGCGGGGGCCAAAACTGCTGGTCACAAATCCTCTGACCGGCCAAATGGACGGCGTGGCCTGCAACACGGACTGGCGTTCCTGTAAAAAATTCACCAACGCCTGCTGCAGAAGCATCTCATTTTCGCTTTCCGCGCGCAATATGTCCAATTCTCTGGAGATAGACATCATTTGGCGTTCCTGGCCGGTATTGACCAGCTTGGCCCCCACGCTCTGCCGGTTACCTTCCGGCCCGCCCAAACCAATAGCGGCGGGCGGCTGCAGAATTTTGGCCAGTCTGGGGTCCTGACCGCTTAATTCCCGCAGCTGGGAACTGAAAGATTTTACTTCCTGCATTTGTTCCTTGAAATCTTCCAATTGCAAGGCCAATTCGCTTATTTGGAAACTCTGGTGCCCAGTCTGCTGCTTGAGGGTATAATAACCCGGCAAAGCATTGGCCAAGGCTTTGTTTTCAATATATAAATAACTGATTAAGCCGATAGCGGCCAGAAACAGGGCAAAAAACGCCGGCAACATCAGGGCGTGCATGGTAAAACGCTTGACCCGGTGAGTGCCGTCAGGAATTATCAATACTGTATATTTTCTCGACAATTTATACCCTGGCTTTTATCTTTCAAAAAACATTACGGACCGGCGTATCCTTGACGGCATGGCAATGCCGGTAAAGGCCTTTATGAGGAAAGAGAACAAGATACACCTGTACTGTCAGCTTCAAGTATAATCCTTGCACTCTTGTTACATCCTATCAGAAGGGAAGAGAAGAGTCAAGGCCCGTGATTTAAGTCAATTAATTAGCTTCGCCTGGGGAGCGGGGGGAGGAAGTTCCGGCTCCTTCGCAACAGGTCCTTCGTGTTTTACGTTTACCGGCCGGGCCGCGGCAGCGACAGCAGGCGTCATGGCCGCGTATGACCAGCCACAGGCGGCGGGCGGTATAAAAAGCCGCCCCCAGCACTATAAGCCCTACAATTATTTCCTGCCCGCTCATAATCTAAAATCTTTCCCTTTTAATATTTTATTTTCAAAATAACATCCGTCCGGCCTGGTAAATAGCCGCGGCCAGCAAATAGCCGATCAGGGTATTGAAGCACAGCGAAAACAAAGGCCAGCGCCAGCGACCGGTTTCTTTTTTCATAACCGAAAGCGAAGCCACGCAAGGGGAATATATCATTACCAATATCATAACCGCCAGAGCTTTCAGCGGACTCCAGCCCGGGTCCTGGGCCAGACGCCCGGCCAAGCTTAGTCTGGGTTCCGAACCGGCCGCCGCCGGGACAGGGGAAGACGAGCCATCCTCTTCCCATTGCTCTTCGCTCATGCTGTAGGCGGTGCCCAAAGTGGAGACAATAACTTCCTTGGCCGCCAGCCCGCCCAGCAGAGCCACATTCACGCGCCAGTCCAACTCCAGCCAGGTGGTGTAATTTTCCAGAAATATACCCGCCCGCCCCGCCAGGCTGTGGGCCAGAGCCGCCTGCGCCTGACGGTTGGCGATACTTTGGCGCTCTTCCTCGCTTGCCGCCGCCGCTTGCGCCTTTTCCAAGCGCTCAAGCTCCGCGGCCGGCAGGCCGGGATAAGTCATGAGCGCCCACATGATGATGCTCACCGTTAGCAAAATGGTGCCCGCTCTTTTCAAATACTCCCATATCCGCTCCCAGGAGTGAATGAGAACGCCGCGCACCGTGGGGCAGCGGTAGGGGGGCAGTTCCATGACAAAAGGAATTTTTTCGCCGCGCAGCAAAGTGGAGCGCAGAATTCTGGCCGCCAGCAAGGCGATGGTCCAGGACAACAGGGTGAGAGCAAACATGACCTCCGCCCGGTGATGGGAAAAAAAGGCGGCGATCAAAAGTCCATACACCGGCAGTTTGGCTCCGCAGTTCATAAAAGGGGCAATCAAGATGGCGGTCAGACGCGATTTGGGGTCTTTCAGGGTGCGGGCCGCCATAATGCCTGGCACCGCGCAGCCTCCGGTCATGCCCCCGCTGGAGATCAGGCAGATAACCGCGTTGCCGTGCAAGCCGAATATACGCAGAACCCGGTCCAGGATATAAGCTATCCGGGCCAGATAACCGGAATCTTCCAAAATCGCGATCATGAAAAACATGGCAATGATGAGAGGCACAAAACCTATCACCCCTCCCAGGCCGGCGATGACCCCGTCCACCAGCAAGGAGCGCAAAAGCCCCTCCGCCATACTTTCCCGCGCCTGCCCGCCCAGCCAGGCAAAAAAATTTTCACACCAGTCCACCGGCGCTTCGCCGGACAGGAACACCACCTGATAAACCAGATAAAGAATGGCCAGCAGAAACAGCGGCCCCAGCAGGCGATGGGTCAAAACCCGGTCAATCTTATCGCTCAGTTCCATCCGCGCCTGCGGACCGTAATTCACCGCCGCGCGGGTGAGCGAGGAGATAAAAATGTAGCGGTAATCAGCCACCACGCTTTCCGGATCTTCCTCTATAGTGGCTTGTAAATGCCGGCAGAGCTTTTGGCGGACGGGATTGAGCAGAGCGGCGGTTCCCGCGTCCGCCTGGAGCCTGTTTATAATGATCTGGTCGCCTTCCAGATATTTCAAAGCCAGCCAGCGGGACGCCGGAGGGGAACCGTCAGTTTTTATTTTTTCCGCGATCACCGGGGTTAGCAGATCCAGGGCCTGATCCAGATCTCTGCCGTAGGAAATGGTCAGAGGCCGCCAGGGCAGACGGCGCCGGGCCAGAGCAAAGGCTTCTTCCAGAAGCCGGTCCAGGCCTTCGCCTCGCCGGCCCACTGTTTCCACCACCGGAATACCGCCCAAAAGTGAGGAAAGGCGCGCGCTGTCAATTTTGATGTTGCGGGCGCGGGCCATATCTATCATGTTCAGGCACAAAAGCACAGGAATGCCCAGTTCCATAAATTGCAGAGCCAGATAGAGGTTGCGCTCCAGATTGGAAGCGTCAATGACATTAATGACTACATCAGGCCGCTGTTCAATTATAAAATCTCGGGCCACCACTTCGTCCAGGGAATAGGCGGTAAGACTGTAGGTCCCAGGCAGGTCCACAATATTAGCTCTCTGGCCCTTGTGGATGATTACACCTTCTTTTTTTTCCACCGTGACCCCGGGGTAATTGCCCACCCCCTGTCTGGCGCCGGTCAGAGCATTAAAAATGGAAGTTTTACCGGCATTGGGGTTGCCGGCCAGAGCAAAAGTAAAGACAGAACTCATTGGTTTTACGGTTTGTCAGGATATTTTAATAATGAGAGTGTTTCCTATAGAATGATTGGGAGCGGTTAAATCCTTGTGCCGCAAGGGTTATGAGAAGATATATCATTCTTAAAGCAACACTCTCTTAATAATTAATTTTTACCGGCAGGGGAAGGATTAATTGACTGTCAGGCAGGCAGTTATTGCCGCCCTTCCGCGCGCACCAGTATCTGTTTGGCCTCGCTGACCCGCAGGCACAGATTGAAGCCGCGAATTTTTATTTCCAGAGGATCAGCCAGAGGCGCCCGTCCCAGCACGGTCAGATCAATTCCCGGCGAAAGCCCCATATCGCGCAGGCGGCGGCCCAATTCGCCGTGGGCGGTAACTTTCTCAATTACCGCCATTTCTCCTACCGCCAGGTCATTTATAGAACAAGACATTGAGAATTCTTCCTATTCCATTTCTGAATCAAAACTTTAAGTCCATGGCTGTTTTGATCTAAACTGTTGCGCGAGACCGTCCTATGAGGGGAAGCGGCTGTTGTCGGGAATATTATAACCCAGTCCGGAGATTACTGCAAGTAAGTCTCAATAAAAACATTCCTTATAATTTGGCGGGCTGTCCATGGCTAAGCCCAAGACCTGTTGCATATTTAAATATGCAACAGGTCTCGCATTGGAATTGCGCGATAGGATGTCGCGCCCGGAATATGAAGTATTTCGAAAGGTTGAGACGAAACTAGGTTAATGGACCCTGAAAAAGTCAAAATGACTTTTTCAGGGGAAAAGGCTTACCTTCAGGCGACGCTTGAAAGCGGCCGCGAGCCAAGTGAATTGCGATTGCAGCGCGGCGTTGCAGAATCAAGCGCCGCGCTGCATTATCCGGGTTAAAACGGTTGGGCCAGGACCGCCGTTTCTCCCAGGGACTGTTCTATTTTAAGCAGGCGGTTGTATTTGCAGATTCTTTCCGAACGGCACAGAGAGCCGGTCTTGATCTGACCACAACCCACCGCCACCGCCAGGTCGGCGATAAAACTGTCTTCCGTCTCCCCGGAACGGTGGCTTACCACCTGGGTGTAGGCATTGCGTTTGGCCAGATCGATACAGGCCAGAGTCTCGGTCACGGTGCCGATCTGGTTCAGTTTGATCAAAATGGAGTTGGCGGCGTTTTCTTTGATGCCGGTAGCCAGACGCCGGGTGTTGGTTACAAATAAGTCATCTCCCACCAGCTGTATTTTATCACCCAGAGCCTTGGTCAGCAGCTGCCAGCCAGCCCAGTCATCTTCCGCCAGACCGTCTTCAATGCTGACAATGGGATATTTGGTTGCCCATTTCTCCCACAGTTCCACCATCTGCTCGGAGGAGAGAACGCGCTGGTCAGATTTTTTGAATACATATTTGCCGTCCCGGAAGAGTTCGCTGCTGGCTATGTCCATGGCTATGGCGATTTGCGAACCCGGAGTATAGCCGGCTTTTTCAATGGCGTCCAGCAACACTTCCACCGCATCCTCATTACTTTTCAGGTTGGGAGCAAAGCCTCCTTCATCCCCCACGCTGGTGGACAGGCCTTTGGCGGAAAGCACGGATTTTAAACTGTGAAAAGTTTCCGCCCCCATACGCAGAGCTTCGGCAAAATTGCCGGCCCCCACCGGCACAATCATGAACTCCTGGAAGTCCACATTATTGGCCGCGTGCGCGCCCCCGTTGAGTACATTCATCATAGGCATAGGCAAAATACGGGCATAGGCGCCGCCCAGATAACGAAAAAGAGGAACCATAAGGGCGGTCGCCGCGGCCCGGGCCACCGCCATGCTCACGGACAGAATGGCATTGGCCCCCAACTTGGATTTATTGGGAGTGCCGTCCATGTCAATCATGGTCTGGTCGATCATTACCTGATCCAGGCCGTCCAGTCCCAATAATTCGGGAGATATAATCTCTTCCACATTTTGCACCGCCTTGAGTACGCCTTTGCCCTGGTAACGGCTTTTGTCGTTGTCGCGCAACTCCACCGCCTCATGCTCGCCGGTGCTGGCGCCGCTGGGCACAGCGGCGCTTCCCACTGAGCCGTCTTCCAGAGTAACATCGCATTCTATGGTGGGATTGCCCCGCGAGTCCAATATCTCTCTGGCCACTATCTGTTCAATGCCAAGCATGTGTCACAGCCTCCATCAGTTATAAAATAAAGTATCCGAAATAATTAATGACAGCCGTAAATTTTCTCTAACGGCAATTTTTTTATTATTATACCCCAAGTTCATATGAACGCACTTTTTTAAATAGTCCCGGCAGCAGCCCGGACAGATGAGTAAGCCCGGCCATTTCCGGGCCGGCCAGCAATTCTTCCAGCCGCTCCAAAGCGGGACGCAGATAAGGGATAAAATGCCGTTTTTTAAGTTCCTGGCTTAAATAGGAAAACGCGCCCAGATTTTGCAGGATGCGGGAAAGGGCGGTGAATTTGTAGTCATAATAAAACAGGCCTTCATCAAAACCGCGCCGGCGGGCCAGTTCTTCCACATACCGGGCCAGCAGGCGCCGGCGCAGAGATAAACTCAAATTCACATATACATCATTGAGCAGGGAAGCCAGATCATACTGAGCCGGGCCCAGGCGGGCGCCTTGAAAGTCCACCAGGCCGATTTCGTCATTATCGTTCAGCACCAGATTGCGGCTCTGAAAGTCCCGATGAATCAGACCCCAGGGCTGGGCAGACCCGGCGCGGCAGGCGATAAAGGCGTATTCCCGTTCCAGTTCTTGAGGAGGATCAAGGGAAGCGGCCAGACAGCGATGGAAATAACCCATTTCCCGCTCCATGAGATATATGGGGTTGAGGCGAAAGCCATCGAAACACCAGGCCGGGTTGAGCCGCTCCGCGCCTGTGGCCTGCAGGCGGGCCAGCAGAATCAGAGCTTTTTGGTACAGGGCAAAAATCTTTTCCTCATCGCCTTGCAGGGCGGCTGTCTTTTCCTGCAAGGATTGCCGGCCCAGGTCACTCATCGCGAACATGCCCTGCTCCGGCCGGGCTGCCAGCAGACCGGGCACGGGCAGATCCAGGGAACTGAAGTGTTCGCGCAGATGAAACCAAGCCATGGCTTCAGGGATATTATCCGGGCTGTACATGATCACCAGGCTCCGCTTTGCGCCGCTCAGGCGGTAAAAGCGGCGATTGGAGCCGTCAGGGGCAATGGGGGTGACAACATCGCCCGCCTCCGCCATTTTAAGGCCGCGCAGCCAGGCGTAAAGAGGTTCAGGCAAAAGCGCCGTCATGATAACTGCCTCTGGCGGTAAAGCCGCGCCCCAAAATACTCCGCTCCACCCGGCTGCCGGTTCGCACTCTGGCTTCCGGCAGCAGCACGCTGTCCCGGACATAACTTCCCGCCTCAATTTTCGCTCCGGCGCTCAAAAAACAAAAACCCTCCACCACCGCCTCTGCCGCCACCTCCGCCCCCGGAGCGGTCAGAATGTATTGCTTTTCCCGCCGCGGCCCCGCTTTGTCTCCGGCGGCGCGCGCGTTGGCTTCCCAGAGATTATGCCAGGCGCCCAAATCGTCCCAGCGGCCGGGCAGAGGAATCCCCATAATTTTTTCTCCCCCGCGCAGGGCGCGCAGATAGGCGTCCACAATGGAAGAGACGCCGCGAGAGGGCAGATAATCCAGTAGACGGGGACTGAGACAGGCCAGACCGGTAAAGGTATAGAGATCAGGATGGCTGGGCAGAGGCTGATATCCTTTTATACCCAGTAAAAAACCGTGCCGGTCAATGGCCACGCTGTTGAAGCGGGGATCGCGGGTAAGGCCCAGGCAGGCTATCAGATTATGTTTGCGCTGGGCGGCGGCCAGAAGGGAAAGATCAAGATTATGAATGATATCGGCGTTGCTCACCAGAAACGGGTCTTTACCCAGCAAATTTCGGGCTTTGACCAGGGCGCCGCCCGAACCCAGCAGCTCGGGTTCATGGCTGAGCAGGATATTGTTACGGCAGGCGGCGGCAAAATCCTCCACCTGGCGGTGCAGATGGTGGGTGTTAATCACCACTGTCTCCGTTCCCAGGCGCAGCAGACGGTTGAGATTAAGGGCCAGCAGAGGTTGATTGGCCACCGGCATCAGGCATTTGGGATAAGCGGCGGTCAGAGGAAGAAGCCTGCTCCCCATACCGGCGGCCAGGATCATGGCCCGCATGAGCGGTTAACTTTCTCTTGCCTAGCGTCCGCCCATTCCGCCTATCCCGGCCAGATTAAAGGCCAGATAAAAGGCGTGCGCGCGGTCGTCTTCGTGGAAAATAAGGCTTATGCCCCAGCAGGAATCACGGTAATTGAGGGCCAGCAGATGTTCAAAGCGTTCGTTGCTCTGCAAATTGTAACGGGTTTCAAAGTCCACGGAAAACCCGGCGACCAGATTGACTCCGCTGAAAAGCCTTATCTGGTTGGCCGTCTGTCTGGCCCCGCCTATAATATCGGAGGAGGTATAATTATAATCTATGCCCAGAAAATCTCCCCGCTGGTTCCGGGTCATGGCCAAAGCGCGCAGCACGTCGAAATCGGAATTGTAGATATCCCAGGCCGCGTCAACCGTGAAACTGAGCCAGTTATCCAGAAAGGGCATCAGTTCCCAGCGCGCCTCTATGTCGCCCAGCGAACGGCTTTCCCCCCAGGCATCGGCATAGTCCTGGAGATAATAGCTGTGATAGAGATTAAGACGCATGAATTCATTGTATTGCGCATCGCCCACGGTGCTGGAGTAGGCATCCGGAGTATGATCGATTATGGTCTTTAATACAGCGATATCTTTTGCGCTCAAGGAAGGCAGCGAGGCGTTTCCTTCCGGAGACGTCTGTTCTTCTTCCGCGGGCGGCGGGACGGCGGTTTTGACGGTAAAAGAGTTTTCCAGGCCGTAGGAAACACGGTTGAAATTAAGTTCATTGCGCCGCATCAGCCAGGGCAGGGTTTCGCTGCCGGACATGGCGCTCTGATAAGTATAGCTTATCCGGGGGCGCAGGGCGTGTTTGATCTTTAAGTCGGAGTCATCATCGCTGAAATCATAGACATTATATAAATAGCTGGAAGCGTCCACGGTAAAATTGATATCGTTGCTGAATCCCTGGGCGTCCATATTTTCTTTTTCCTGGTCATCCAGGGACAATTCATAGAGGCGGGGCCGCCAGCGCAGGCTGGGTTCCAGGATCAGGTAGTCGCTGAAATTGAGAGGCATGCTTATTTGCGGCGCTATGTCAAGAGTATGCCCTCTGCTGTCTTCTTCCCGGTAATAATAAGAATAAGCCGCGTCCATGGAAAAATATAAAGGCGTGTCTCCAATACTTTGGCGGGCCATGTCAAAGGTAAGATAAGGCAGTTGCTGCAGGGTGGTTTTATTTGTATCCAGGCGGTCATAATAAATCATGGCCGCGTTAAAGGACTCACTTTCCCGGCGATGGTTGAAATTCAGGATATTGGTGCGGGAGAGGGAATACTGGGAATCGATATCCCGGTTAAACCAGGTGCGCAGCTGCCTTATGCTGGACCAGTAGCCGGTGTTGTAGAAATCGAATTCCTGGAGATAATCGCGGTCGCTTATCGTGTCGAAATCCAGACGCAGACTGGTTTTCGCGTCAAAATAGTGATCAGCTTTGCCGCGCAGCCACCAGCGGGTGTCATAATTCCCGGCGTTGGCCCCGCTCTGCCATAACTCCTCGGCCTGACTGTCGCCGGGCATGAAGTCCAGCATAAAAATGCCTTTGGATTTCCCGTCCAGGTTATAGCGGTATTCCAGGCCCCAGTTAACCCCGCGTTCGGTCATGATATTGGCGCTTAAAGTGAGGTCCTGGCTTTCTCCCAGGGTCTGAAAGTAAGATTGGCTGTAGGTGAAGCCGTCCCGGCTGGAAAAGGCGAAGTTGGGCAGTAACAGGCCGCTCTGCCTTCTGGTTTTGGCTGGAAACAAAAACCAGGGACTCCACAGCACCGGCTGGCCTTTAATGTCAAAGGTGGCGTTGCGGGCGGTGCCGTAACCGTCCACTTCCACATTTATTTCCTGGCTGGAAAAACGCCAGGGCGGATTTTCTCCGTCACAGGATGTCAGGGAAGCGTTGCGGGCCCAATAGGTGTCCGGGCCAAGCCGTTCTATTTCCTGACCGCTCAGATAAAAATGAGTGGGCGTCAGCAGCAGGCGGGCGTCATATATTTTGCCCGTTCCGGTGTTCATATCCGCCAGCATGCGCCGGCCGCTCATCACTTCGCCGGCGGTGGTAAAGCGCACCCGGCCGCTGGCGTCGGCCAGCATGGTGTCAGTGTGAAGCAGCACCCGGTCAGCATACAGACGGCGGCCTTCCCGCTCTATCTCCACTTCGCCCAGCGCCAGAACGGTTTTTGCCGTGTCATCCGCGGTTATGCGGTCTGCCCGGATAGTAGTCTGCCCCTGACTGTCCAGACGGATCAGATCCGCGGCCGCGGCGGGCAAAGCAGACGCCATGAACCCAACAGCCATTATGAAAAAGAGTAAGCGCAACAGCGTTTCCTTTTACTTTTCAGCCTTTTTTTTTATGAGCCAGCTTCGGGCCGCGCCTACGGTAAACAGTGACCCGCTTATAAGTATCTGGCCTTTCAGGCTTTGAGCCAGATTAAGGGCCAGTTGCACGGCTTTGCCCAAATCCGCTTCCACCAGCCAGGCGTCGCTTTCCGGGCGCAGGGTTTTCACCGTTTTTGCCACAGCGGCCAGACAGGAGGCAGGGGCGGCCCGCTGACAGTCCGGCTGCGTGAATATCACCCGGAGCGCGGCCGGCATTAAAATTTTCAATATAGCAGATAAATTTTTATCCGCCATTATACCCAGAACCATAATCAGGGCGCCGGGGCGCAGGTGGGCCAGACTTTTCCGCAAGACAACAGCCGCCGCCGGGTTATGCGCTCCGTCCAACCATATATCTATACCCTCTAACTGAAATTTTTCCAGCCGTCCCGGCCATTTTACCTGACAAAGACCGGAGCGGACGTGTTCCGGGCCGATATTGAAGCCATGGGCGCGCAAAGCGAAAGCCGCCGCCGCCGCCAAAGCGGCGTTGGCGGGCTGGTGCGTGCCCGGCATGTTGGTGCGCAAATTCTTCATGGCCCAGCCCGGGCCGGTCAGGGAAAAGCCGTCCCGGCCGCGGCGCAGCCTTATTTCCCGGCCCAGGCCCATAACCGGAGCGCGGGCGGCGCGGGCGGCTTCTTCCACTATCTGCCGCCCGGGAGCGCTTACTCCATGGATCAAAGGCACAGCCGGCTTGATGATTCCCGCCTTGTCCTCAGCTATCCGGGTCAGGGTGGAACCCAGATAGGCCTGATGATCCAGAGCCACATTGGTGATGACGGTGATTAAAGGCGAGCAGATATTGGTGGAATCGAACCTTCCTCCCATGCCTGTTTCCAAAATGCCCAGATCGAGCCCGCCTTCCCGCCGCTTATGCCGCATCCAGGCAAAAGCCAAAGCGGTGAGGAATTCAAAAAAGGTATAGTTCCCTCCGGCCTGGGCCCATACTTTCTCCAGCCAGAGGATGAGTTCGCCGTCGGAGATGGGCTGGGTGTTCAAGCGGAAGCGTTCGTTGATTTTCTCCAGATGGGGAGAAGTATAATAGATGACTTTATAGCCTGCTTCCCGGACAATGGCCTCCAGCATGGCGCCTGTGGATCCTTTGCCGTTGGTGCCGGCCAGATGGACCAGGGGCAGGTTGAGATGGGGGTTGCCCAAATCCGCCAGCAAGCGGGCGGTGGCGTCCAGCCCCAGCCTGACGCCGAATTTCCCCAGATTCAGCACCTCGGTCAGAATATTAACTTTTGAATTATTAATTGCCATAATTTTAATAAGTTGTATTCATAATACGGAAAAGATGGCTTTTGTCAAGGCAGTCATCCCGGCGCGCCCTGGACATCAGGTTAGTCAAGTTTTTGGGCGCGGAATTTGCGGGGTGTTTACTTTTAAGGTATTTTAAATAGCCACCCCTGAAAAGCCGTTTTCGGCTTTTCAGGTAAGAACGCTTATCGTTAGGCGCCGCTTGCAAGCGGCCGCGTCAGGCTTGGGCCGGGCAGGAGATATGATTTGATGGCATGGCTGGAAGCTAACCTTTATATATGCTGGTTGGTGGCAGGAGGCATTTTCATCGGGACGGAAATGCTCTCCGGCACCGCGGTAATTTTTTTCCTGGGGCTGGGCTGTCTGGCCGCGGCCGCGGGGGATCTGTGCGGCTTTAATTTTGACTGGCAGCTAATTGTTTTCATGGCCGCCTCGGCCGGCTCTTTTATTTTACTGCGCCGTAAACTGAAAAACTGGTTGAACCGCTCCGACCAAAAAGTGAGCGACAATTATATTGGCTGTACCGTATTGGTAGTGAGCGCCATCAGTCCTGACGCTCCCGGCAAGGTCGAACTTAACGGCGTTGTCTGGCAGGCCGCTTCTTCCGGTTATCTGCTCCCTGGGCAGCGGGCGCTGATCAGTGATCACCGGGGTTTGCTTCTGCTTGTTAAACCTGTGGATGATAAAGGAGAATAGAATATATGAGGGCGGATATGATGATGGATATGATGGACGGTGTGAGCTTTCCTTTGCTTATTTTCGCCATTGTGGTGATTATTTTTCTCTTTACCGGCATCAAGGTGGTGCCCCAGCGCTCAGTCTATGTAGTGGAGCGTCTGGGCAAATACAGCCGGATCCTTGACGCGGGCATGCATTTTATGATTCCCTTTGTGGACCGGATAGCTTACAAGCACTCCACCAAGGAAACAGCCATTGACGTTCCCTCCCAGACCTGTATCACCAGAGACAATATCGCGGTGGCAGTGGACGGCATTTTATATATGCAGGTGATAGATCCGGTGCGGGCATCCTATGGCATCAGCAATTATCTGTTTGCCGCTACCCAATTGGCCCAGACCACCATGCGCTCCGTGATCGGCAAATTGGATCTGGACGTGACTTTCCTGGAACGGAGCGGAATCAACAAGGCGGTAGTGGAGGCGGTGGACACCGCTTCCGATCCCTGGGGGGTGAAAGTTACCCGCTACGAAATCAAAAATATTTCTCCGCCCGACAGCATCAGCGAAGCCATGGAAAAACAGATGCGGGCGGAGCGGGAAAAAAGGGCGCAGATTTTGGAATCGGAAGGGGACAAGCAGTCCCGCATCAACAAAGCCGAAGGCGAGCGTCAGGCTTTGATTGCCTATTCGGAAGGGGAGAAACAGCGCCGCATCAATGAGGCCGAAGGCAAAGCCAGGGAAATAGAGCTGGTGGCCAAAGCCACCGCGGATTCCCTGATCATGGTGGGCGCGGCCATAAAAGACGGAGGATATCAGGCGGTCAGCCTGCGGGTGGCGGAACAGTATGTGCAAGAGTTCGGCAAATTGGCCAAGACCAATAATACCATGATTATCCCGGCTGAACTGAGCAACTTAACCAGCGCGCTGGGCCTGGCGGCGCAGATGTTCAAGACCGACAAATAAAAGTTACATTAACCCGCTCCCAAGACTGCTAAAGGTTAAGCAGATATTCGTGGATGCTGTCGGCGGCCACGCGCCCGGCGCCGGCGGCCAGAATGACCGTGGCCGCGCCGGTGACGATGTCTCCTCCCGCCCACACGCCTTGCTTACTGGTCCGG
>JAIRYI010000020.1 GCA_031267815.1 Desulfarculales bacterium | reverse complement strand
TGCCCCACCGCCGACTGCTCCGACATGGGGGCGATTACCCGCACCTCGTGCCCGGCTTCCAGAAGGGCCCGGCACAGGGCTCTGATTCCCATGGCCTGGATGCCATCGTCATTGGTGAGGGCGATTTTCATGGGAACCTCTTGCGCCGGATGTGGAGCGTTTTCAACTGAAGATTGAATAACAGACGGGCGGTTTATGCATTTTTAATGTTCAAGCGCTCCGGGAGTCAGCCGCCGCGCCGGAATCGCGCAGGACTTGGCGGATGCGGTTTTTTTGAAAATGTCCGGGCTGCCCGGGGCAAGCGGAAAGTACTCGTCCCAAGAGGGAAGGTCAAGGCAATGCCCAGATTGCGCCTGGTACTCTGTAACGCTTAAAGCTACAGAGCGCCAACGCCGGCCTCTCGTCAGGAGCGCCGACAATTATGGCGTGAATAGAGCAAAAAGCGTATTTTTTGCTCTGCTGCCTTAACATTTAAAACGAAGTTTTAAATATTACATTGTGCAGGGGCGCGGCGCCGAACTCAGCCCTTGCGCCCGTGTTTGTCTCTCTCCCTCCTTAGCCGGGAAATGTTGACCTTTTCTCCGTTTTCCCCTAAGGGCATTGCTTCGGGTCGTTAACTCAGTCGGTAGAGTGTCTGCCTTTTAAGCAGAGAGTCGCAGGTTCGATCCCCGCACGACCCACCAAATTATCTTCCCGGAAAGTCCCGCAAAGCCCAAAAAGCCTTGCGGGACTTTGCTTTTCAAAATACCGGCGAGATGAGGAAGCCAGTGCGGCCGCGGGAAGCCCGCCCAGTGGAAAAATCTTTCCGGCTGTTCAGGATTTAAGAAAACGCTGATTTATTCCCGCGAGGGGGCAAAGCCTGCTCACGCTCCCCCGGCAGGGGCGCCTTGATTCGGATCTGTCGGCCCAGGCTATGCCTGGACCGATGGCCCCCGCACCTCCATGGGGTATTTCAGCGCGTTATAAAGGATGAGGCAATTCATTTTCGCGGCATACGGAACAATAGGGGGTTCCGGCCTCATGAGCGCCCATGTGGTCGATCCCCCAATGCGCAAGCGCGTGAAGGGCATCGTATAAGCCGCGTCCGTCATCCGTCAGCGTATATTCCACCCGCGGCGGAACCTGATTGTATTGTTTTCGCAGAATCAGTCCGTCAGCCTCAAGTTCTTTCAAGGATTTGGCAAGCATCATGTTGGTGATGTCGCCAAGTTTCCTTTTCAATTCGCTGTATCGTTTGGGTTCCTGCGAGAACAACAGGCAGATGAGGGGGAATTTCCATTTCCCGCCAATGAGATCCAGGGAGTAGCGGATCGGGCATCTTGAACCCTTGCGGCCTGCCTGTTCCAAAACTTATTCCTTATGGTATGTATTTTAATACTTAGTCAGTAAATACTGGGTTCTTGCATTTATCTTATCCCAGATTATGCTGATGAGCAAGCCGGCAGGCGGAACTCTTCCGCCAACCTTCATGCCGGACAGCAAAAGGGGGCCTTATGCTTGAACATCCATTACCCCAGGAAGTCATTGAGGCTTTTCAGCTCATGTTTGAGCATTTTCCCGAAGGGGCGCAGTTGACGCATAAATCCAAGCAAATTGCGGCTCTTAATCCGGCCTGTAAGGCTATAGGAAGGGATGTAGGGATGATTTGCGCCAAGCACGGGCCGCCGGAGGCGCATAAAGGGTGCCTCGCCAACAAGGCGCTAAAAGACCGGAAAACAACTTGGGCGACAAGTCCCAAAAGAATTCCTGATGGCCAGACGCCGGTGGCGTTTTGGATTCCCGTAGACGGCTATCCGGATTTTTATCTTCATTTTGGCCTGGGCCACAGGAAAAATTATGCCTTCCCGCCTGAACAAGTGGAGGCTTCTGATTTGAGCCTGCAAGAAGAGTACATCATGCAAGAGGGTCCGAGGCTCCCGGATCATGTTATCGCGGCTTTTCATTTGATGTGGGATAATTTTCCGGAGAACGCAACCTTGGTTCACAAAAGCAGACAGGTGCTGGCGGTTAACAAGGCAGCGGAGAAAACGGGCATATGCCTGCCCGGCACGAACTGCGCCAGGATTGGCTCACAGCCGCATCAAGGTTGCCTTGCCGATAAGGCCCTGGCCGCCGGTGAAGCAAGATATGTTCATATCCCTTTGCCGGATGGTGAAGCCGTGGTTTTTTGGATTCCCCTTGCAGGGAGATCTGAATACTTTTTGCATTTTAGCATCGGATTGAGCATGAACTACAAGACCGGAACTCCGCGCGAGTACGAGAGATAGCTGTATAGTCCTAAAATCCCTCCAGTCCCGGACTGACCAACCAGGCGCCCAGATCGTCACGCCCGCAGGACACGGCTTCCCCGGAAAATTTTTTTCCGGGCAGCAGGCGCGTCCTGCGGTTTTCAATTTTCAGACGCCCTTCCGCCAGCCATTGCAAGGCTTGAGGATAGATACGGTGTTCAAGGGCGTGAATGCGCCGCAGCAGGTCGTTTTCCGAATCTTCGGAACTGATCGGCAAAGCGGCCTGGATGATTATCGGCCCGCTATCCGGGGTTTCTTCCACAAAATGCACTGTTGCCCCGGTCAGACGCGCTCCGGAGGAAAGGGCTTCGCCCACGCCGCGCATGCCGGGGAAACTGGGCAGCAGGGCGGGATGCACGTTCAAAATGCGTCCAGGGAAGGCCCGGACCAAAAAAGGGGACAGCAGGCGCATATACCCGGCGAGAACGATGGTCTCAGCCCCGGATTTGCGGATCGCCGCCAGCATTTCCCGGTCGTAAGCCCCCCGGTCCGCAAATTTTTTATGCTCCCTGGACCAGACGGCAAGCCCCTCTTCTTCAGCCGTTTTCAAAACCGGAGCGTCCGGGTTATTGCTCAACACAAGAGCAAGCCTGGCATCCAACTGTTTTCTGCGGATGGCCGCGAGGATCGCGGACACATTCGTGCCCGCGCCTGAAGCCAGTGCGGCAATGTTCAACACTGCGAGATCCTTATTTATCGGCTCAGGCCAGTTGATAAAAGAACGAGTTTTAGCCCATGCTGAAGCAGTTCAGCGGAAAGTATTCCGGCGCGCTATTCATATATAACAAGTTTTATTTAAATAAATTGTACGGGCAGCCTTTTCAACGGCCGACAATTCAGCATATTTTTCTTTATCCCTAAATCCCAATCCCTGACAGAATAAAACACATCGGTTTCATTTGTGATCTTTGCAAGGCTGTGATAAGCGCCTCGACATCAGATTTGATAACTCTATAAACACCTATCAATGCAATATTGATGTCATTGACAAAAGCAGTTTTTTGCTGCAACTGAAATAATAAAGCGCCGCCGCCGACAAATAGTTCACAATACGAGGTAATTCATTTGGGAAGCAGCGGCGTCAGGGAATCTAACAACTGACGTTTGCCGCCAATCAATTTAAGAACAGTGACAAGTAACGTACTTTTTCAAATTTATCACTTTTTGCATTTATAAAAAATTAGCCAACTCGGATTTTGGAAAGACCTATGATTTACTTATACAGTCATTACACCACGATGTATTTTTATTTTCATGATTTTGTAGCTCTCCAATATCGCAATATCCCAAATCACTGTTAGGGTTCTCTGTGTTGCGGTGTGGACGCGCGCGAGTTGATTGTCTCCCATTGTACGCACTCAAGGGTATTTTTGCAACGGCGGAGAGAGCGGAGCGGGTATGTGCAAACGTATGTCGAGTTTTCGCTGCTCCTTGCTATTTTACTCGATAGGGATTACCCCCCTTTTCTGATAAGTAGAGTTTAATTTCCAGCTTTCACTATGAGGGGGAGGAAAGGAAAGTAAGCGGAAAAAGCGGCTCTTACTCCTTCTTGTCGATTATCTGGCAGGAGGCAAGGCATTTCCCACCGTGGCAATACGGGCAGTTACGGCGAGGGGGCGAAGAAAAGAAGTTCAGGAGCGTTTTGAACCACAGCCATAGTTTCATGGTCAACACTAAGCTTTTAAGGCTTGCAACGCAAGGAAGACCCGCGGACAGGAAGACCCGCGGGCGCCATGAACATCCAGGGCGTTTACATTGCTAAGGCGCGGAGAAGAGTCGGAGCTTTTTCGCTGGGCATGGCTGCGGCAGTCAGAGCCGCCGCGCCGTCAAAGCGCCTCCAAGAAGGTAAATGAGTCCGCTCATACCGCAAGTTGTGAATTCCAGAAAAATTAAACAGTAGCCGCTATTGTCGGCACAAGCATAGCTCATCGCAGAAGGGCTGTCGGGTTGACACAGGATAAACTTGCGGAAAAGCTCAGCATCAGCGGAGCTTCTTTATCCAGAATCGAAAGCGGTCTGGCCGCGCCACGATTTCCCCGGCTGGAAGATCTGGCTGAAATTTTAGGCTGTCAGGTTCGGATTTGTTCAGAAAAGAGGGCGATCCCCTGAGCGTGAAGCTGGATACAGTAGAGGATATGTTGCGTTCTCTGCCTGCAAGTACGCAGGAAGATTTGGTTTATTGTCCCACTTTGGGAGGGTTAAAACTCCCAGCTTTAGCTGGCAGCTTCAGCATTTCTTGTTTAAGATTTCGCCATGAGCGAATATCGTCATGGCAGCCATAGCGTTTTTGCCATCCATCTGCACTTGGTCTGGATTACCAAATACCGCAAGCCTGTGTTGGTTGGAGATGTGGCTTTTCAGACCCGCGAGTTGATCCGGGAAATCTGCCGTTCGGAATCGGTCGAAATTATGAAGGGGCACATTTCCAAGGATCATGTTCACCTGTTCGTTTCTGTTCCTCCCCAAGTGACGATAAGCCGTTTGGCTCAAAGACTGAAAGACAAAAGTTCACATAAATTGCTGCATAGCTTCGAGTCATTGCGACGCCAATATTGGGGGCGTCATCTTTGGGCACGGGGCTATTTTTGCTGTAGCAGCGGCAATGTCACCGACGATGTGATCAAGGCCTATATTGAGCAGCAAAACCATGAAGACGGCGATTTCAAAGTTGAAGGAGCAGAATAATCTTTTGTAGAATCGGTGCCCGTTGGCGGCTTCCAGCCGCAATCGCCAGCTTTAGCTGTTATCAGATGCCACCGGCTTTAGCCGGTGGAGTATTCACTGTGCCAATTATTGTGCCAATTATGTGTAGTAGTTCAGACTTGATCTGACAATTGGCTCCGTTTTGCTGGTTCCGCTTGTCAGGCTAATTGAGTTGTCCGACCTTTTCCTTCCAGATCTCCTTTCCGTAAAGGAGTGTCTGCAT
>JAIRYI010000035.1 GCA_031267815.1 Desulfarculales bacterium | reverse complement strand
CGCCGCCATAAGGGGCATGGCCCAGCTCATGGCCGCCAGCACGGCCAGAGAAGCAAAAAATCTTTTCATCTTCATCGTCTTTTTTCCCTTTCTTATATGGATTAAACAAAAACATAAGCTTCGGCTGTTTACCGGCGCTTTTAAAACAGTTCTTTGACGCTCTAATAGAAGTATTTATTGGGGCCGGTCTGGATAGATAAAATTTTGGCGGAACCGTAAGGCTCCTGATGAAGGGAATCGCAGTTAAAATTATACTGATGTTTTTTTGTTTAACAACAAATTTTTACAAAAAATTTCATTCCAGCTTACCGAAACGCCTTTGCCGTCCGGCAAAACTGACGAGCGCTTCCATAAGCTCGGCTTCCCGGAAAGCCGGCCAAGGGGTGGAAGTAAAATACAGTTCACAGTAGGCCAGTTGCCAGAGCAGAAAATTGCTGATTCTGATTTCTCCGCTGGTGCGGATAAGAAAATCCGGATCAGGCAGCCAGGGGCTGGTATAGAGATAACTTTCAAAAATTTCCGGAGTTATGTCGTCCGGTTTGATCTCCCCTGCCAGGACTTGCGCGCTTAAGGTTCGGCAGGCATGGGTAATCTCCTGCCGTCCTCCATAAGACAGGGCCAGGGTCAGAATCATACCGTCGCAGGAGGCGGTGGCTTCCGCCGTTTGTTCCAGGGCCGCGCGGGTGGCTGAGGGCAGCTTGCCCAGATCGCCAATAGCGCGAAGACGGATGTTCTGCCGGCGCAACAAGGCCCGTTCCCTATACAGGAAGCGTTTGAGCAGGGCCATGAGGGCGTTTATTTCGCTTTTAGGCCGCCCCCAGTTTTCTTCGCTGAAAGCGTAAAGGGTGAGAGCGGGAATGTCCAGACGGCGGCAGGCCTCCACAATTACCCGCACGCTTTCCGCGCCGGCACTGTGGCCGGCCAGACGGCCCCGGCCCTGACTGGCGGCCCAGCGGCCGTTGCCATCCATGATAATAGCTAAATGGCGGGGGATAACGGATAAGGGGAGGCCGCTCAAGTCAGCAGTCATGAATAAGCTCGCAAATAATCGGGTATGGGGGATTAAAGAGACAAAAAATTAAAATTCCAATAATTCTTTTTCTTTTTCCGCCAGCAGTTCATCTATTTTTTTAATATAGCTGTCGGTTATTTTCTGGATCTCTTCCTGGCCTTTAAACGCCTCGTCTTCAGAAATGGCGCTGTCTTTTTTCAGGTCTTTAAGCATCTCGTTGGCGTCGCGCCGGGCGGCCCGTACCCCCACCTTGCTTTCCTCGGCCATTTTACGGATAATTTTGACCAATTCCCGGCGGCGCTCTTCAGTCATCATGGGGATGGCGATGCGGATTACCTTCCCGTCATTTTGCGGGGTCAGGCCCAGGTCGCTTTTCAGGACGGCTTTTTCGATGGCTTCCAGAGCTTTGGGATCCCAGGGCTGGATCAGGATGAGCCTGGCTTCAGGCACGGATAAACCGGCCATTTGATTGAGCGGGGTGGGGACGCCGTAATAATCGGCGCGGACTCCGTCCAGCAGGTTGAGAGAAGCCCTGCCGGTGCGAACCCGGCTGAATTCTTTGCCCAGGGATTCCACCGCTTTTTCCATCATATCGACGCTGTCTTTTTTAATATCCTCCATCATAAGTCAATCCTCCACCCGCGAGCCTATTTTATGGCCCAAGATAATATTTCTGATGTTATCAGCTTTTAACATATTAAAAATCAGTACCGGAAGCTTGTTGTCACGGGCCAGACTGACAGCGGTGGCGTCCATGACGTCCAGGCGGTCGGTCAGCACTCTGTCGTAGGTAATGTGATCATACTTTTGGGCGTCAGGATTTTTGACCGGATCGCTGTCATAAATACCTTCCACTTTGGTGGCCTTCAGAAGTACCTGCGCGCCTATTTCCTGAGCGCGCAAAGCGGCGGCGGTATCGGTGCTGAAATAAGGGTTGCCGATACCGGCGGCAAAAATCACCACCCGTCTTTTTTCCAGATGCCTGATGGCCCGGCGGCGGATAAAAGGTTCAGCCACCTGCGGCATATTGATGGCGCTCATCACCCGGGTGGGGATGGCGTGGCGTTCCAGGGCGTCCTGCAAAGCCAGGGAATTGATCACCGTGGCCAGCATACCCATGTTGTCGGCCTGAACTCTGTCCATATTGCGGGCGCTGTGGCTCACCCCGCGGAATATGTTGCCCCCCCCCAGAACAATGCCCAATTCCGCCTGGGTGGCGTGGGCCTTGCTGACCTCCAGCGCCACAAATTCCAGGATGTCCTGGGAAATGCCAAAGGCGTTGTCGCCCATCAGAGCTTCGCCGGAGAGTTTGAGCAACACGCGTTGGTAGAGAGGTTTATCCATAATTATATAAAATTTCTTCCCTTAAAGAGGGTCTGGACAAGGGGAAAACACTAATGCGCGTCTTGAGCCGGGACGGCAGGAGAAGAATCAGCTCTGTTCTCCCAGCACAAACCGGGAAAAGCGGCGGATTCTCACATTTTCTCCGGTTTTGGCCCGCATTTCGTTAAGCAGATCTTCAACGGTTTTATCAGGGTCTTTGACAAAAGACTGCTGCAACAGACAGGATTCGCCGAAAAATTTCTGAACTTTGCCTTCAATGATTTTATCCCAAATTTTTTCCGGTTTGCCAGATTCGCGCACCTGCGCCATATAAATGTCTTTTTCCCGCTGCAAGACCGCTTCGGGCATATCTTCCGGGGCGATGCAGACGGGATTGGCGGCGGCAATCTGCATGGCCACATCACGGGCGAATTGGGTGAACTCTTCGGTTTTACCCGTGAAATCAGTTTCGCAGTTGATTTCCACCATCACCCCCAGCTTGCCTCCGCCGTGAACATAGCTCATAATCTGACCCTCGCTGGACTGGCGGTCCGCCCGTTTGGCGGCTAAAGATAAACCGCGCTGACGCAGCCAGTCAACAGCTTTTTCCACGTCGCCGTCGCAGGCGGTCAGAGCTTTTTTGCAGTCCATCATGCCGGCGTTGGTTTTATCGCGCAACTCTTTTACTGCGGATGCGGAAATACTCACAGTTTTTCTCCTTGTTATATTTTAAAAGTTTCAGTAAGTTTCGGGTTGCATTATAAAATAAGCCAAATTTTTTTTGCCGCCCCCACCGACCGGTTTTACTAATGATTAGAAATTAAATTGGGGACACAACATTGAAAGCAGGCACAAACCCGCCCGGCCGCAAAACCGCTGAAGCGCATTCTGCGCCTGACGGCGTCTGATGTGCAAGCCCTGAAATTATTCTCCGCCGGTCAGAGTGTTTCCGCTCCGGTTGGTACGGTTGATGACCAGGACTTCAGGCCCTGATCCGTCACTGCTCCGGCCTACGGTAAGCTCAGGCATGTCGGTGGGTATTTCCACTTCATCCCTGTCCCGCCCCCGGTTGCCGCGCAGAGCTTTGCCTTCAATAATCGCGTCGGCTATCTTGCCCGTAACCAGGCGTATGGAACGTAAGGCGTCGTCATTACCGGGAATAATGCAGTCAATGCCGTCAGGATCGCAATTGGTGTCCACCAGGGCCACGGTAAGAGTCCCCAGGCGGTTGGCCTCGGTCACCGCAATGCGTTCTTTTTTTATGTCCACTAAAAACATAATGGCGGGCGGGCGGTTCATTTCTTTAATTCCCTTGAGGACGGCGTCCAGCTTCTCCAGTTCCCGCCCCATGGAGGTCTGTTCTTTTTTGGGAAATTTATTTACCGAGCCGTCATTGAACATAGTTTCCAGAGTTTTGTACCGTTCAATGGAACGTTTGATGGTCTGAAAATTAGTGAGCATGCCTCCCAGCCAGCGGTTATTTACATAAAACATGCCGCAGCGCTGGGCTTCTTCGGCAATGATATCCGTTGCCTGGCGCTTGGTGCTTACAAAAAGCACATCTCCGCCTCTGGCTACCGCCTCCACCACTTGATCATAAGCCCGGCGAAACAGTCCGGCGGTTTTTTGCAGATCTATAATGTAGATGCCGTTGCGGGCGCCGAAGATATAAGGCTTCATTTTGGGATTCCAACGGCGGGTTTGGTGGCCGAAATGGACCCCCGCCTCCAGCAATTCATGCATGGTAGCATAAGACATTTGGTTTACCTCTATAATTTAAAGGGTTACTGCTTCCGCCCGGCACATCGACTCACCATAAAAATGGCACCCTTTAGCCCCAGCCGAGCGTGTTTGATTGATCCCCATTAAAATAGCACATAAGCGAAGAACTGGCAAGAGGACAAAAACATATTAATTCTCTTAGAAAACATCATTCTTGACAAAATCTCCCCGCGATGATAAATAACTTCGATATTGTAAACTCCTTTCCCTTTACATAATTGATAAAGGGACACTGTTAACGTCCATAAGGAGGCCTGATGCGACATTACGAAACTTTATTTGTTGTCAACCCCGATCTGTCCGAAGAAGACACCGCCCTGCTCATTGAAAAATTCAGCGCTGTTCTCAGTAGCGGCGGCGCTAATATCCTCAAGACAGATCTTTGGGGGCGGAGGCGTTTAGCTTATGCCATTCGCAAATTCACCAAGGGATATTATGTAATATTGGAATACGGGGCCAATCCGGAAGCGGTGCTGGAAATGGAGCGCCTTTTTCGGATTGATGAAAAAGTGCTGCGTTTTTTGACGGTAAAAAAAGGGGATGAATTTGATCCCCAGGCTTTGGCTCTGGCTGAAGCCAAGGCCAAAGAAAGGGCTGCCGCCCGGGCCGCCCGGCAGAGCAGCGCGGACGATGATGAAGAAGATGGGGATGAATTTGGCGGTAAAGATGATTATGAGGAGGATGAGGCATGAACGGGAAAAAGAAACGCAACTATGGGCGACGTAAAGTATGCCGTTTTTGTGCCGATGCCACTTTGGTTATAGATTATAAAGATCCGCGCGCATTACGCTATTTCACCACGGAAAAAGGCAAGATAATCCCCCGCCGCATCAGCGGCTGCTGCGCCCTGCACCAGAGACAGATGACCGAAGCTATCAAGCGCGCCCGCCATGTGGCTCTTTTAGGTTTTTCTTCCAATTTGGTCAGCTGAGACAGGTGATTGGGCTGCGCAATTTTTGCCGCGGGTTGAGGCGGAATCAGGGAACGGAAAGAATTAAACGGAAGACGGCGCTTTATTTATCCCCGCTTAAGCATGGGCGCCGGCTTAATCATTTTTCAGGAAAATAAATGGAAAATGAGTTAACCGCTGAAAAGAAATCCCTCTCTCTTTATCTGAGCGCGTTATTAAGTTCGCTCTTTTTTGCGGGCAGCCTGTTTGTTCCCGTACTCATAGGGATTGTTCTGCTGATTCTCTCTCCTCTGCCTCTTTTATGGGTTTATCTGAACAGCGGCAGCAGAGGAGGGCGTCAGGCCTGTCTTTTGGCCCTGCTTACTGTTCTGGCTCTGGTTTATTTTAATTTCAGCATAATAGCCGGCCTGCCTTTTTTATTCTTTGCCGCTTTGGCGGCAGGGGCGGGTGAGAGTATGAACCGGGGCGGTAACCGTTTGCAGATGCTGATTTGGGGAGCAATATGCCCCGCTGCGGTTAACATAGCTTATTTTGTGGGGCTTGCCTGGTACAGCGGGCAGGATGTGCAGGCTTTTTGGAACAGCTACTGGGCAGTGCAGGTTGATAATTGGAATTCCACGCTGGCCCAGCCCGGATTAGCGGCTGATTGGGAAGAAACGCGCCGGAATTTATACCGTCTGGGTTCGGCGCTTTTTAATTTGGCGATATCCATAAGTCTGATAAATTTTATGTTCATCACCTGGATCAATCTGTTTTTTCTTAACCGCCTGAGCCGGCGCGCCAAGGCCGCGAAAAATTTGCCCTATGAATCTTTAAGCTCCTGGCGTTCGCCTTTTTATTTGGTATGGATACTGCCGGGGGCGGCGCTGCTGGTGGGAATAAGCGATGGCTTTGTCTATTGGCTGGGGCTTAATATATTATTGTTAACCTGTGCTGTATATTGGTTTCACGGTCTGGCGGTAGCCGCCTGTTTATGTGACAGAAAAAATGTGCCCCCGTGGTTGCGGATTTTATTTTTACTGGTTATGGTATTTGTGATTTATCTCAGCGCGCTGACGGTTTTGCTGGGTTTATCCGACGCCTGGTTCAATTGGCGTAAAATTAAACCGTCCACTGATAATCCTGGAGGGATTTAAATGAAAGTTATTTTGACAAAAGAAGTATTAGGGTTAGGCGATCCAGGGGAAATAGTCCAGGTTAAAGACGGTTATGCCCGCAATTACCTGGTGCCGCAAAAATTGGCCATTGTGGCCACCAAAAACAATATGGCCCAGGTGGAAGCGGAGCGTAAACGGATTGCCGCCGCCCAGGCCAAGGAAGCGGAACAGATGTCCAGCCTGGCCGGCCGTCTGCGCTCGCTGCCTCTGCAGTTGGAAGTGCGCGCCGGTGAGGGCGGCCGTCTCTATGGTTCGGTGACCAATCAGGATGTGGTCAAAAGTCTGGCCGCTCTGGGATACGAGATTGACCGGCGCCGGATTATTATGGAACCTATTAAAAAATTGGGTGACCACACCATCAAGATCAAACTGCATCCCCAGGTTACAGCGGAGCTGCAAATAAAAATAAAGACAGCGGAGATAGCCTCCCCCCAGGAAGAAGCGGAACAGGACGGCGCCCGGATCCCGGATATAGACCGTATTCCGGCCGAAGCTTGAGAAACAGCAGTTCATGACGGCCGCCAGTCGCCAGCCACCCCATGACGACATTGCCGAACAGGGGGTTTTGTCCAGTTTATTGCAATTTGGCGAACAATCCATGCCTTTGGCGGCCACTATTTTGCAACCGCCGGATTTTTATGATCAACGTCACGGTTTGATTTATGAAGCCATGCTCTGGCTCTATAATCATAATACTCCGGTGGATGAGATCACCGTGGTCTCCCGTCTCAATGACAGCGGTTTTTTGGCCAGAGCCGGCGACCCCGAATTTATCGTCAAACTTACCGAGTTGGCGGTGACTCCGGCCAATATTGAACACTACGCCAACCTGGTTAAAAACAAGGCCTATCTGCGCGCGTTTGTACTGGCGGCCAGTCAGGCCATTGAACGCGCCTATCAGGAGCCGGAAAATCCCCTGCAAAATTTGGAAGAGGCGGAGCGAGCCATTTTCGCCTCCTCTCAACAGCGTTATTCTCAGCATACCAGTTCCATGATGGAAGTCATGGAACGCGCGGTGACAATGGTGAATAACCGGGTTCGCAATAAGGGTTTTTTGCTGGGCGTGCCCACCGGTTTTGACAAACTCGATCAGATCACCAACGGTTTGCAACCGTCTGACCTGATTATAATTGCCGGCCGCCCCTCCATGGGCAAAACAGCTTTCGCGCTTAATGTAGGCTTAAACGCGGCCAAAGAGGGCGGAATAACGGTAGCGGTTTTCAGTCTGGAAATGAGCAAGGAACAGTTGGGTTTACGCTTGCTGGCCTCTGAATCTAAAATTTCCGCCAGCAAACTGCGCAGCGGTTTTGTGAGCGAAAATGAATTTTCGGGCATGGTAAACGCCGCCAATACCTTGAGCAATATGCCTTTATATATTGATGACACCCCGGCCATTTCCATTCTGGAACTCAGAGCCAAAGCCAGACGTCTTAAAATGCAGCATAATCTGGGGCTGATTATAATTGATTACCTGCAGCTAATGCGCGGACGCAGAGACAGTTTCGACAGCAGAGAACAAGAGATAAGCGATATTTCCCGTTCCCTGAAAGCTTTGGCCAGGGAGCTTAATCTGCCGGTGGTGGCTTTGTCCCAGCTTAACCGTAAAGTGGAAGACAGGCCTGGAGGCAACAAACGGCCGCAGCTGAGCGATTTACGGGAATCGGGCGCCATAGAACAGGATGCTGATGTCATAGCTTTTATTTACCGTGATTATGTTTACAATAAGGAAGCTAATGAAGGAGAAGCGGAAATAATTATCGGCAAACAGCGTAACGGCCCCACTGGCGTCGTCCGGCTCGCTTTCTTAAAAGATCTCACCAGTTTTGCCAATTTGGCCTATGAAGAAGAGTATTGAGGCCGGCAATCGCGGCCACGTTTACCCGTATACCCGGTTGCGGCCCAGCTGTTTGGCCTTGTACAGATTCATGTCGGCCTGTTTGATCTGTTCATGTACGCTCTGGCTGCCAAGTTTGTTCACAGAGGCGGAATAGATTCCCACGCTTATTGTCAGCCTGATCAGATTGCCGTCAACGTCCCGATAAGGGAGATCCTGAACCGCCTGTCTCAGGCGTTCGGCAATGATTAACGCTTCTATTGTCCCGGTGGCCGGCATCAGAATCGCGAATTCCTCTCCGCCCCAGCGGAAAACCCGATCCGCTGAACGCACCTGTCCTACCAATATGGCGGCAACATGGCGCAGGACCAAATCGCCCATATCATGTCCGTATTTGTCATTGACCCGTTTGAAAAAATCGATATCAACTATATTGATGGCAAAAGTGTGTCCGGAACGTACAGATTGGGCTTGCAGCCAGTTTAAATGGTTTTGTAAATCCCTCCGATTCCCCAGCCCGGTCAGAGAATCGGTCCGGGCTTCTTCTTCTTTAAGATTAAAAGCTTTTAATAAAGATAAGTGGGCGCGCCCGCTTATGTATTCCATGGACCAGGAGAAAATAAAGGCGGCAAATATTGCTGTCAAAAAATAAGCCGGAGAGGCGGGATGAAAATATACAGACGCCTGCAGCGGGGTTGAGAAAATAATTATTAACAGAACATAAGAAAAGGCAAACAGCAGGGAACCGTAAAATAGTCCGAGGGAAAATATCATTATGACAGGATACAGCAAAAACCAATAGACGCCCAAGTCCGTCTTGCTTGTGAAAAATAAATAACATCCTGATAACATTATAATTATGCCGGTTATGAGCATAGGGGTCAAAAAATTTCCGGCTGGGTGTTTTTTATAATAGCCCCAACTGCCGCCAATCAGGGCGGCGGCCAGGACAAAGGCGGGAATGATATAGTAATCTTCCGCCGCTATGCTGGCCGCAATGGCGCTAAACAACAGCAGTATGCTGACGCCGCCTAAGATCAGGAATTTGAAGCGGTGTAAATGGGTGTCCTGCGCGAACATATCGTGATCAAGCGAGTCGATTTGCAAAGACTGTCTGAAAATCTTGGTTAATGATTGCATCATTTTTTAAGCCCGGCCATTTTCAATAACAAATGAGTCTCCCTGGGGAAAGTAAAATTATAAGCGTTAATGGCGCTGATTTCCAGAGTTTAAAATAAGGCGGCGCTTTTTATTCATCCTTCAGTGAATGCTCCACCGGCTAAAGCCGGTGGAGCATTCACTGAACGTCTTTGGCGATCTCTGAAATATGAAAATGTGTATCTGCATGCATACGAAACCGGCTCAGAGGCTCGGGTTGGCATTGGTCAGTGGATCAATTTTTACAACCAGGTTCGACCTC
>JAIRYI010000022.1 GCA_031267815.1 Desulfarculales bacterium | reverse complement strand
TGCGGTTTTTCCGGGCCGGAGAAAAGGAGGAATTTATGGCAGCAGCCCAGACCAATCCCGCCATAGCCGAGGCTTGGGGGGTAATAAAAGTTTTGAGCGGGGACGAACGCGCCCGTGCTTTGGCCGAAGCCAGAGAAAAAGCGCGCATGGATTTTGAAGACAATTATAACGGAGCCTATAACGAAGGCGAGCGGAAAGGGCGGCTGGAAGGCGAACAGAAAGGACGGCTGGAAGGAAAGCTGGAAGGAAAACTGGAAGGAAAGCTGGAAGGAATACTGGAAGTAGCCTTAAAAGCTTTGCGGGAAAACATGCCTGCGGAAACAGTTGCCCGGCTTACCGGCCTGCCGCTGGCGGAAGTAAAACAGATTGCCGCCAAGCTTAATTTGAGTAGTAATTTTTAAATATCAGCCGCAAAACATCTTGAGAGTGTTTACTGTAGAATGATTGAGAGCGGTTAAATCCTTGGGCCGCAAAGATTTTGAGAAGATATATCACTACTTAAAGCAACGCTATCAATTAAGTTAAACAATATTATGCAATTAATCGTTAATCACGAACTTGCCGCAGTGATTGCCGGTTAATTTTAAGTTTATCCTTAACCGGGAATTTGAACGCTCATGGCTCTCAATCTGACCCAGAAAATCATTGCCGCCCATCTGGCCGAGGGAACTCCCCTCCCCGGTCAGGAGATAGGCCTTGCCATTGACCAGACGCTTACCCAGGACGCCACCGGGACCATGGCGGCCCTGGAATTTGAAGCCCTGCGCCTGCCCCGGATTAGCACCGAAATATCGGTTTCCTACGCGGACCACAATCTTTTGCAGGCTGATTTTAAAAACCCCGATGATCACCGGTATCTGCGTTCCTTCGCGGCCCGCTACGGCCTGTGGTTTTCCCCGCCGGGCAACGGTATTTGCCACCAGTTGCATCTTATTAACTTTGCCCGTCCGGGCGCGACCCTAATCGGCTCTGACTCTCATACGCCCCACTGCGGCGGGCTGGCCATGCTGGCCATGGGCGCCGGCGGGCTGGATGTGGCCGCGGCCATGGCCGGATATCCCTTTTATCTTCTCTGTCCCCAGGTAGTGGGAGTTCATTTAAGCGGCCGGCTCGCTCCCTGGGTAAGCGCCAAAGACATAATTTTGCATTTACTCAAATTGCTCACCGTAAAAGGCGGACTGGGCAGGGTGCTGGAGTATTGCGGGCCTGGGGTATCCACTTTGTCGGTGCCGGAGAGGGCGGCGGTCTGTAACATGGGAGCGGAATTGGGAGCTACCGGCAGTATTTTTCCCAGCGACGAAACAAGCAAGTCTTTTCTGGAGGCGCAAGGCCGGGGAGGAGCCTATGTTCCCCTGGCCGCTGACAAAGGGGCGGCCTATGATGAGATGCTGGAGATTGATTTGAACTCTCTTGTCCCTTTGCTGGCCTGCCCATCCAGCCCCGACAAGGTAAGAGAAGCGGCCGGGCTGGAGGAAAAGATACCTCTGGAACAAATAATTGTAGGCTCCTGCGCCGGCAGCAATTACGAAGAACTGATGACTCTGGCCCTGGGGCTTGAGAATAAAAAAGTGGCTCCGGGAGTGAGTCTGTATATAAATCCCGGTTCGCGTCAAGCCCTGGCCCAGATGACCGCCGCCGGGGGGATGGAACTCCTCTTGCGGGCCGGGGCCACGGTTTTTCAACCGGGATGTCTGGGCTGCATCGGTATGAGTCAGGCTCCGGCCACCGGCTCCAATTCTCTGCGCACCTTTCCCCGCAATTTTCCCGGCCGTTCGGGGACTAAAGATGACGCGGTCTATCTGTGCGGCACTCCCGTGGCCCTGGCCAGCGCCATTTCCGGTTATATCAGCGATCCGCGCGGCCTGGGAGAACCTCCCCAAACGCCGCCCCGGCCTGATATGAGGGAGGCGGAGGCGCTGATTCATCCTTTGCCCCTGGAAGAAGCCGCGCAAGTTGAGTTGCGGCGCGGCCCCAATATTGCCCCTTATCCTGATTTCCCGGCCCTAAGCGAGGATTTGAGCCTGACCGTCATTCTCAAGGTGGGCGACAACATCACTACCGACCACATCGCTCCGGCGGGAGCGGAAGTCCTGCCTTTGCGTTCCAATATACCGGCCCTTAGCCGCTATGTTTTCGCGCCGCTGGATAAAGATTTCGCATCCAGAGCGCTGGCCAATGCCCCGGGCCTGGTGGTCGGCGGAGAAAATTACGGCCAGGGATCGTCGCGTGAACACGCCGCCCTGGCGCCCCGCTATTTGGGTATAAACGCCAAACTGGCCAAGAGCTTTGCCCGCATTCATCTGGCTAACCTGATTAATTTCGGCATTGTGCCTTTGCTCTTTGCTGATAAAAATGATTATGACCGGCTGGATGCGGGCGATAAAGTGGTTATTAAAGGCATTGTCAGCGCCCTGGCCGGAGGGGCGGAACGGGTGGAAGCTCAGACGCCGGCAGGGAATATGCTCCTGCTTATCCAGGCCGGCGCCAGAGACCGCAAACTCCTTGCGGCCGGAGGTTTGCTCAACCACATCCGTTTATCATCCCATGCTGCTTGAAGTCCACGCCCATAACCCTCAGCCCCGGCGTATCAGCCAGGCGGTGGAAATTCTAAAAGAGGGAGGGATCATAGCTTTTCCCACCGACACTGTTTACGGTCTGGGTTGCGATATTTTCAACAAACAGGCTATTCTGCGCATCCATCAGCTTAAACGACGGCCCGCGGGCAAACCTTTTTCCTTTATATGTCCCGATTTAAAGGAACTGAGCCGCTATGCCAATGTAACCAACTATGCCTATAAAACCTTAAAAAGGCTCTTGCCGGGTCCTTACACCTTTATTTTGGAGGGTTCCCGCCAGGTTCCCAAACTTATGCTGACCCGGCAGAAGACCGCCGGCATCCGGGTGCCGGCCAACCAGTTGTGCCAAAGCCTGGCCCGCGCTCTGGGCAACCCCCTCCTCTCCAGCAGTATCACCAACCCGACTGAGGCTGATTATGTCCTGAACGCCTGGGAAATCGAAGATCTGTGGGGCAAGCGGATTGACCTGGTTTTAGACGGAGGGCCGGTGCCGGGTGAGCCTTCCAGTGTGGTGAGTCTGGTGGGGGACCAGCCCGAAGTATTAAGGGCAGGCGCGGGGGCGGTGGAAGAATTTCTGTCCTCCTAAAATTTGAAGAAATTTAAAACAGGTCTTTTCCGCTGTTAATTTTAAGGTATTATTTAGGCTCTCTTGGGTTTTTGGACAGCGCCGGGAGAAGCGGATTTATGCGCGCGGACATTATCCGGGTGAGGAGCATAAACTACGGGAGAATTCCTGCTATGGGCAAACGGTTTTTGTTAAGTACAGTTTTGATGGTCTTTCTGCTCCCTATCCCTAGGGCGGCGTCGGCCCAGGATGAAGTACAGGTGAGGCTCCTGGGCGGCGCTATCGCCAACGCCAGCCTTGACGGCTATGAGGGCGGCTACAGTTTCACCCGGGCCGGCGCGGCCCTGAGCTGGCGCTGGCTGACCCTTAGTTATACAGCCAGCCGTTTTTCCTGGGACAACGCGGAGGCTCTGCCCTTTGGCAACCAGCGCGATGTTCCCTGGGAATATCTTCATACTCTGGATTTAAACGCCGCTTTCAGCGGCCAGACAGGCGTTGCCGGGCTGAACTGGTTTGCGGGAGGCAATGTTTACAGCAGCTGGGAAAAGGAGATGAGCAATTCTTTCGGCTTTGGCGGCCGGGCCGGGATAGTGTGGGACGTGGCCAAAAATTGGAGACTTCGCCTGGGCGCGTTTCTGATGTACCATCCCACCGGCCTGGATGGCTTTCCCGTCATGGGCCTGAGCTGGCAAGAAGATGGCGCTGAAGAAAAAGGCTGGTCGTTTTCTCTGGGCGCTCCGTCCACCAATCTGCAATATCGTTTTTCCCCATTGCTGGCTGTGAGTCTGGGCGCGGGTTATCATTACGGAATCCACCGTCTGGCCGATGACAGCCCGGTTGTTTCTGCCGGCTATATCCGCCACCGCAATATTGTGGGCGGAATCTATTCCCATCTCAGTCCGGAATTCTTGCCCGGATTGAAGATTACCCTGGGTTTGGAGGGCAATTTTTGGCGTGAATTGGAATTGTATGATGATGACGGCGACAAATTCGCCAGTTATGATGTGGGCAACGGCCTGGGATTTATCCTGAGCGCGGCTTACGGATTCTAGCCCGGATATTGCGTGAGCCCGAGCGTGAAAAAGTTGATTGTCAGCGGGACCGGCGCGTAAAAATCGCTGCCCGCGATTTTTACAGACAATAACCGGCCTGAGGGCGGGATTGAAACCCATGCTTAAGAAGGGAAAAGATATTTTCCCTTGCTTATCTCTTTACAGCTTATGATCAGGGAGAGATAATGGAGCAAATACCTATCTTGGAGCTTAGAGGGGTCAGCAAATATTTTGGCGATACCTGTGCTCTCTACGATATCAATCTGGCAATTGAAAACGGTGAATTCATAACTCTGCTGGGCCCTTCCGGTTGCGGTAAAACCACTATTTTACGCATATTAAGCGGCTTTGAGCGGGCCAGCGAAGGCGATGTGTTGCTGAACGGGAACAAAATCAACGCCATGCCCCCTGAAGATCGCCAGGTCAATACGGTATTTCAGAATTATGCTCTTTTCCCCCATATGACCGTGGCCCAAAACGTTGGTTTCGGGCTTAAAATGCAAAAATATGCTAACAGCCGCATCGCGGAGCGGGTGGAAGAGGTATTGAAACGGGTGCATTTGGAAGGTTTGGCCGAACGCATGCCCAGCCAGTTATCCGGCGGGCAGCAGCAGCGGGTGGCTATTGCCCGGGCCATCATCAACAATCCCCTGGTGTTGCTGCTGGATGAGCCTTTCAGCGCTCTGGATTTTAAACTGCGCAAACAGATGCAGCTGGAAATAAAGCATTTGCAGCGCCAGTTGGGCATTACCTTTGTCTTTGTCACCCATGACCAGGAAGAGGCCTTTGCCATGAGCGACCGGGTGGTGATCATGAACGAAGGCTCCATTGAACAAATTGGTTCTTCCCAGGAAATCTATGAAGAGCCGAAGAACCTTTTCGTGGCCCGTTTTGTGGGAGAAATAAACGTATTGGAAGGAACAGTCACTTCCGTAAACTCCGGCGGCGGCCTTAAGGCGGATGTGGAGGGAGTTTCCTTTAATCTTAAAGCCAGGGGCGAGTTTACCTGGGGAGAAAAGGTCAAGGTATTGCTCAGGCCGGAAGATTTAAGAATTTATACTCTGCCTGAACAAACCCTGAATCCCCCTTTTTTTATGGGCCGCATTGACGAGAGCGTGTATAAAGGCGCCACGGTGGATATCATGCTCACTTTGGATAACGGCAAGCAGCTTCAGGCGGCCGAGTTTTTCAATGAGGATGATGAAGACATTGTTTACCGGCCGGGCGAACGGGTGCAGGTAACCTGGGTGGAGGGCTGGGAAGTGGTTCTTGGCGAAGAAGATGAGTGAGCGGAGATGCTCTTTTTTCCGTTCCTTCAGCATCGGAATCACCTGGGCCTGGCTGGCCGCGTTTGCCCTGATTCCCAATCTGGCCCTTATTATGGTGGCTTTGCTGGATCGCTCCAAAGACTCTTTTTTTATTCCTAAATTTACATTTGACAATTTTGCCCGCCTTTTCTCTCCTGAATTCGCCACGGTTCTGTGGGATTCGATGGTTCTGGCCGGACTTAGCACCATATTCTGTCTGCTTTTCGGATATCCTTTCGCCTATATAATCGCCAGGGCGTCCCCAAAAGCCAGACCCTGGCTGCTGCTTCTGGTCATTATCCCTTTCTGGACCAATTCCCTGATCCGCACTTACGCCCTGATCCTCATCCTGGGCGCTCAAGGCATGATTAATAAGCTTCTGGCTCTTCTGCACATAAGTCCTCTTACTCTCATATTCAACGATTTCGCGGTTTTTGTGGGCCTGACCTATACCCTTCTGCCTTTCATGATTTTGCCTCTTTACGCTTCAATTGAAAAGCTTGAGCCGAACCTGCTGGACGCGGCCCGTGATTTGGGGGCAACCACCCGGCGGGCCTTTTGGCATATAACTCTTCCCCTGACCATGCCGGGCATTGTGGCCGGATCCATTTTGGTCTTTCTCCCTTCTCTGGGCATGTTCTATGTGCCGGAAATATTGGGCGGCGCCACCAACCTGCTCTTAGGCTCTTTCATAAAGAATCAGTTTCTGATAGCCAAAGACTGGCCTTTCGGCGCCGCGGCCAGTTCCGTGCTTACCATATTATTGGTGGTCATGGCCCTGTTATACCGCGCGGCCAGCCGCCGCGGCCGGGTAAGCGACGGGGCGATAGCCCAGATAAAAGGCGGTGGGGCGTGAAAGGCAGGATAATACAGCGAGTTTATGTGGGCCTGGTCTACGCCTTTTTTTACGTGCCTTTGCTGATAATGTTCATCTACGCTTTTAATGACAATAAATACGCTCCCACCTGGAAGGGATTCACCTTGCGCTGGTTCAGCACGCTTTTTGACAACACGGCGCTTCTGGACGCGGCCATAAACTCTCTTACCGTGGCCGTGTGCGCGGCCAGCGGCGCCACTATCCTGGGCAGTCTGGCCGCGCTCTGCCTGAAACGCTATTCTTTCGCCGGACGCAAACCTCTGTTTGTAAGCGTGTTTCTGCTCACTTTATCTCCGGATATCGTTATGGGCATATCTTTACTCATTGTTTTTATCGCCTGCAAAATCGAGCTGGGTTTTGTCACCTTGCTGGTGGCCCATATAGTTTTATGCGCGCCTTTTGTCACTATAACCGTGCTGGCCCGCATAGCCGAATTCGATGAACATTTAATCGAAGCCGCCCGCGATCTGGGAGCTTCGGAAGCAAAAGCCTTCTGGCACATACTTTTGCCCATTACCGCTCCGGCGGTGGTGGCGGGCTGGCTTTTAAGTTTTACTCTGTCGCTTGACGATGTGCTTATCAGCGCTTTTGTCACCGGCCCCACTTACGAAGTGCTGCCGGTAAAGATATTTTCCATGGTTAAATTGGGAGTAAAGCCGGACGTTAACGCCCTGGCGGCCATAATGTTCGTTTTTACTCTGATTATCGTGCTGAGTTCACAGATCATTATCCATCACAGGAGGAAATAGTGAAGACTATGAAAAAAATATTGATTGTTCTGTTTTGCCTGCCTGCCTTTATCGCGGCCGGCGAAGCCGGGAGCGCGCCGGCCAAGAATGAAGTAGTGGTTTACAACTGGTCGGAATACATTCCCCAGGATGTGCTTAATGATTTCACTCAAGAGACCGGAATCAAGGTGATTTATTCTACTTTTGAAAGCAATGAGGCCATGTACGCCAAAGTGCGCCTTCTGGGAGGATACACCTACGATATAGTGGTGCCCAGCAATTATATCCTGGAAATGATGATAGGAGATGATCTCCTGACTCCCATTGATCTTGGCAAAATTACCAATTTTAAAAATTTGGACCCCAAGCTTCTCAATCTTAAATTTGATCCCGGCAATAAATACAGCATTCCTTATATGTGGGGTACAACCGGGCTTGCTTACAACAGTAAATACATAAAACCCGAACAAATCAGCAAATGGGCGGATTTGTTGCGCCCTGAGTTTAAAGGCAAAATCATTTTCTCCGATGATTTGCGCGACGCCTTCAGCGTGGCCTTGATGGCCAAGGGGCTGGATCCCAACACAGTTAAGCGGGAAGATATCCAGAGCGGCTATGAATTTTTGCGGGCGCTGAAACCTTCGGTGCGAAAATTGGACGTCACCGCCACCAAGCAGACTCTGATCACCGAAGAAGTATGGCTGGGGACTATCTGGAACGGCGATTATCTGGTGGCGGCGGAAGAAAATCCCGATTTGAACTTTGTCTACCCTGAGGAAGGAGTTCTCCTCTGGATAGATAACTTTGTCATTTTGAAAAACGCTCCCAACAAAGAAAACGCTCATATTTTTATTAATTATATGCTCCGCCCGGAAGTGGCCAAACGCTGCATAGAAGAATTCTATTATTCGTCTCCCAACCTGGCCGGGATAGCCCTTCTGGATGAGGAATTGCGCGCCAATCCGGTCCTGGTGCCCACAGATGAGGAGATGCGAAATTCCCGCCTTCAGGAGGGAGTGGGCGACACTTTGGCCGTCTATGAGGAATTCTGGGAAAAATTTAAAACTGATAAATAATATCCGTCCCTGCCCCGCCCTCTGACAGAAAAATATTCCGGGGTTGGGCCGGGAAGCGGGATAAGTAAAGCGGCTATTGTCAACTTTTATTTGGTTGACAATAGCCGCCGCTGAATTTATACTAGCCTCATATAGGGAAATGCCTTAATTCCGGCAAGGCGCTTTTTGCCGGGTAATTTAATATGAGGACAACAAGATGATAAATGTGGGCCGGGCCGCCGTTTTAGTTGCCCTTTGTTCTTGGGGCTGTATATTTTCCATGTTTCATCGCTCCGCCTTGAGCATTCTCCTGCCTGAGCTCAGCCTGGATCTGGGCCTGAACAGTCAACAGGTGGGAATGCTGGGAGCTTTGTATCTCTATGCCTTTGCCTTGAGCCAGCTCCCTTTGGGGCTGTGGCTGGCGGCCCGGGGGCCGCGCCCGGTGATGAGAAATCTGTTCCTGCTGGCCGCGTTGGGAGCGTTTCTGCTGGGCTTGGCGGATAGGATTGAGCTGGCCTTGGCCGGGCGTTTTTTGATGGGCCTGGGGATGAGCGCCAGTTTTATGGGCAGTCTGGTATTTTTGGCAGCCTGGTTCAGCCCCAAGCGTTTCGGTTTCCTCTCCGGCCTGGTAGCCGGGAGCGCCGCTTTGGGCGGGCTTTTGGCCACAACCCCTCTAACCTGGCTGGCCGCCTGTTGGGGCTGGCGCGGAGTTTTTTTCATTCTGGCCGGAGCCACCGCCTTCCTGGCCCTGCTTTTCAGCCTGTTGGCCCCGGATCCGCCTCAGCGGCCTGTTGCCCCCAAACTTAAACAGAGCCTGAGAGATCTTCTGGGGCAAGTCAATTTCTGGATTATGGGTCTGGCTTCAGCGGCCCGCTACGGTTTTTTTGTAGCCCTGCAATCCACCTGGCTGGCTCCCTTTTTGCTCTGGGGGCTGGGACTGCCTCAAGAGGAGAGCGCCCGGCTGATTTTGCTGATGATTGTCGGCTATATGGCTGGCATGCCGCTCAGCGGCTATATAAGCGACCGCCTGGGCGGGCGCAAAGCGGTTATCATGGCGGGACTGTTGGGGCAGGCTCTGGCGGCCGCGGCCATTTTCTGCCTGCCTCCAGCCCCGTCATTTTTCCAGCTGGGCGCTTGCCTGCTGGTAATGGGGATATGCAGCGCGCCTGGCGTCCTTATTTATGCCCATGCCCGGGAATTGATTGCTGGCGCGCTCCTGGCCCCGGCTCTGACCTGGATCAATTTTTTCACCTTGCTGGCCGGGGGTATGCTGACCCAGGGCATAGGCATGCTCCTGCCCCGGGAAGTGGAGGGCATCAACAGCCCGGAGGTATTTGCTCCTCTGTGGTGCGCGGGAATAGGCGCGCTTTGCCTGGCGGCCGCGGCTTATTATTTTATAAGAAACTCAAAAAGAGAGGTACTCCCCAAAATTAGGACAGGTGTGTAAACTATACTTGAATGAAAGGAGTATTTAGTCGATCCTGAGAAACATTTCTGGGCGAAAAAATATGCGTTTTTGCAAAAATTATGTTTTAATAATCAGTATATTTAATGTTTTTCAGGATCGACTGTTATAGAAAAATATTACCATAAGGAGTTGCCGCATGTGGACCATAGATGGAGAGGAAGTCATTGTTTTGGGGGACAGAACAACCCATGGCGGGGAAGTTGTCACGGCGACAGCGAAAGTTTCTTTGCTTGGTAAACAAGTCGCCTGTGTGGGCGATCAAGTTACCTGTCCGCGATGCGAAGGTATGCATACCATCATTTCCGGTGCGCCGCGAGCAACCGCCTACGATAAGGCGATAGCGAGAAACGGAGACAGCGTTTCTTGTGGAGCCAAGCTGATTTCAGCTTCTAACAATAAACCATCCTCTGTAATGAAAGAGTTAGTTGCGGCTTCAAATGAGCATATTCCACTCATGGAGGAAGAAAAAGAGAAGCGATTTATCTATGTTCCGCATGAAGAAAAGTTGAATGCATTCGCTTTCGCTACGATTGTAAAAACAGGAATTCCTATTCCAGCAGCAAGCTATTCCATAGAAATAACAGTAATAGTTGAAGATCGAAAATTATTTATTGCTGCCGATGGACGCACAGCCTTACTAGCTCAACTTAATCCACCGGAAATTACTTTTTCTGTGGAAGCTGTAATAACAAAAGGGGGGGAAGAGATTGCCAGGCAGTTTCTTAAACGGAATCCTAGCGGGTATTTGACTGACCCCAAAATCTTGGAAATAATTATCGGCGAGGCAACTTTCATACTACCTGAACCTGTGGATACAATACCGCTCACCCTCACCATCACGGGCGGCTATATCGCCTGGTTCCCAGAAGGATCAGTGGCGCCTATACAAAAAGCTACAGCAATCCACCAACTGCCTGTGGTGGAATCTGAATGAAAAAGATATTCATAGTTGTTTTTCTGATAGTGGGTATAGCTTTTCTCTGCTTCGCAAACTATTGGCAACAGAAGGAAGTTAACGACATTGAAGAAGCTTTTGCTCAATCAATATTAGATGATGATCGGTTGAAAAATGAAATTATCCCGCGGCTCAACAGGGCTATCAAAGCACGCCCTGACAATACTCGGCTGATTGAACTCAGGTTAAGGATATTTGCCGGACTGGGCCTGCTGCAAAAGGCCAAAATAGATACTGATAAAATGATAGATTTAACAAACAGTAATGGATATCGTTATTTTTCCTGTTTGTTGGCGGAAAGTATGGGAGAGGGGAGGAAAGATGAATATATACAATGCTACCGGGATGTATATGCGCTCTATGGCACAAAGGAAATAGATGTAGAGGGCATCCGCGTTTTCGCCGCCTTAATGGGCGAAGTGCCGGATGCGGAAAACATCCGAAACCTGTACCTGGAAAGCATTACCAACCAGGAATTGCGGAACTGGTGCGCTGACGCCCTTGTACCTTTTAAACGGGAGGCTTTCCTATTGCCCTGCACCAAAGAAAAGGGCGTTGGAACGGCTGCCGCAGCCTCTGCGCTAAAATAACATTTGACCTAAACTTATAAGTAAAAGCGTTGAAGAAAAATTTGCCACTTTGATTCCTATTATAAAATTATCAGCCGATTATGTGAATTGTATTGATTCTGACAAAAAATTAGAGCTGATAACCACTGTCCTTTATCTTATACAATCGCGTCATGATTTAAGTGAAGAACAGATTATACGCGAATTTAAAAATTGGTCAGATGAAAAAGATAAACAATTTACTGATGATGAAATAAAGAGTCTGTAAAATAAATTGTGCTTTTGCCTTTTCTGCGGAAGCGTACTCTTTGTTCTTATTTTTATGTGTCAAATTTTTTTTAGAATATACTCCAACACCTCAAATCTGACCGCGCTCTATATCAATGATATAGTATTTTTATTTTTATACTGGATAGTCAGCTATATTATTATTTTGTTCTCCAAAAAAGGGAGTAAAATTTTTTTAAAAATTTTTATATATATAATTCTGCCCTTCTTCCTGTCTTGTGTTTTGCTTATATTGGCACAGGCGTTATTTTACAGAGGAACACTAAACTTAATATTTGATTTTATTACTTTATTATTTCTGTATTTTGTTTTTGGATTTTGGGCCATCGGCCTTTTGAGCGGTCTTATTGATTTAATAATATCATATCTCCTGCGGAAAAAGAAATTGCCCTTTTAGGGAAGCTGAATATTCTCGTTAACCGATTTAAACATAACTGATTAACGCCATAATAAATATAATATTTTAAGCTAGTTAAGTTTGCATAATTAAGATATCGTGGTGCCAATGTGTTTGTTCCAGATACGATAAACTTGATTTCATCTTCCTTGCTTGTGCGCAGTTCGCCTTTGTGATTATTGGGCTAACTTATCGTCAACAGGCTCCAATAAATCTTTGCCTTCCCACAGGCGGCGTTTAAAGTGAATCAATTCGGCATGAGCTTGGTGCCACAGCACCTGATTGGCCCCCGCAGCCAGCGAGGGGAAAATAAGCGGGCTGTCCAGGGCCGTGCTTATCTGCTTTAAGGTCTGCCGGGCCTGAGGGCCGGAGGCTTCGGGATATTGATCCAGATTTTTGCTTATGTCCGGGCCCAGTCCCTCCGGCACAGGATAATCAAACTGACGCCAGAGCGGCCATACCGCGTCAATGAAATCCGCGGCCAGATGTCCGGCGCCGGCCTGCTGGCGGGCCTGCCATATCCGCTCCGCCAATTGGTGATAAGAAAGGATACGGCTCAAAGCGGTCTTGCTTTCCTCATCACAGGCAAGGTTTTGCAGTAACGTCTGGGCAAAGGTGATTTTAAGCCGGTAGTTTTCCAGGGTAGTGCCAAAATCAAGACAGTTATCAGCCAATTCCAGCGCATCCAAGGCTTCGTTTACACATTGGATCCGGTCGTAATAACGCTGAAAAGCGGATAGACGGCGCGTAAGCCCTGCCTTTTCCTCCTGCCAGGAGGGCGGCGGATCCGAGCCGCAGCCAGGAAGAATGACTGATAAAACAGCCAGCCAGAGCAGGCGGCGCAAAGGGGCGGGGAATGACATTAGAGATCTCTGTCCGTGTTAAGTTGGATGCAAGGCGCTCTTGCTTTTGAGTGCTGAACCAGAGGCGCCTGTAAGTAAAGTCAAATATACCACAGGATAAACTTGTCTTAAGCGTCGGTCGCGTTTATATTTACAAAATAAGCCGGGTACCGGCGTCTTGCGTTTGCGCTGCGCCGGGGTGAATTGCTTATGATTGGAAAAAATGAACAGAGGCGGAAAATGAGGACGAAAAAAGCCCCAGGAAGAGACATCTTTCCGCTCCCATGCTTAAAACGCGGCAAAATTTTAGCTGACAAGGATTAAAAACCGGATGGATAAAAGTTATTACCAGATTTTGGGGGTAGCTAAAGACGCGGATCAGGATACTGTAAAAAAGGCCTACCGCAAGCTGGCGCTCAAGCTGCACCCCGACCATAACCGGGACAACCCTCAGGCAGAGGAAAAATTCAAAGAGTTAAGCGAAGCCTATGCCGTATTGTCTGATCCGGAAAAACGCAAGCAGTATGACATGTTTGGCACTCAGGGATTCCAGCAGCGCTACCGGGGGGAAGATATTTACAAAGGCAGCGATTTGAATGAAATTTTGCGGGAAATGGGTCTGGGAGCGGATCTGTTCTCCCGTATTTTCGGTTCCGGACAAAATACCGCTTTCCGCGGCTCCACAGCCCGGCGCTCCTCTGGGGGCCAGGCAAACAGCGGTTTTGATTTTTTCTCCGGCGCTCAACCTTCGGAAAGAAGAGGGGCCAGCCTGAGTTATGAGTTGCCGGTCACCTTGGAAGATGTATACAGCGGGACAACCAAAACCGTAGCCTACCGGCTGGCCGATGGAAGCATGGAAAAGGTTGGCGTCAAAATTCCGCCTGGAATGGCCAGCGGCAATAAACTGCGCTTGGCCGGCAAAGGAGAAAAAGGGGCTAAGGGATCTGCGGACGGAGACTTGCTGATTAAAATAACAGTACAGGATCACAAAATTTTTACCCGCCAAGGCTCTGACTTGGAAGTGGAGCAAAAAATTCCCTTTACCCAGGCGATTTTAGGCGGGCAAATGCAGGTACCCACTCTTGATGGCAAAACTTTGGCGGTAAAGTTGCCGCCCGGTTCCCAAAACGGTTCCCGCCTGCGCCTCAAAGGCCAAGGGCTTCCCAAGTTCAAAGAAAAAGGCAGCGGCGATTTGTATGTAAAAATTTCTATTTCCCTGCCTTCCCGTCTGAGCAAACGGCAGCGCGAATTGTTAGAGGAGCTGGAGCGTGAGGGCTTGTGAGAAAACTGCCGCCATGGCCCGGCCGGGCTCGCGCCGGCGGCGGGCGCGCGGATAAGCGCGGAGGCAATGCGGCTTATCATTGTCCTGGTCCTCTTTTTTGCTTCAGCCGGGCCAAGTCTGGCCGGAGAGGATGAGACTCCGACCGGCCCAGGAGATCCCGGAAAGACCGGGTTTGTACTGGACAGAGCCGGCCTTCTGTCCGACGCAGAGGAGATCAGCGGCATCTGCCGGGAGTTATACTGTCGGGCCGGGATAGAGATGTGGCTGGTCACAGTGCCGTCTCTGGGGGAAAGCGGGCCGGCGGGGAATGAAAAAGAAACAGCGCTGTTGCCGTCCGGATCTCACTTTGCCGGGATAAAAGAACATGCCCGGGCCTGGCTGGAGGAATTGAGCCGGGAAAGGCCAGGACGGGGAATTTTACTCTTTGTGGTACGGGATATAAGCCGCTTGGATATAGAAAGCGGACTGTTGCTTAATTTGCCTCCCGCACAGATGGAAGCCATAACTCAGAGGATTATGGTTCCGCTTTTGCGCCAGGGCAATTATCAGGAAGGGATCAGGCGGGGAATGACGGCCCTGGCTCATCTGGCGGCCGGACAGGAAGGGATTGAGCTGTCATTTGGAAATGCGGAAACCGCGCCGGGAGCAAAGCGTTTCACTCGCACCCCCTTGGAGGCCCGTCATCTCTGGGTTCTGATTCTGCCGGCGGTGATTTATCTCCTGGCGCGCTGGCGCAAAAAACAGGGGCGTAAAAAGCCGGAGCCTTAAAAGAGAATAAATAAGGAGTTTGCACAACATGGCGCGCGCTTTGGGTTTGTTGTCCGGCGGCCTGGATTCTACTCTGGCCACCTTGCTGATGAGAAAAGCCGGGATTGAGACAGTGGCGCTTACCTTTGTCACCCCGTTTTTTTCCGCCGCCAAAGCCAAAGCCGCGTCCGCGGCTTACGGTTTTGAACTGCGGGAAATAAATGTGGCGGAGGAGCATTTGCAAAAGGTGGTCAAAAACCCCCGCTACGGTTACGGTTCCAACATGAATCCCTGCATAGACTGTCATGCTTTTATGCTTAAGAAGGCCGGGCTGATTATGGAGGCGGAAGGATTTGATTTTATTTATACCGGCGAAGTTTTGGGCCAGCGCCCTATGAGCCAGAACCCCAACGCTCTCAAAACCGTGGCCAAGGCCAGCGGATATGGAGACCGTATTCTCCGTCCTCTGTCGGCGGGGCGCTTGACACCCACGCCAATGGAAGAGAACGGACTGGTGAAACGTGAGCTTTTGGGCAGCCTGTACGGGCGCGGGCGCAAAACGCAGATGGCTTTAGCGGAGGAAATGGGCATGAGCGAATATCCCGCTCCGGGAGGAGGATGCCTGCTCACCGATCCCGGCTTCAGCCGCCGCCTCAAAGACCTGCTCCACCATCAGCCTGACTGCCGCTCCGGGCAAATTGAAATGCTGAAACACGGGCGTCATTTCCGTCTTTCTCCACACAGCAAGCTTATTGTGGGCCGCAATCACGATGACAATACCCGCTTGCAAGCGCTTATGCTCCAGGCCGGGGAGGGAATAACCTCTATAGAATTACTGGATCAGCCCGGGCCTTTGGGCCTGTTCTCCGGCCGCGGGGATGATCTGGAACCGGCCGCCGCAATTGTGGCCGGTTATACCCCCGGCCAGGAGGCGCGCCGGGTACAGGCGGGCGAGAAGGTGCTTACGGTAAGGCCCATGGACAAAAGCGCTGCGCGGGAATATATTTTGTGAAAATTGCCTGGGAATTCGAAAATACTGTTTATATCAACGCTCCCTGCTGGCTGGTATGGCAATTGTTCAATGACGTTTTGCATTGGCCTCTTCTGGGTTTCGGAGTGCGCCGGGTGAGCAGCCAGGGGGAGCCGCTGGACATGAATGGCCGCTTTGTTTTTACCTTAAAGCCTCTGGGCCTGCCGGTTAAGGTCAAAGCCAGGGTGGTGGCTTACCGCCCCTGGCAGATCCTGGCCTGGGAGGGTAAATTCTGGGGCGTCAAATCTGAAACCAAAATAAAATTCACCGCCTGCGATGACACCCACACCAGCCTGACTTTCCAGGAACATCTGCACGGGGCCGGGCTTATTCTTTTCAGCGCCCTGTTTTCCATGCGCAGACTTTCCGAAATAAATGAAAAATGGCTGAAGAGCATAGCCGCCGCCGCGCGGCAGCAGGCAAAGCTGCGCGGCGGATGATGAGAACATGCGCCCGCTGGCTTTAATCTGCATATGCCTTGTCTTTATTGCCGCCTGCGCTGATGATGACGCCCCGTCTCCTCCCGCCTTTAAACTTGTGACCCCGGCGGAGTGGCCGCTTATGGAAGACGATATGGATCCGGAGAGCCTGGAGGCGGCCGCATCCCCCAGCCTGGAATATTTGAACTCTCTGGGGATCAGGCCTGCTTTCAGCATAGAAGGGCGATCTTTCAGCGGAGCGGAACTAGCCCGGGCCTGGGCCAGAGCAGTAAGTCTGCGCCGCGCATATTCCCATCCGCGGCAGTTCAGCGAAGCTCTCCAGCGGGAATTTGACCTTTATCAGTCAAAGGGCCGCAATCATCAGGGCGATGTTCTCTTTACCGGCTATTATGAGCCAATTCTTGAAGGCAGCCTGGATGCGGATGAAGACTACCGCTGGCCCCTTTATTCCTTGCCCGGCGACCTGGTGACAGTTGATTTAAAATTTTTTGGGGACGATCTTCCGCCCCGCCGCCTGGTGGGCAGATTGCAAGATCGGCAGATAAAACCTTATCCTGAGCGCGCGGCCATTGATTTCCAAGACGCCCTGGCGGGCGCGGGTGAGCCTCTGGCCTATCTGCGGGATCCGCTTGACGCCTTCTTCCTTCACATCCAGGGTTCCGGGCAGATAAAGCTGACCGAGGGTAGTCTGATCCGCCTGGGATACGCGGGACAAAACGGCCGGCCCTACCGCTCCATCGGCGCGTTGCTGCTGGCGGAAGGGGCCATAAATAAAGAAGATATGAGTATGCAGAGCATACGCCGCTATCTGGGCCTGCACCCTGAGCGGATAGAGGAGGTTTTAAGCGCCAACCCCTCCTATGTTTTTTTTCGCCTCTTAAGCCCGGAAGGCGGCCCACTGGGGGCATATGAGCGGCCTTTGACCCCAGGACGCTCCGTTGCCTATGACAGGGATCTATTCCCCCCCATGGGCCTGGCTTTCATCCGCACTCAGCGCCCTGGCCAGGGTAATTGTCCGACCGGACCGATAAACCGCCTGGTGTGGGGGCAGGACACGGGCGGAGCTATCAAAGGCCCGGGGCGGGTGGATTTATTTTGGGGCAGCGGCCGGGAGGCGGAAGAAGAGGCAGGACGCATGCAAAGTTCCGGGCAGATATATTTTTTACTGCCCAAGCCTTCATCGTAAGGAGATGATCATGGAATATTTACGCAAGGAAACGCTGATCGCAATTGTTAAGGGAGATATCACCGTAGAAAAAACCTCCGCTATAGTCAATGCCGCCAATAACCGGCTGGCCGGAGGAGGAGGAGTGGACGGAGCCATTCACCGCGCCTCCGGGCCGCAGTTGATGGCCGAATGCCGCCGCATAGGCGGATGTCAAACCGGCCGGGCGGTTATTACCAAAGGTTATAACCTGCCTGCCGCTTATGTAATCCATACCGTGGGCCCTGTTTATTCCGGGCAGGCGGACGACGCCGTCCTGCTGGCCGGATGTTATCGCTCCTCCCTGCAACTGGCATATGAAAACAATCTGCCCACTCTCGCCTTTCCCAGTATTTCAACCGGCGTTTACGGCTATCCCCTGGAACTGGCCGCGCCCATTGCCCTTGAAACCATCGCCGCTTTTGCAGATGAGCATCCTCACGCTTTTACGCTTGTCAAAATGGTGCTTTTTGACGAACGCAGCTTTAAAATTTATGCGGAAGCGGGTGATTCGATTTTTAAACAGGAGTGAAATTCAGGCGGAACGCGGACCGTCCAGACCATCCGAAAAACGGTGGTAAGGCAGGCCGGCCAGAATAGTATGGGCGCGGTAGAGCTGTTCCAGGGCGACTACCGCGGCCAGCTCATGAGGCAGAGTAATTGCCCCCAGGCTGAGCAGAAGGCCGGATCTGGCTTTAACCTGCGGGCTCAAACCTAATTGTCCGCCCACAATTATCACCAGGCGGCGGGAGCTTTGGGCTTTTTGCAAACGCCGGGCCAACTGGGGCGAAGTCAACCCCTCTCCTTCGCCGGCCAGGACCCAGACTGTATCGCCTGGCCGCAGGCGGCACAGGAGACGTTCGCCTTCCTGTCGCATAATATCTTCCGGAGAGCAGCCCCGTTCCTCAGCCATGGGCCGGACTGAAATCAGCTCACAGCCGCCGTACCCCCGCAAACGCGCGGCATAGACCTCAAGGGCTTCCCTCCAATGGGCCTGTTTAGGCTTTCCCACCGCCAGGAGACAGTTGATCACGGTGCGGAGTCTTGGGGGGAGGCCCCTTCCGGAGTGATGTTCCCGGGCATGGCCGATGCCTTTTCCTCGCTTAAAATAACAAATAACATCCGGCCGCTGACCAGAAGCGCGCCGTTGCTTACCTCCAGCAGACGGCAGGAAGTAAACAGTTTGCGCCCTTCCTGGGCGGTGAGCCGGCCTTGCAGGCGCAAATGCCGCCCCCAGGGCACCGGCGCGTGCATGCTCAGATTTATGTTGGCGGTAACCACGGCCCGGTAACCGGCCTTGAGCAAAGCCAGGCTCCCTACCACCTCGTCAACCAGACTGATGACAATGCCCGGATGGACATGACTGGGCCAGGAAGCCAGGGGGAGCAGAGCGGGATCAGGCGGCAGTACCATATCCGCACGCACCAGATTGGCCTCAAGATCATAACTGGGGACAATATGCAACCCGCATGGATTTTCCGAGCCGCACACATAGGAATAGCCTTGGGTAATAACAGCAGGAGTGAAGAAAGCCATGCGCTTTTACCAGCCTAATATGCAAGCGTGCCGGAGGCCTTGGCCAAAAGAGCGGATCCGTCCTGACGGTACAATTCCGCCTCTGCCCGCACCATGCCGCCTTCCGTCCCCAACACCCGGCCCCTCGCCGCCAATTCCCATTCCAGCAGGACCGGCTTAAGAAAATCAAGCTCAAATGTCAGCAATGCCGCTCTGCCGGGGCGGAGATTTTCCGCGGCCCGAACCATGGCCTCGGTCAACAGCGCGCCTATGATTCCGCCATGCGCCATACCGGGCCAGCCGCGAAACTGTTCCCCTATTTTAAGTATGGCCCGCGCCTCCCCGCCGGCAAGAGATATGAATTGCAAGGATAATGCCTGAGAAGGATCCACTCCGGGAGGATAGGATATAAGGGGCGGCTGATACTGGTCGGAGTCCATAACCTGTCTATTGTCCCAATTGGCGCCGTCCTACCATACCTGCCGGTAATGAATAAGCTCGGGCCCTTCATGACGGAAAGATCCGGCCGCTTCCTTCCAGGCCAGATAATGAGCAGTGGCCAGATGAGCGTCTAGGCAGGCTTGATCCCGCCATTTTTCAAAAATAATCATCCCGCCCCGCCCGCTCAGATCTTCATATACTTCGTAGGATACACAGCCCTCCTCCCGGCGGGTTTTTTCCGCCAGATCGCGGGAGGCGTCGATAAAATCCTGTTTTTTACCCTCTTTGAGCGTGGTCTTGGCTATAATTACGATCACAGAAATTCTCCTTTGTCATGAATTTTCCCGCTAATTACACCGGGTAAAAGCGCAGGCCGGGCACATAAGGCAGCCTTCCTGAAAAAGCAAAACCTCATCACATTCCGGACAGCGTTCCCGGCCCAGACCATTGGCGTCAACCGGGCGCCCGGCTTTCAAGTAGCGATCTTCCAACACCCAGGCAATGCCGTCGGGAATAGATTCCACCAACCCCTGTTTACCGGGCTGATAGACCGGCATTTCCCCGCTGATCCCCTTTATCTGCTTGATTATTTCGCTTAATTCCACATCAGAGCGCAAAGCCAGGGATACCAGCCGGCCGATCGCCTCCGCCTTGGCCATGGTGGAGCGGCCGGATTTGCCTATGGTGGCAAAGACCTCAAAGGGCCGGCCGGCCACTTCATTGATAGTTACATACATCAGCCCGTGGCCGGTGCGCACTTTCCTGGTAAAACCATAGACAATATCAGGCCGTTCCCGTACCGAACGCGAGGCGTGCGCCTTCCCGCCTTCCTGGAGGCGGCCTTCGCCGGCATAAAGTACCTGACTGGATTTGCAGCCATCGCGGTAAACCGTAACCCCTTTACATCCCTCCTGATAAGCCATCCAATAGACGCGCCCTATATCTTCCGGGCCAGCCGAATTGGGCAGGTTAACTGTTTTGGAGACCGCGTTGTCGGTAAATTTCTGAAAAGCGGCCTGCATGCGCAGGTGCCATTGCGCTTCAATATCCATGGCGGTGACAAATACCTTTTTTATATCCTCCGGTATTTCCTCCACCGTCTGCGCCGAACCCCGGGCCGCCACTTTTTCCATAAGCTCCCGGCTGAACAGTCCGGCCTGCTGCAGGGCCTGTTCAAAATAAGGATTGTTTTCCTGGAGCCTGGCGCCGTCCATGACATTGCGCACAAAGCTTAAGGCAAACAAAGGCTCAATGCCGGAAGAGCAGCCGGCCAGAATGGACAGGGTGCCAGTGGGGGCAATGGTGGTAAGGGTGGCGTTGCGGAAAGGACCCAGGCCTTCCCGGGCGTAAACCGAATCGGCATAGGAGGGAAAAGGCCCGCGCTCCCGAGCCAGTTCCTCCGAGGCCCGCCGGGCCTCATCACGGATGAAACTCATGATTTTTCCGGCCAAATCTGTAGCCGCGGAACTGTTATAAGGTATTTTCAGGCAATAAAGCAAATCCGCCCAGCCCATTACCCCCAGGCCCACTTTACGGTTGGCCTGTACTTTGGCGTTTATCTGTTCCAGAGGAAAACGGGAGGCGTCAATGACATTGTCCAAAAACCGGACGGCCAATTTTATCACTCGCTGCAATTCCTGCCAGGCAATGGCTTCATTCTGATTTTTCCACCCCGGCCGGTAAAAACGGGATAAATTTATGGAACCCAGATTGCATGCTTCATAGGGCAGGAGAGGCTGCTCGCCGCAGGGATTGGTGGATTCAATTTCGCCCTGCTCGGGATTGGGGTTGTCCCGGTTGATGCGGTCAATGAATATTATGCCCGGATCACCGCTTTCCCAAGCTTTTCGCACCAGCAGATCGAACACCTGCCGGGCGTTCAGGCGGGCGCTGATCTCCCGGCCGCTGGGATCCGCGAGAGGATAGTCCTCATTTTTCTCCACCGCCTGCATGAAACTTTCGGTCAGGCTTACCGACAGGTTAAAATTGTTGAATTCCCCGTCTTTTTCTTTGGCGGCAATAAACTCCAGAATATCGGGATGGTCAACCCGCAGGATCCCCATATTGGCTCCCCGTCTGGTTCCTCCCTGTTTTATCTGCTCAGTGGCGGTGTTGAATATGCGCAAAAAAGAAAGAGGGCCGGAGGCCACGCCGCCGGTGGATCCTACCCGGCTGTCTTTGGGACGCAGGCGGGAAAAGGAAAACCCGGTGCCGCCGCCTGATTTGTGGATCATGGCCGCGAACTTTACCGCGTCGAAAATCTCTTCGATCGAATCCCCCACCGGGAGGACAAAACAGGCCGAGAGCTGGCCCAGATCAGTGCCAGCGTTCATGAGCGTAGGGGAATTGGGCAAAAACTGCCAACCGGCCATCATATCGTAAAAAGCCTGGGCCAGATCCTGGGGGCGCCAGGAAGAATCGGAATATTTACTTTCCTCGGCGGCCACCGCGCCGGCTACCCGCCCCAACATAAGTTCGGCGGTTTCCAAAGGCCGGCCCCGCAGGTCTTTTAAAAAATAACGTTTTTCCAGCACTGCGGCGGCATTGGGGTTAAGTTCAACCGGGGCAAGATTGTGGGGTTTAATTATTCCGTCCATAAAACCAATAGATTCATTTCCAATAAATTCATTTCCCAAAAATATAAGCCGCAAGCAACGGTTCTGAATCCGGCCCGCGGACTTTAATAATACCTTATCCTCTCCGGCGGCGCTACTTGCAGGAGCAATAATCAATGAATATAGTAGTGTATAATTGTAAATATACTATATATTGTGTTCTGCAATATTTAAAGACCCTCTCGCGCGGACCTTGCCGCTGCCTATAGCATGCGAGCCGGTCAGCGCCCCCGGTTTTATCTATGATTCCCGATAAAAAATTTCATAATTTTTATGGTTACAGACTCAAAAGCCGATGAATATTATAAGGCAAGCAAAATGGTTTACTTTAGCCATATTTTTGACGAGAGGACAGAAAAGACAAAACTGCTGTCATAATTTTGGCTATATAGGCAGAGAAAGAAGGCCGCGAACGAGAGGGAAAATCTCAATCAGCCTAATCAAGCTGTTCAAAAACAGCCCGATAAGACTTTAATAGCAATTAATATATTGAAATTATTGTGATTAATACATTGTCAAAAATCGAACGGCTTCCAAGGCAAGCGTCTGAATGCCTTTTATATGAATAAATGTATAGAAATATGATAGTTATGACTAAAAATTTATTTGGCATACAGTTTGCTAATCTCTAATAAGCAAATAATAAACTTTCGGAGATTAGCAAGGAGACAGGCAAATGAATACTTCCCGTGGCGATTTTTATGGTTTGAGCCGTATAATTTATGATGCGATATGCAAAATTAAGCCTGAATTCGCTTTCACCAGTCATATTTCTGACGTATATTTACTGAATGATCTGGAAGAACGGTTACGGGAAATTTTAGTTAAGCGTCAAGACGGCAGCAGCCGTTTGGTTATAGATTTGACCTTAAGCAAAGCAATGAAGGAAATGCGCCGGCAACTTGTCAATCCAGGCCGGCTGTTTACCCCGCTGGGGCCGGACGCGGCAAGCTGCCTGCCCATGCAGACTATTTAGTTAGTTAAAACCTGCGCCGCCGATCCTCCTGACAAGCAGCCGGAACGCATGATTTTTCCGCAATTCCTTTGCAGCCTTTCCTGGAACCGGTTAAACTTACCCTATCATGCGACTCCGGCTGCTTATTTTTATTTTTCTGTTATCCTGCCCGCTGCCGGCCGGGGCGGAAGAGGACTGGCGGCTTCTGTCGCCCGGCCTTCATTTCCGCCGGCTTGAAGCCCCCACCGCTTCCGGTTCGGGCAGTCCCGCCTTATGGGTATTGCGCATAGCTCCGCAACTCTACCGTTTTCAGATTCTCCACACCCCCCCCCGCCGCAACGCCGCCGCTGTCTGGCAGAAAGAGAGCCGGGCCATAATGGTATGCAATCTGGGTCAATATGATGAAAATTTTAATTATCTCGGCCTGTTGGTCAAAGACGGCCATATCAGCTCCCGCCTGTCCGGCAAACAGCAGGGACTGTTTCTGGCCGAGCCGTCCGAACCCGGCCTGCCCCAGGCCAGAATCCTGGATTTACGCTACAGCGCCTTCAACGAAGATCACAATCCTTATACCCAGGCGGCTCAGTCCATCATGCTTTTGGATCGCTACGGCCAGATCCGGGTGCGCCAGAGCGCCAGGGCCGCCCACCGCAGCCTTCTGGGGCAGGACAGGCAAGGCAATATCATTGTCATTGTCAGCGAAGGCAGGCATACCTTGTGGGAATTGGCCGGGTTTCTGTCCACTCTGCCCTGGCTGGGCGAAATTATGTGCATGGACGGAGGTTCGGAAGCCCAACTGGTAATTGCGACCGAAAATTATAATTTTTCCTGGCACGGCGTACCCCAGAGTCTGCCTGATCTGCCCTGGCCGGCGGCCAGGTTGCCTGTGGCCCTGGCTGTTTACCCGCGCTGAAATTTTTCAGTACCCCAGCTTGTTCAGCCCCTTGTTACTTTGCGCCCAATTCTCTTCAACTCTGACTAAAAGGCTCAAAAACACCGGCCCGCCCAATAGCCGCTCCATATCCATCCTGGCTTCAGTCCCAATTTGTTTCAGCATGGCCCCGCGCTTGCCGATAATAATAGCTTTTTGGCTGTTTCTTTCCACATGAACGGTGGCGCTGATCCTGGTGGCGGCGCCCTTTCCCCGGGCTTCCAGAAATTCATCCACAGTTACGGCCGCAGCGTAAGGAATGTCCTGGCGGGTTAAACGGAATATTTTTTCCCGCACCAGTTCGCCGGCCAAAAAACGTAAAGAGAGATCCGTAACGGTTTCTTCCGGAAACAGGGCCGGGCCGGCGGGCAGCAAGCGGCGCAACTCGTCTAAAAGCTCCCTCACCCCCAATCCGGAACGGGCGCTCAGGGGCAGGAGAGCCAGCCACTCTCCCCAACTGTCCGCTGTCCGCAACAAGGGCAGGAGTTCTTTTTTATCGGCCAGGGCGTCAATTTTATTGAGTCCCAGTATGACCGGTTTGCCCGCCTCTTTTACCAGCCCGGCCACCCGCCCGGCATCCAGCATGCCCCGCTTGCTGACGTCAGCCAGGAAAAGAATGCCGTCCGCTTGGCGCAAAGCCTCCCCAGCGGCTTCCATCATACGCTTATTGAGATGATTACGGGCCTTATGCAGGCCAGGGGTGTCAAGAAAGACGATCTGGGTCTCCTCTGCGCTGTACACGCCCAAGAGACGCTGACGGGTAGTCTGGGGTTTATCACTGGTTATAGCCAGTTTCATGCCCAGAATTTTGTTGAGCAGGGTGGATTTGCCGGCGTTGGGCGCCCCGGCGATCGCGATAAAGCCGCAGCGCATCACTTGAACATTTCCGGATGGGCCAGAGCGCTTCGGGCCGCCTCCTGCTCCGCCTGTTTTTTGGAATTGCCTGTGCCGGTCGCCAGGGTTTTTCCCTTGACTATTACCGCTACCTGAAAAATCTTCTGATGATCCGGCCCGGTGGCGGAGAGCAGTTTATAATAGGGCGGTTCCACCAGCAGGGCCTGAACTCTTTCCTGTAGAATACTTTTGTGGTCTTTGCGCTCACTGTCAGCGGCCCAGGGAATAATATGACGGGTCAGAACAGGCAAAAGCAAATTTCTGGCCGCTTCCAGACCTCCGTCCAGATAAACCGCCGCCAGCACCGCCTCGAAAGTATCGGCCAGAATGCTTACTTTTTCTCGCCCGTTTTGCTGTTCTTCACCCCGTCCCAGACGTAAATAGATTCCCAGATCAAACTCGCGGGCATAGCAGGCCAGACTGTTGGTATTGACCAGGCTGGAGCGCATGCGGCTCAAGTCGCCTTCCGGAAGCCGGGGGAAATTAGCATACAGATAATGGGCGGCAATAAGTCCCAGCACCGCGTCGCCCAAAAATTCCAGCCTCTCGTTACAAGCCAAATGCGGGTTCGCCGCCGCCCGTTCATAACTCCAGGAGGAATGGCTGAGCGCCAGATCGAGCAAGACAGGATCGCTGAATTCATACTCCAGCTTCCGGCTTAAATCTAATAACTGTTTTTTTCGTTTCTCCGCCGTCACAAAATTATTTTGTCCTTGGCTTTAAGTTTTTCCGCCCCTCGCCCCACCCCGGCGGCAGCGCGGATATTATCATACCGGCCCGCTATGCGCTTTAAACGCAAGTCCCGCCCGGCGGCAGGATATACCCACCGGCCCTTGAGGCCCGTCACAGGGCTGCCCGCCATCTCACCGAACGGGCGCCGGATGGCTCCGCCGCAATTTACTTGGCTCGCGGCCGCTTTCAAGCGGCGCCTGAAGGTAAACGTTCTTCCCTGAAAAAGCCGTTTGCGATTTTTTCAGGGTCTACTATATCGAGACCTGTTGCAAATTGCCTTCCATGACAATTTGCAGAGCATAGTCGGCTTTAAGCGTGGTTTTGTCAACTATGCCAAATGACAAGCATTTTGCAAATACTTGTCATTTGGCGGGCCATCCATGGCTAAACCCAAGACATCCGCATATTTAAATATACGGATGTCTCATATAGTTTATTTGCAGACATTGTTAATCCGTCCCCATATGCGCTTGGGCCGTGATATATCCGCAGGTTTCGCTTTAACAACCGCGCCCGGCCGGCATCTCAAGCTTAAGCGCCATAATGGAAAGCCTTTTCATTATGGTATAATAAAATCATATGCCTAATAATATGTCAAGCAATCCCCGCTTCGGGGACAGAGCGGGGTGATATTGGCACGGATTTTGATAAAATTTTTGCCAATATTATTCTAGCCGGTAAAAATATTATAGAGGATAAGTAGCTTTGATGGTGGAGTTATTAGCAACCGCCAGCGGCCTGGCCGCCTTGGGATTTTCCCTGCGCTATACTTGGTGGCGCAAAGGGCAGAGCGGGATACCCATTTTGATGTACCACCAAATAACTGATGATCTCAACAACACCAAACTGCCCAAACTCAGAGTAAGCCCCCGACGCTTCGCCCGCCAGCTTGATTTTTTGCAGAAACACGGCTACCGGACTCTGACCTTGAGCCAGACGCTCCGCCACCGCGGATTACAGAAGGCCGTGGCCCTTACCTTTGATGATGCTTACGCCGATTTTTACCACCAGGCCTGGCCTTTGCTGAAACAGCGGGGCATGACCGCCACTTTGTTTGTGGTAAGCTCGGAAATAGGCGGCTGTAACCGCTGGGATCTGGCCAAAGGCCTGCCGGAAGAGCCTCTGATTAGCAGAGAACAGCTCAAAGAACTGGATCAGGGGGGAATTGAAATCGGCGGCCACTCCCATTCCCACGCCATGCTTACCAGCCTGAACGACAGCCGCCTGCTGCGGGAGATAACCGGCTGCCAGAAAATGCTGACCGATATGATAGGCCATCCGGTGCGCGCTTTCAGCTATCCTTACGGGCTTTATAACGAACGAGTCTGCCAGGCGGTGCTAAGAGCCGGTTTTACCTTGGCCTGCACCATCAAACCGGGCAAGCTTATGCCCAAAAACACTCAGCCTCTGCTTATTCCCCGGATTATGATCAAGCGCCGGGACGACCATCTTGATTTCAAACTAAAGCTGTCCCGCACTCAGAGCAGTCTGTAGACTATGAACAAGATAAGCGTTGCCCTTATTTTTCGCGATGAGGCTCTGAATCTGCCCTATTGGCTGGATGCGGTGCGTGGTTTTGCCGATGAAATAGTGGCGGTGGATTCCGGATCCGGCGATAACGGCCCGGATCTGCTGCGGGCGGCGGGAGCGCGGGTGGAATATAATCCATGGCCGGGTTATGGCCGGCAGCGCAACTTGGCCTGTGATCTGTGCGGAGGCGACTGGATCCTCTTTCTGGATGCCGACGAATGGCCGGATCAAGCCTTCGTTGCCTCCATGAATCAATTTAAAAAAGATCCCGAGATTGAGGCCGGCGGCTATTATATTCAGATGAAGGTATTTTTCTTTGGCCGCTTTCTGCGCCACGGAGGTTTTTTCCCCGAACACTGCCTGCGTCTGCTTAAGCGCGGCCATGGCCGCTGGAGCGAGCGGGAAATTCATGAATCCCTTCTGATCGACGGCCCGGTCGGAATATTCCGGCCCGGTTATATCCATCATCACTCTTATCGCAATATCAGCGACTATCTGCGCCGCCTGGACAGTTACAGCACCCTGGCGGCCCGGGAAATGTTGAGCCGGGGACAACGCGGCCGCCCGGTCAAAGCCTTTGCCCACGCTTTTTTCAATTTTGTCAGCCGCTATTTTCTGCGATTGGGCTTTTGGGACGGCTTTGCCGGCTATCTGGCCGCCCGCCTGGAAGCGACCTATACTTTGAGCAAATACACCAAACTTTGGGAAATGGGCAGAGAACTGACAGATAAGGGAGAAGATGGCAAGCGGAACGGTTAACCGCCTGCGGCGGGCGCGGAAAAGACATAGCCTGCCTGCCATATTCCTCTCCTCGTTCCTGGCCGGCGGAGTTCTTTTATCCTCCGCGCCCGCCGGGGCCGAAGACAGCAGTCAGCAGGAACTGAGCGATATCTTCGCCCGCAGCCAGCAATATTACAGCCAGAGCCGTCCGGAGCAGGCGCTTGAACTTCTGGAGCAGGCGCTTCAGATCATCTGGAACCGCGTTCCTCTGAATATCGGTCAGGCCCACATCCTGGCCTCTCCTCCCCTGGCGGCCGGCCAGTATCAGCCCCGCCGCGAGGCCCGCCTGAGGCCGCAGGAACCTTTGGCTCTGTATATGCAACCGCAAGGATTCAAAGTGCGCCGCCAGGAGGGCATGTTCCTCTATAGCCTGAGTACTGATTTCAAGCTCAGCGACGCCTGGGGCCGGGTTGTGCGTGAACAAAAGGATTTCAGCAGTTTTTCCGGATCCGAGTTCAGTTTTCCCAGCCGTTTACCCATAGTTATAATATATAATTTCAGCGGGTTAAGCCCCGGCAATTACCGGCTTGAAACCACTCTGCGCGACCTCTACGGCCAACAGAAAGCCGTATGGGCCACCTCTTTTTCTATTCAGCCCTGAAGAGACCCTCATTCGAAATTATGCGATTGCCGGCAACAGCGGTCGAAATATATAATTCCAATTCCCGATAAAAATTACAGCAATTTTTATCGGGAATTGGAATTGCGCAACAGGATGTCGCGCCGTTAAGCGGGAGGCAGCGTTTTCTTGTACAGAATCAGCATGATTATCACCAAAACCAGACTGATCACCGTCGGGACAGCTATGAGTTGGTATGCCGGGGACTCTACCCAGACTGCGGCGCTAAAACAATTGACGCCTAGAAAAATCAGGACGTTCATAATAATCATCCGTTTCAGCGCAGAGCAGTTGCCGGGATGGTGGTCCATGACTGAGGCGAAAAGGCTTATGAGGCAGGAAATCAGGGGAAAGATAGTGCCTATTATTATATATGGAGCCACGTTGATGACGATCGCGCCCACGATAAAACCCAAACCGTATAAAACCAGGCCTGTGACAGCAACGGTGCGCAAGGTAATTCTCACTACTTTTATCAGGTCGGCGGCGGAAGGCGGTGGCATTTTCCTCTCCTTTCAAGAACTATTCAGTAATTAATGCTGATTAATCCGTTTACTTAGTGATTCCTGAATTCTATTTTTTGCCGGAATTAAACTTTATTAATCGTTCCCAATCTATTTCTCCGCTGGGGTGGCAAAATCTGTTTATAAATTCTCCGGTCAAGGCATTAAATTTCCTTGTGATGCTTTCAGTTATTTCCTCATTATGAGATTTGGCCGCATGTCCCAGGGGAATAATGATATCGCCATACAGCGATTCATTGCCGCCGGATATCATCTCCCAAAATCTCTGTCCGCACAACTTTAAGTGGGCGCCTTTATCCGGCTTGTCATCTCTGCCGTAACAGCATCCTTCCACGCATATGATATTTTGCCGCGCCGCGCCGCCTGATGTGTGCAAAATTTTTTTCGCGGTATTAAAATTAGCGACCAATTGTCTTAACTGCGAGGAATTCCCCCAGTTAGGCCCTGATTTAATGCTGACGAGATATTTTATGTCCTCAGCTTCAAATTCCAAATCAATCCCATGGGCGCTCGACTTCCTCCCTCCATAGGATTTCTCACTTACAAATATGGCGAACCCTTCCAAAAAATTGCCAAAAGCGGTTTCTTCCCCTGAAGATACGGTCGCCTCCAGTACGGAACGGACAAAATCAGCCGCGCTGTTATTGGCTTTAGCCTTAAATAAATAAGGATTTTTGCGTTTTATGATGGTATCAAGAGTAAGGGCGTCAATTTTTTCCCGCCTTTTAAAATGGAATTTAGGGCCTATCTCTTCTTCGATAAAAACAGCCACTTCATTGATATCAATCATTGGCATAAGTTATGATCCCGTTTTTATCCACTTTTTTTAAGTCTCTGGCCACAGCGAATTGCTCACAGTAAACCGAAGATATTTCAATGCCAAGGCTGTGCCTATCTAATTTATTAGCCACTTGCAAAGTAGTGCCGGAGCCGGAGAAGGGATCCAATACGGTATCGCCACGCTGGGTAAATAATTTTATAAACCATTCAGGTAACTTATCAGGAAAAGCGGCGGCATGGTTTTTATTGGAGCATTCTGTAGCTAAATTGAGGACATTAGTGGGATAAGCCAGTTTGCGGTTCAGCCAGTTTTCTATTTTTTTGCCGAACCCGCTCATTACCCTGGATTCGTCGCGGCGTTTATCGGTTGCACTTAGGTTTTTTAAGCGGGAGTTTCGCCAATCCCCCATTGGCACCATAACCGCTTCCTGGTACATAGCGAATTTTTTATTTTTAGTAAAATGAATACATCTTTCCCATGCATCTCTGAAGCGGTTGGGCCATTTGCCGGGGTAACAATTTTTTTTATGCCAAATGTATTCCTCGGTCCACAGCCAGCCCTGTTGGCGCAAGGCAATAATTAATTCAAGCACATAGGTATGACGCTCTCCTTTAAGCACTCGCTCTTTGATATTAAGGATAAAGGAACCGCTTGGCTTCAAAACCCGCAGGAGTTCACCGGCAATGGGTACAAACCACTCAACATACCTGTCAGCATGAATCCCGCCGTAGACATTTTTACGCTGATCCGCATATGGGGGGGAGGTAATTATTAAATCCACGCTGGCATCAGGAAGACACGGCAAAATATCCCCTGCATCTCCATTCATAAGCTGAAGGGAATATTCCAATTCCTCGTTTATCAACAATAGTTGCTGGCTTTTCATTACAATCCGTCTCCAGGCAATATAGCTGAAGTCAATAGTATCAGACGGGTAAATTATTTGCCGCCCGTTTACCCGGGTCCGCGCTATAAAGCTGCCTCTACTACGGCGCGCTACTGGGCAAAGACCAAGGTATAGCTGGATAATTGTTCGGCGCTGCTAAAGCGCTCGCCGGCAAAGATTTCAGTAAGGCTCCAACTCCATGGTCTGAAACGGGGCAACCGCCTGGCGGCTCCAGCCGCTTAGTTTGACCGGTTCCTTGAGACCGTGGCAAAATATAAATCCCCGAATGCGATTTTTAACTTCCCTGATATTTCTGGTCAATTGTGCCCGGCGGCTTGGGCTGCTAAAGTGTACATTTTTAAATGTTACATAATAGTGGGCATGTATAACACTTTCTAAGAGTGTAAGAACCGGTGTTAATCGCGCTTCAAGCGTGAGGGTTTTCTTTTCGGTTCAAGACAGCACATATTATCAATAATATCAGGTTAATCAAAACCGGAATGGCCGCAAACAAAAAAAAGGGGCTGGCGAATTCGGGAGCGCCGTCGCTGGCAGCAAAGTTAAAGCCAATGATAACTAAAAATATCAAGATGTTGCAAACAATAGGCCCTGTCTGCCTATAATTGACGGCAAGGGAGGCGAAAAAGGTTACAACACAGGATCCCCCTACACCGCCATACCTGTGATAGCAACGGCGCGCAAGATAATTTTCATTACTTTTATCAGGTCAGCGGCGGAAGGCATTGGCATTTTCTCTCTCTGGGATGAGACGTTAAAGAAAAAAGTGTTCATCCTCCAAGGTAGTCTGAATCATTTGAATCGCGGATCAGTTCTTTGCCGGGCGCGGGCCTACCTACAACGGAAGGGTTCTCTGTACTGTCCATACCGCACATAATTATCAGTAAAAGCAGATTAACCGCAATCGGAGCAACCACGACTGTAAATATAAACATGCCGTCACTGCTGCTAAGCCAGCCGGTGTTAATAAAAAAAACAACGATGCCCAAAAGCAGCAAGCTGTTTAAAATAATCATAACCATCCGTCCAGAATGGTCCGGCTCCGCGCCGGAGGCGGAAAAGCTTAAGAGGCAGGAGATAAAAGGTAAGATGAGGGCAATTGATAAGACCACACCCGCCATAACGCCCGACATCAGGCAAAACGGGATAAAAAAAACAATCCCAATCATACCTATGACAGTGAAGCTCCGTAAAAAAACACTCGCTGTTTTTAATCCATCATCAGAAGGCGCGGTCATTTTACTCTCCTTGATATGAAGTTATGTCTGTAAGTCATTTATGAAATGCCTTCTAACGCCGGACATAGTGTCCGGCGCGCCGCCATAGCGGCGGGGATGATCCCAAAACTTCAGCTTTTGGGCAATGTGATCCTCATAAATCATCTGGAAGGTGATTTATGAAATGAACTCTGGATGATATTTTATCAGGCCAATCCCGTTTTGTACTCATAGCATATTCGCTTTAGACCATCGCATATTCAACAAAAAAGTCAAGCCGTTTACAGCGTGAAGCTGTAAACGGCTTGACAAAATAAAATCCGGCAACGTCCTATTCTCCCACAACCGTCGGCTGCAGTACCATCGGCGCTGAGGAGCTTAACTTCTGTGTTCGGGATGGGAACAGGTGTGACCTCCCCGCTATCGCCACCGGAAACTTGAAGGCGATCAAATACGGTGTCAAGAAGCGTTCATTTTCCGGCCCTTAAGCTGAGCCTATAAAGAGCTTTAATAAGAAATTAAAGAACAAGTCTCACGGACTATTAGTACTGGTAAGCTAAACACATTACTGCGCTTACACCTCCAGCCTATCAACCTTGTGGTCTTCAAGGGTCCTTCAGCCTCATAAAGAGGAGGGATATCTAATCTTGGAGTTGGCTTCCCGCTTAGATGCTTTCAGCGGTTATCCGTTCCGAACATAGCTACCCAGCGGTGCTTCTGGCGAAACAACTGGAACACTAGTGGTTCGTCCATTCCGGTCCTCTCGTACTAGGAACAGATCTCCTCAAATATCCTGCGCCCACAGCAGATAGGGACCAAACTGTCTCACGACGTTTTAAACCCAGCTCACGTACCGCTTTAAATGGCGAACAGCCATACCCTTGGGACCAACTCCAGCCCCAGGATGCGATGAGCCGACATCGAGGTGCCAAACCTCCCCGTCGATGTGAACTCTTGGGGGAGATAAGCCTGTTATCCCCGGCGTACCTTTTATCCGTTGAGCGATGGCCCTTCCATGCGGGACCACCGGATCACTAAGACCTACTTTCGTACCTGCTCGACTTGTCAGTCTCGCAGTCAAGCTCCCTTATGCCTTTACGCTCTGCGGCTGGTTTCCAATCAGCCTGAGGGAACCTTCGCGCGCCTCCGTTACTCTTTAGGAGGCGACCGCCCCAGTCAAACTACCCACCAGACACTGTCCCCGGCCCGGATCACGGGTCAAGGTTAGATTCCAAAGATATCAAGGGTGGTATTTCAAGGGTGGCTCCACCGAAACTAGCGTCCCGGCTTCAAAGCCTCCCACCTATCCTACACATGATAGCCCTAAAACCAATGTCAAGCTATAGTAAAGGTGCACGGGGTCTTTCCGTCTTGCTGCGGGTAGACGGTATCTTCACCGCCACTACAATTTCGCTGAGTCTCCGGCTGAGACAGTGGGAAAGTCGTTACGCCATTCGTGCAGGTCGGAACTTACCCGACAAGGAATTTCGCTACCTTAGGACCGTTATAGTTACGGCCGCCGTTTACTGGGGCTTCGGTTCAAGGCTTCTCTTGCGATAACCTCTCCCCTTAACCTTCCAGCACCGGGCAGGCGTCAGACCCTATACGTCGTCTTGCGACTTAGCAGAGTCCTGTGTTTTTAGTAAACAGTCGCTATCCCCATTTCTCTGCGGCCCTCCTTCGCTGCCGAGCGCGAAGCTCATGACGAAAAAGGGCATACCTTCTCCCGAAGTTACGGTATAATTTTGCCGAGTTCCTTAGCCGAAGTTCTCTCAAGCGCCTTGGGTTACTCACCCTGCCTACCTGTGTCGGTTTGCGGTACGGTCACCAATCCCCCTCCCTAGAGGCTTTTCTTGGCAGTATGGACTCAATCACTTTATGAGGCAAGCCTCTCGTATTCACATCTCAGCTTTAAGGAGAAACGGATTTGCCTGTCTCTCCAGCCTACCTGCTTACACCTGGCGCCTTGCGGCCCTCTCCAGGCTGACCTATCCTTCTGCGTCCCCCCGTCGGTAATAACGGTGGACTGGTGGTGCGGGAATATTAACCCGCTTCCCATCGCCTACGCCTTTCGGCCTGGGCTTAGGGACCGACTAACCCTGAGAAGATTAGCTTTACTCAGGAAACCTTAGGCTTCCGGCGAGCGGGTTTCTCACCCGCTTTGTCGCTACTCATGTCTGCATATGCTCTTCTGATAGGTCCACTGGTCCTCACGGTCCAGCTTCATCCCTGTACAGAATACTCCCCTACCGATGTATAAACATCTCGCGGTTTCGGCGGCGCGCTTAAGCCCCGTTACATTTTCGGCGCAGGATCACTTGACCAGTGAGCTATTACGCTTTCTTTAAATGATGGCTGCTTCTAAGCCAACATCCTGGCTGTCTGTGCATTCCCACATCCTTTTCCACTTAGCGCGCACTTAGGGGCCTTAACCGGCGATCTGGGTTGTTTCCCTTTTGCCTACGGAACTTATCTCCCGCAGCCTGACTCCCGGGCTAAAGTTGGCGGTATTCGAAGTTTGATTGAGTTTGGTACTCTGTTAGGAGCCCTAGCTCATTCAGTGCTCTACCCCCGCCACTCATCACCCGAGGCTATACCTAAATATATTTCGGGGAGAACCAGCTATCACCAAGTTTGATTAGCCTTTCACTCCAATCCACAGCTCATCCAAACGGTTTTCAACCCATACTGGTTCGGTCCTCCATTCCGTGTTACCGGAGCTTCAACCTGGCCATGGATAGATCACTTGGCTTCGGGTCTACTTCACGCGACTAATTCGCCCATTTAAGACTCGGTTTCCCTACGGCTACACCTAACGGCTTAACCTCGCCACATAAAGTAACTCGCAGACTCATTATGCAAAAGGCACGCGGTCAGACTCATAGTAAACTATGAACGTCCTCCCACTGCTTGTAAGCATACGGTTTCAGGTACTATTTCACTCCCCTAAACGGGGTACTTTTCACCTTTCCCTCACGGTACTGGTTCGCTATCGGTCGTCGGCACGTATTTAGCCTTGCGAGATGGTCCTCGCAAATTCCAGCGGGGTTTCACGTGTCCCGCCGTACTTGGGTGTTCCATTCAGGAAGGCTGATCCATTTCGCTTACGAGGCTTTCACTCTCTGTGGCGGAGTTTCCCAACTCCTTCTGCTATAAATCAGCTTGGTAACTTCCCGAGGAATTTGCAGCTTCCTCCAACGGAATCCCACGACCCCCCTGTGGCAACGCCTGCACGCTTGCACCACAGAGGTTTGGGCTTATCCCTGTTCGCTCGCCGCTACTGAGGGAATCGCGCTTGCTTTCTCTTCCTGGGGGTACTGAGATGTTTCACTTCCCCCCGTTAGCCTGTACTGGACTATGAATTCATCCAGCCATGCATGAACATTACTTCATGCGGGTTTCCCCATTCAGAAATCCCCGGATCAAAGCCTGCTTGACGGCTCCCCGAGGCTTATCGCAGCCTACCACGTCTTTCATCGCCGTCCGACGCCAAGGCATCCACCGTATGCCCTTAGTAACTTGTTCAAAATCTTGAAAAAACTCTTTAAGACTCAACTTAAGTGTCGGAAAGAACGCTTCTTAACTCTATTTTATTTTCAAAGAACTCTATCTGGCTTTTTCCGCCATAGCCGGGGACGAAAACTCCGCCCCCGCTCATACCGGAAAACTTCCATTGCAACTTAATCCGCCCTTCTCCACGACTGGTGGAGGTGAACGGAATCGAACCGATGGCCTCCTGCGTGCAAAACAGGCGCTCTCCCAACTGAGCTACACCCCCTTGACTCAAACGTGGTGGGCCTAGAAAGACTTGAACTTTCGACCTCACGCTTATCAGGCGTGCGCTCTAACCTGCTGAGCTATAGGCCCATTATCAGGCTCTGTTGCCCGCTCATAATCATTGGGCCAGATTAACCCCTACATTATAAAAGAACAAACGCTTGTTCCCTGAAGAATGAATAGCGTAAGACGCCGATAAACGTATTGACCTTAGAAGTGCTTAAATGTTTGCCCCATACGGATAAACCGCGAGGCAAACGCTTGTGACTCCTTAGAAAGGAGGTGATCCAGCCGCTGGTTCCCCAACGGCTACCTTGTTACGACTTCACCCCAATCACCGGCCATACCTTAAGGACCTGCCTCCCTTGCGGGTTGGCCCAGCCATTTCTGGTACAACAGGCTTTCGTGGTGTGACGGGCGGTGTGTACAAGGCCCGGGAACGTATTCACCCCGGCATGCTGATCCGGGATTACTAGCGATTCCAACTTCATGAAGTCGAGTTGCAGACTCCAATCCGAACTGAGACCGGCTTTATGGGGTTAGCTCCATCTTACGATATTGCGGCCCTTTGTACCGGCCATTGTAGCACGTGTGTAGCCCTGGACATAAGGGCCATGAGGACTTGACGTCATCCCCACCTTCCTCCTCGTTAACCGAGGCAGTCTTGTCAGAGTGCCTAACTTAATACTGGCAACTGGCAATAGGGGTTGCGCTCGTTGCGGGACTTAACCCAACATCTCACGACACGAGCTGACGACAGCCATGCAGCACCTGTCTCTCTGTCACCGAAGTGAAAGCCCACTTTCATGGGATGTCAGAGGATGTCAAGCCCAGGTAAGGTTCTTCGCGTTGCGTCGAATTAAACCACATGCTCCACCGCTTGTGCGGGCCCCCGTCAATTCCTTTGAGTTTTAGCCTTGCGGCCGTAGTCCCCAGGCGGTTCACTTAATGCGTTAGCTTCGGCACAGCAGGGGTCAATACCCGCTACGCCTAGTGAACACCGTTTACAGCGTGGACTACCAGAGTATCTAATTCTGTTTGCTCCCCACGCTTTCGCGCATCAGCGTCAGTCATCGTCCAGGTTGCCGCCTTCGCCGCCGGTGTTCCTCCTGATATCTACGAATTTCACCTCTACACCAGGAATTCCACAACCCCCTCCGAGACTCAAGTCTGGCAGTATTAAACGCACTTCCCCGGTTAAGCCGAGGGCTTTCACGTCTAACTTACCAAACCGCCTACGCGCCCTTTACGCCCAGTAATTCCGAACAACGCTTGCACCCCCCGTATTACCGCGGCTGCTGGCACGGAGTTAGCCGGTGCTTCCTTTGATGGTACCGTCAATCCCACGGGGTATTAACCCATGGGGGTTTCTTTCCATCTGACAGGGCTTTACGACCCGAAGGCCTTCATCACCCACGCGGCGTGGCTGCGTCAGGGTTTCCCCCATTGCGCAATAGTCCTCACTGCTGCCTCCCGTAGGAGTCTGGACCGTGTGTCAGTTCCAGTGTGGCTGATCATTCTCTCAAATCAGCTACCCATCGCGGCCTTGGTGAGCCGTTACCTCACCAACAAGCTAATGGGACGCGGTCTCATCTTTAAGCGGGAGCTTCGAAAAGCCCCCTTTCACCTCAATGTCCGCAGACATCGTGGTCCTATCCGGTATTAGTGCGCCTTTCGGCACGTTATTCCCGACTTAAAGGCAGATTAACCACGCGTTACTCACCCGTGCGCCACTTTACTCGCTCCCGCAAGCGGGAACTTTCTCGTTCGACTTGCATGTGTTAGGCCCGCCGCCAGCGTTCGTTCTGAGCCAGGATCAAACTCTCCGATTAAAAATTTCCCGCGGGCTTAAAGCCCTCAGGGTTTTTTCGGATATAATCAACTATTGAACCCGTCTATCGGCGCCTTCTTATCGCTATTCATTTTTCAGAGAACAAACTTGCGAACCCATTATTTACCAAATCCCGATTCGCTTGTCAATAGGAAAAAGAAAAAATCTGTTTCTTTAACCTCAATCTTTCCCGCCCTTGCTTAAGAGCGTTCCCACCGCGCTTCAAACGGCCTTAAGGGGCGTGACTTGCGGTGTGAGACGGATAATACCGAAACGCGCCGGTTCCGTCAACAGGCAAAAACAACTTTTTGCGCTTTTTTAGCGCCGCCAGTCCTCCGGAATGGTTAAGCCATTAAAACAACTTGTAAATTTTTACAATTTTTTACGGCTTCCCGGAGCGGAAGCTGTCTGCCGATTAGCCTTTTCAAGCCTCACACCCGTTTGGGAATTCGGACAGCCCTCCCATCTCTCCCAGGCTTTAAGCCCAGGCAACCACGCATTTTTTCTTTACCATTAACTTATGATTTAACTATACCTCTCAGCATGGCGCAACGCCAATAAAAATTTCGCTTTTTCGTCTGATTTATTGAAATAGATTTGCAGCCTTTTTTCCCTTTGAATCCAATCGGATTGGATGTACAATTTGCCGGGGCGATTCTGTTGTCAGGAAAACGCTGATTAATGCTGTCCTGGCCGCTCCCGCCGTCTCTTGAGCGTCTTGAGCCGGCTCCAATAGGAGCGCGCTTTAATTGCCATTTAACTAATTGATATTATTACGGAGGGTACAATGAAAATCAGGTTTTTACTTTTGGCTTCCCTGGCCCTGACTTTGGGATCTGTTTCTTCCGCCTGGGCCTTTGACGCGGGCCGGCTGATGGGAGCTGGGGCCAATGCCGCGGCCGCGATAACGGTGACCGATGAGGATCTAATAAAGGCGGCGCAGGCTATGCGGGCCTTGGGCGACAGAGAAAATAAAGTGGCCCCCGGCAACAATCCCTATAACCAGCGTCTGGCCAAAATCATGAAAGGGATGGAGAACGCCGACGGCCTGAAATTGAATTTTAAAGTCTATCTCACCAATGACGTCAACGCCAACGCCTCTCCCGACGGTTCCATCCGGGTTTATTCCGGCCTGATGGATTTACTGAACGACGACGAACTTTTTTTTGTGCTGGGCCATGAAATCGGCCATGTGAAAGATGGAGATGTCATGGACGCCATGCGGGTGGCTTATATAGCCGCCGGGGGCCGTGAGGCCGCCGCCGCCGCCGGAGGCACGGTCACGGTCTTAAGCGATTCGATACTGGGGGATATATTGGAAGCGGTGATCAACGCCCAGTTCTCCCAGAGCCAGGAAAGCGCCGCTGACGTCTATGGCTACAATCTGCTGCGCCAGTATAAACGCAACCAGCAGGCTGGAGTCACCGCCCTGCAGAAGATTGATCAATTGGGATTGGGAGGAAGCGGAGGGTTGCTGGGGCTGCTGTCCAGCCATCCCAACGCGGGCGATCGGGCTAAAGCCATCGCCGATTTAATTGCTCAGGGAAAATAAACAGCCGCCCGGCTGATTAAGGGGGATGGGTATATAGGCCATGAATCAGAAATTAACCCGCCTTAAAGACAGCCTGACGTCTCTGGACAGTCTGGCGGTGGCTTTTTCCGGCGGGGTTGACTCCACTTTTCTTCTCCATGTGGCCCACTCTCTTCTGGGAGAACGGGTGCTGGCGGTCACCGCCCGCTCCTGTTCCTTCCCGGAACGGGAACTGAGTCAGACCCGGGCTTTCTGCGCCCAACGGGGCATTGCCCAGGAGATCTGCGATTCCGAAGAGATGGAGATCGAGGGCTTTGCCCATAACCCCCCCCACCGCTGCTATCTGTGCAAAAATGAACTGTTTCATAAAATATGGGCCATTGCCCGCGGCCGCGGCATCACCCAGGTGGCGGAAGGCTCCAACCGGGACGACGAAGGCGACTATCGGCCCGGCCTTAAGGCCGTGGCCGAGCAGGGGATATTAAGCCCTCTGCGTCAGGCCGGACTAACCAAGGAAGAAATCAGAAAACTTTCCCGGCAAATGGGTCTGCCCACCTGGAACAAGGCTCCTTTCGCCTGCCTGGCCTCCCGCTTCCCCTATGGGGAGATGATTACCGCCTCCCGCCTCGGCATGGTGGATCGGGCGGAACAGTTTCTGCTTGACCAGGGCTTTTACCAGGTGAGGGTGCGTTATCACGGCCCGGTGGCCCGGATTGAAACCGACGAGGCGGGTCTTACCCGCCTGGCCTCATCCCCGAATCTGCGCCGCCTGATTTACGCCCGTTTCCGGGAAATAGGCTTCACCTACACAGCCTTGGATATTTTGGGCTACCGCGGGGGCAGCATGAATGAGGAAACTCAGTCCCTGTCCGGGCAGGCTTGAGTTCCAGGGCAATCTCAAGGCGGAATGAACTCCTCGAATTTTCAGGACGCCAATGAAAAAGCCATTCGCTTGGTGGATTTTCTGCTGCGACTGGCAAATTTGCGTGCAAAACTGATCCGCGACATTGCCGAATACGAGAAGATTCTTTGGGTGTCGAGCGTTCCCCGTGAGCGAGGCTGCTTCACGCAGGCATGGGGGCGCGAAGAGGAACATTGGCCGCAGCCGAAGACGATCCTTGGGAAAAAGGTTGTGTCGAAGGCGTCCTTCAGGCCTTGGTACATTCGATTAACTCACAAGGCGATTATGACGACTCGCTGGAAAAAAAGAATATCCGCGCCTCGGCGAAGCCTATCGTGGAATATGCTCCGGCTTTGATCCTGCGAAAACGGTCCGCCAAAGGTCTTACCGAAGCCTTAAAACGGATCAAGGCGCAGATCGAGTACGGCGAAGACATTCCGGGCGAATTTGCGGACTTAGCGGAAATTAGTAAGAAGGACGGCTTCGAATCGTCAACTGAGCTGGAAGAGGCAACCGTTGCATTCAATGGTGAGGTCTTCTTTCCCAAGCCATCGAACGATGAACAAAGCCGCATTGTTAATAAGATTCGAGCTGCAAGCGGCGTACTCGTGCAAGGACCGCCGGGCACCGGAAAATCTCATACAATTGCTAATCTGATTTGCCATCTGCTTGCCACGGGACAGCGAACGCTCATCACAGCGAAAACGCCCCGCGCGCTTCAGGTTCTTGAAGGGTTAGTCCCAGACGAGTTGCGTCCCCTCTGCATCAATCTGCTTGGCAGTGGGTTTGAGTAGCGCCGTTCTCTGGAATCCAGCGTTGGTGGCATTCTCCAAAAAAATAATGAATGGAACGAAGATCGTGCCAAAAGCGAATGCCTGGAACTTGAAGAACGCCTTCAAAATCTGCGTGAGGAGAAGGCCAGGGTTAACCGACAGCTCCGCGACGTCCGAGAGTCCGAACGCATAAGCAGTCTATCGCGGAGGTGACCTATCAAGGGACGGCAGCCAGAATTGCCGAGGCTGTGAACCGGGATCGAGCCGACTACGAATGGTTCACGGATTCTGTTCCTTTAGACAAGACGTGTCAAATCTCCACAGATGCTTTGCGAAGTGTACTTGTAGCATTGCGTCAATTCACGCCAGAGAAGCGCGGGGAATTGGGCCTCGCATGGCCCGAAGAATTGCCATCCCCATCTACTTCCCGGACACTACCGATATCAGGTCGTTGTATGAAGATACCTGCACACTTAGGGAAGCGCTGATTAAATGGGTCATTTGCGATCGTCATTGGTCTGATTTTTTTGTATACTTTCTTTATTCTCAAGGGAGGTAGACTATGCATCAGCCTAATTTCAGCGACATTGA